>CAZPUJ010000517.1:0-3779 GCA_964589725.1 uncultured Planctomycetaceae bacterium
GATCGTTCCGACGACGTGCTTCCGCTCGCGGAATTCTTCCTCGACAAGTTCGGCCAGCAAGCGCGTCGACCGAGCTTGAGCCTGTCGGCCGAAGCGAAGAAACGCTTGCAGGCTCACGGCTGGCCCGGCAACGTGCGCGAGCTTCGCAACTTGATGGAACGTGTCGCGTTCCTCGCCCCCGGCCCGCACGTCGAGGCCGACGACATCGCCTTCATCCTGACACCCGAACGGGACACGTTCCTGGACACCGCCTCCGACCTGGGCCTCACCGACGCGACCAACAAGTTCCAACAGGAATACATCCGCCGAGCCGTTCGTCGCGTCAAAGGCAACATGTCCGAAGCCGCGCGCCTGCTCAGCCTGCACCGCACGAACCTGTATCGCAAGATGAGCCAACTCGGCATGCAGGAAGGACGACAAGAAATTCTGGAGAATAAGCGCTCGTAGTTCCGCCTTCAGGCGGTGAGTTCAGGATTGGTGCGGCGAGCACCGGATCTATACCTCGCGCGGCCTCGAATGAGACAGGCGAGCGGGGCGGCGTCAGCCCCCCGGTCCCGCGGCGAATCTACCGGGGGGCTGACGCCGCCCCGCTCGCCAGAATGTCTCACGGATGGCCGTGCGAGGTATAAGCGGCAATTCCGGCTGAAGCCGGGACTACGAACTTGCGGCATACACGAAGTCGATCGTCGTCCGCACATCGGGATGCAAGCTCTGATGCACCGGGCAATGTTTGGCCGCCGATTCGAGCTTGCTTCGATCCGACTCCGATAACCGTGCGGCTTTGTCCGCGGGCACGGTGATCGTCACGCCTAGGTGGCCGATGCGACGCACCGGCTGCTGGATCATCTCCTTGACGACGTGAATTTGCGTGCCGGTCAGATCAAGCTCGTGTCGCTCGGCCACGATGCCCATGACGGTCATTACACACGTCCCCAGCGCCGCGCCGACGAGATCCGTCGGCGAGAAGTTCTCTCCCTTGCCGTGATTGTCGACCGGCGCATCGGTCGCCAGCGTTGCTCCCGACGGTCCGTGGGTCGCGACGCAGTGCAGTTGCCCTTCGTAGACGATGGCGATTTCGACGGACATGTTTGCCTCGTTGGTTGTCATTTGGGAGTGCTCCGGCTCGTCGGAGCGTTGGAATTTTGGGCGAAGCCTTTTGGATTTGTGATTGTCGAGCGTGCTCGCCTCATCCAAAGAAAGCCGCTCCGCGACGATTCCAAGGCCCCGTCAAGCCGGAGCGCTCCGAAGTCTTACTCCTTCGTGACGGCCTCGTCGAGATTGAGAATCGAGCCAGCGATCGCCGTCCACGCGGCGACCTCGCCGGGATCGAGCGATGGATCGGCGGATGACTCGCCGATGCGGAGGATTTTCTCCACGTCGGCCGGATGCTGGCGATAGTGCTCGCGATGACGTTCGAGGCTGCGACGCAGCACGCTCAGTTCGCGTTGGGCCGGATCGCGTGTCAGCACCAAGCGGAACGCCTGCCACAATCGCGAGTCGACATCGGAACTCGCCTCTCGCAACGTCCGCTCGGCCAAATGGCGAGCGGCCTCGACGAAGCTGACCTCGTTGAGCAATACCAATGCCTGCAACGGCGTATTAGTGCGCGTCTCGCGCACGATGCATGTCTCACGACCGGCCGCGTCGAACGTGACCATCATCGGTGGAGCGATCGTTCGCTTCCAAAACGTGTACAACCCGCGGCGATACAAACCAGGTCCGTGATCTTGCACGTATTTCTCGGTGTTTTGCAGATCGTCCCACAGACCGTCCGGCTGATACGGTTTCACCGACGGCCCGCCGAGTCGCTCGACCAACAAACCGCTCGCCGCCAACGCCTGATCGCGCACCATCTCGGCCGACAGCCGTGAGCGTGGTCCGCGCGCGAGCAACCGATTCTCCGGATCGCGAGCTAACAACTCGACAGTCGTTCGCGAAGACTGGCGATACGTGGCCGACGTCACGATCTGGCGAAGGAAGCGTTTGGTGTCCCAGGCCTTGTAGGTCAGGCTTTCTAGCCTGACTCGATTCGCCGCGGACGTCGTTGACTCAGTCGAGTCAGGCTGGAAAGCCTGACCTACAAATTCGACCGCCAGCCAATCAAGCAACTCTGGATGCGTCGGCCAGTCACCTTGCGAGCCGAAGTCATCGACCGTCTTCACGAGACCTTGGCCGAAAAGTTGCTGCCAGAAGCGATTCACGGTGACTCGTGCGGTCAGCGGGTTGTCCGGCGAGACCAACCAACGCGCGAGGTCGCGACGATTGGCGTGCTCTGTCTTTGGAAGTTGGACCGGCAGCGACTGGGGCACTTCTGGGAAGACTCGATCGCCCGGACGGTCGTACGCACCGCGCATCAGCACATGCGTCGGACGCGGTGCCGGCAATTCTTCCATGATCATCGTCGTCGGGAAGGACGAGTCGAGCCGATGGACTTCCTCGTCGAGCCGAAGTTGCTCGCGATACAGGTCACGAATATTGGCTGGAGCATACTCCGACATGAAGCACGCGCGCAGCTTGATCGATTGAGCCGCCGAGCGTTGTGCCGGCGGTATGCCGGCGATTTGCCGGATCGATTCCGCTACGGCGAGGATGGCGATCTCCTTGTCGCGGAGTTGGACATCGAACAGTCGCACGTCGTCGATCGCGCCGTGAAATGCCGGAGTAAGACCTCCAAAACCGATGCGGAAAACATCTTTGGACGCGAAGGCCTGATTGAGTTCATCCAAAACAACCCGCAGCTTGGCTGGCTGACCGTTCACGAAGAACCGCACACCATCGGCGAAGCGCGAGCCATCGTAGACCACGGCGACATGCACCCATCGGTCGAGCGGAATCGGCTCGGCCGTCTCCACACGCAGCGCGTCATCCAGCCAACGCTTGATGAGGTTGAGTTGCAACTTGCCGTTTTCGAGACAGAGGTTGTATCCGTCCGAATTCGGGTCATCGGACATTCGCGACAGGATCGTTCCTGATGGAGCTTCCGAGCGAATCCAGGCCGACATCGAGAACGGATCATAGAAGCCGATGTTCGCGACGTCTCCAACCGCAAACCGCCGTTCTCCGTCGAAAACGGCCGCTTTGCCGAGTTGCCCGTCGCCCAGAACGATTGGAGTGCGATCCGCTACTTTGACGACCGGCGGTCCCGATGTCGGGCCCAGAGGTGCTGGTTGATGGCGATGGCTCTTTGAAGGATCGACTTTACTCGGTGCCGGCGAACCATCACGGTCGAACGGCAGATGCAACATCTCTCCGCGAGTCATCGTCCAATCGACGGAGAGACTCGCACTGCGCGAACTGCCGACAAGCCCGCGCTCCCAAGTGGATTGGGCTTGTTGCACCGAGGATTCCATCATCGTCAGTTGTTCTGAATTGTCTTGTGCGACTACTAGCAACTGCTCGAATTGCCGTTGTTGTTCGATGGTCGGCGTCTTCATGAACGGCGGCGAGTTGCCGAATTTGACCGCTCGGCCGCGTTCCGGCACGTTGTTGAAGAACGCGAAGAGTTGGTAGTACTCGCGCTGCGAGAACGGGTCGAACTTGTGGTCGTGGCAGCGGCAACAGCCGAGCGTCAGGCCGAGCCACACGGTCGCCGTCGTGTCCACGCGATCGACGACGTACTCGACCGCGTACTCCTCCGGAATGATGCCCCCCTCCGCGTTGCCGCGATGGTTGCGGTTGAAGCCGGTGGCGAGGACTTGTTCCATCGTCGGTTTCGGCAGCAGGTCGCCGGCAAGTTGCTCAATCGTGAATTCATCGAACGGCTTGTTGTCGTTGAAGGC
>CAZPUJ010000518.1:0-13257 GCA_964589725.1 uncultured Planctomycetaceae bacterium
CCGATGATCAATCGCGCCAGAATCGTAATTGCCACTGACCCGATGATGCACCAACCGATTTGATCCTGCGTGAAGTTCATCTCGGCTCGCACAACTTTCATCAGCGGTGCGATGCCGAACCACGCGAAGAAGCACAGAAAGAACGCCACCCACGACATGTGGAAGGCGCGCATCTGTGGCGTTGAAAACGTGAATAGATCGATGCGAGTCGCTTTGGATTTTTTGGACATGACGGTGTTCCCTCGGACGTTTGTGTTGGTGAACGAGACGCGTCCGGAACGTCTCTGTTGGAGCGGGGCGTAAGACCGCAATCGCGCCGTATGGCATCCGCTGTAACAGTGGTGAGTTCAGCGACGGAGACATCGAGGCCGCGATCACAGGTCACGCCCGAGGAGTGACACGGCTCAAGCGAGCCTGTTCTGAGCCTGCTTCTGCGCCGAACGCTTTCCCTGCGCGGCTTGCGAAGCACTGGGCGACACAGTTGATAAATTCAGCCATACCGAGCGAAACATGTCACACCTCAAATCTGCTCAACAAGTGCGATGAGCGCTTGCTCCCGCGAGCCGAAAATCTCCTGTGACTCCGGGGCCGAGAGACCTTGCAGCAATGGCCGTGCCACAAGCCCCACGGGTTAACCACGAGGAGGGTTCCAGATTGTGCCGACAGCGGATATTTTCGAGGTTTCGTGGCGATTGTAGATTCTTCAATCGCGTCCAGAAGCATTGTTGGAATGCCGTCTCGATCCAAGCATGCACTCGCAAATGGCACAAGGTGCGCTGAGTCTTGGCAGGGCGAGTGAAACGACGATGCGCCCTTCGGTCAGCGTCATGCGCGGATTCAAACCTGGTTCCCGTTCGACGTACGGATCGTGCTCAATGGTCGCGAGTGGTTGGCTCGACAATTCGTTGTCGATGCGCGTGCCTAACCGGCTAGTAAGAGCGGCCCGCTGGTGCGTGATTCAACTTCGCCCAGCATTCGCGAGACACAAGCAGAACGCTTGTATTACGCCGCGAACGGTAGGCGACGGTGAGCGGCGGGGCGGAGTTGAGCGACCTCTTCATAGACGTCGACGATCTGTCGCACGTTGTCGTCGAACGTATGTCGCAGAGCAAGCTGTCGAGCGGATCGAGCCATCACGGCACGGCGATCGGCGTTGAGAGTTTGTCGCATCAGTTCGGCGAGCGACGTCGCATCGGCGGGGTCATCCAGCACGTAGCCCTGTTCGCCACGAGTGAGCAGTTCGCTGGCACCGTTGAATCGCGTGGTGATCACGGGCAAGCCGCTGGCGAGCGCTTCCAGTACGACCAAACTGCACGGGTCATAGAACGTCGGCTGCACGTACACATCGGCAGCGGCGTAAAAGTCGCGAGGATCGTCGACAGGACCGACGAGTGTGACGTGCCGTTCGACGCCGGTCCAACGAGCCAATTCTCGCATCGCGCTCGTTCGCTTACCGCCAACCACGACGGCTTTCGCGGGCACGCCTTCGCCACGTAACAGTCCGAGCGCGCGGATCAGCGTCGGCACGCCTTTGAGCTCCATGTTGTGAGCCACGATCAAGAAGGTGATGTCGCCGTCGGCAAGGCCTAATCGCGCGCGAGTCGAATGGCGATGCGAATGACGATGCGCCGGCGTGAAGCGGTCCACATCAACACCGTTATAGATCAATCGCAAGCGAGCGTCAGGCAGTTCGTGCAGCCTCTGCATGTCGCGAAAGACCATTTGCGACAACGCCAAGGTGATCGGGCCAGGCGACGCGCGGAACTGTCGTATCGTCAGTTTGGCGAACTCGCGATATCGCGGCAACAGCAACGAGACGACTCGCTTCAACGGACGCAACCACGCCGGGCACAACACCAGATTCCGTTCTTCCGCCGCCGCGCGCGAGCCGCCATGTGGCTGAAATATGTCGCAATACCAGCCAAAGCCCATGTCGTGAATGATGTCGAGATCGAGTTGCTGAAGAATCTCTTCGGCCGCTCGCGCGCGGTCTAACCGGCCTCGATGAGGCGGGATCGTATGCGGCACGATCCAACGTGGCCGCACTCCGACCGCGATTTTTTCCGCCACTGTCTCTGCGCACCGCACGATTCCGACGCGGTCAGTCATCGGACCGAACGATGACGCCACGACATGGACCTCATGCCCCAGCCGCAGCAGCTTGCGAGCGAACTGATCGGTCCATTGCTCCACGCCGCCGCGGCGGAAATCGAAGTGATCGAGAACGAGGCCGATTTTCATGAGAGTGCCCGGGGGTCAGAGGTCAGAGAGGCGGAGGACCGCAAGTCTGAAGTCCAATGTGGATTTGACGGTGACTTGGCTGCGATTTGGTCGCGCGGTTTCAGACACACTCGCGGTACGTTCAACGACATGCCCGGTTGGCGGAGATGGGTTTTTCGGAAAAGGCGAGCGGCTCGCCAAAGGACGACTTGCCAGAGGCGACGCTCCGAGGCGAAGACCTTACGAGCAGACCTGCCGCGATACGCTCGCACGAAGCGGACGCAGTCCGACTTCGTCAGCCCGCAATCCCAAGCCGAAAACAACAACCCCGCGAGATCCTTCGCAAGCCACCACATCGGCACTCGGCGACGACGCATTGCTCGATGGAGGTCCATCACGCAGAGACGCGGTGCGGCAGGTAAGGCGGGTGAAGCGGTGCGCAACCCATCGTTGAGTTGTTGGACATCACCAATCGAAAAGCGATCCAACCACAAATGGCAAAGATAGAAGTCTCGATGATTAACACCGGCGGCGTGCATCTGGCGAGTGACGTTGGCCACTACGTCGATCACCGCTCTGCGATACGCGGGGGCCGGAGGATGTTCGGACCACGTCGCGCAGAGTGTTTCCAGATCGCTGCAGTCTTCCAGCTCGCGCATCAACACGAATGATTGCCGTGTCGCTGGACTGCGGCCGCGTTCGCCGAAGCCCACGACCTCGACGGTCGAAATGCCGGCTTGTTGTAATGCTCGCACGGCCAAAACTTCGTTGCGAGCACTCAGCACGGGCCAGCGGCAAGCGAGCAACGTCTTGGCGATCAGCTTCCAACCCAGTCCGTGATGTCGCTTCAGAAAGTAGGGTCGTCCACCGATCTCGGCTCGCAGTGTTTCGCGACCTTCTACGTTGCGAAAAACTTGGCCCGTGAGCGAGAAGACACGATCAAACGCCGTGTCGCCGCCACCGAGATGAGCCGAAATTTCAGGGGCGAGTTCGAGCATAGTGGGGGCGATGATTCGACCATAGAAGGGCAATGAGGAGATGGGAGATGAATTCCAAAGGCACCGGTTCTGCCTATACCTCGCATGGCCAGATCTGACACATTTGGGATCCACCGACACTAACCCGAAGCGTCAGCGCGGGCTGAGGTCACAGTCCCTCGCTGACGCTTCGGGTTAATATCCGACTCGGCCGCGTGCGGTCTATCTCCCGATCACACCCACCTCCGTACTTGTTCTCTTTCAAGCCGCACGTTGCAGTCGGATTTGCGCCGGTGTTTGCTGCGACTGTCGCGAAGACGATATCTCATCGACGTGTCGAGCCACGGCGGCTCGGAAGGCGGCAGCCACTTCTGGCTGACCGCGCCAATTCTTCATGAACCGCAGCCAGTCATGGTCACGTCGAGGCAAGTAGGTCACATCGAACCAATGCCGCCAGGTGCCGTCGAGGTCGATGAGCTTGAGTTGCCGATCGGGCGTCATCAAAAAGTTCGCGGCCTTGAGATCGCCGTGAATTATCCGCATTTCGCCCAGCGTGTGCCAAATCTGGGCAAACTGACTGGCCAGCCGATCAAGCTCGGGCAACGACAATCGTGTTTGTTGCAGGAATTGGTCCAAGTGCGTCCCCTCGACGAACTCGGTAAGCACGAACGAGCGGAAGCGTAACGGACCCAAACGTTCCTCGATCATCGCGAGCGGTCGCGACGTGGCGATGCCGGCATCGAGCATCTTTCGGCCGTACACCCAACAACGACTCGCTCGCGTAAACCACAGCAAGTGCGTCAGTGTGTGCCCCAGGCCACGCAAGTTGAATCGCTTCAACACGCCAATCGCCGAACTGGGGAACCAGCCGCCTGTTCCATTGAGGCTGGGAGCTTTGAGCGGCACGCGAGCCACGGTCGTGCGATCATCGCGTTTGAGCGACTGTCCCGCCTCCAAGAAAGAGTCCGGATCGACCCGCAGTCGCTCAAGCAGTTCGTCCGAAATGCGATTGTCGAAGACGATGCGGCAGAACGGCGACTGCGTCACCGACACGTGAACACCGCGCAGTTCAAAATTCCACGGCCAGTTGATACTTGACAGCCAGTCGAACAACGGAGCGAGAAACACCGACCACACCGACCGAATCAACTCGCGATACATCGAACCAAATAGATCGTTGATTCGCTCAACGATGCGATCCCAACACGCCGGCTTGAGGTACTTGGAGAACAACTCTTCGAT
Source organism: uncultured Planctomycetaceae bacterium (assembly GCA_964589725.1). Classification (GTDB taxonomy): domain Bacteria; phylum Planctomycetota; class Planctomycetia; order Planctomycetales; family Planctomycetaceae; genus CAYSHJ01. The sequence goes on from CAZPUJ010000518.1 coordinate 4,440, forward strand.
TTTCTCCGTGATCCACAACGTCTCGCGGTGGACCATGCGCGCTTCGACGTCGAAATGCCACCACAACGGCAGCTCGTTTGCCCAATGCAGTTTCGCGTCATCTCGCGGTGCGGACGGTTTATTGGTCATTTGAGTCTTACTTCCGTGGGCGGTTCGGTCGAGTGGGCCATACCCGACCTACGCGGCGATGCCGGCGCGTGGCTTGGTCGGCAAAACGCGAACGACTTCTCGAAACACGTGATCGACGGACAAGTCGCGCATGCAACGATGATGTCCCAGCGGACAAACACGCTGCTGACAAGGCCCGCAGTCGACGGGCAATTGCAAGTGCGTCGCTTGGGGATGAAATGTCTCGCTCCAAGCGATGTGCGTCGGCCCGAAGAGCGTAATGGCCGGCACATCAAATGCCGCCGCGAAGTGTCGCGGCCCAGAATCGGTCGTGATCAACAAGTCGGCGTGTCGAATCGCGACCTTCGTAAGCCCAATGCTGAGTGGTTCGTCAGTCAAACTGACGACTTGCGGATGTTTCACCTCTGCCGCGATGCGTTGAGCGACGGTTCGTTCATTCGGCCCGCAGACGATGAGCACCATTCGTCCAAGATCGACGGCGATGCGGCGAGCCAACTCGGTGAAGTGTTCGATTGGCCAATCCTTCGCCGCTCCGAAGGCTCCGCCGGTGTTGAGGCAAACGTAGCTGAATTCGCAAGCATTCGGCCGGTCGCTCAATGCGGTGTCGGAACTCTGGCGAATTCGGCTACGAATTGGAGGATCACCGTGTCGCTGCCAAAACTCCGCCAATCGTTGCTCGTCCGGCAGCAACGTCGCCAGTTCCATCCGGCGCGACAGGGCGCGACAACCGAGTTGTCCGACCAATTGCAACAGTTCGTCCAAGACCGGATGCGGCGTGGCAAGCGATGGCGCGGGGATCGGATCGGTCAATAACAGACCCCGCCCGTTGCGAGCAAATCCGAGAGTTCGTTTCGCGCCGGAGGCCCACGCCCACCAAGCCGACCGGAAGGAGTTCGGCATCACAACGGCGAGGTCGAACTCCTCTCGACGCAACGATTGCCAAATGCCCCAGCCGGCGCGATTTGGCTGATTGCTACGAGATCCGTGAATCAACATTCGGTCGAGCAATGTCGTCCCCGCCAAAACATCGGCCACATACGGCCGCACAACTCCGACGATTTCGGCGTCCACGAACTGCTGCCGCAACGCGCGCAGCGACGGCGTCGCCATGACGACGTCACCGATCCAGTTGGGAAGCCAAATTGCGAGTTTCATGGTTGAGGCACAGGAGACAGGGAACTCTTTCTGGCTCCTGTCACTTGTCTCCTGTCTCCTCCATCTACGCGGCGTCTTTCTGCCCGCGGATACTTGTGACAATTCGAGTTGTGGACACATTAGACACTTCGCTGAGCACTCGCACTTCGCCGCCGTAGCTTTCGACCATCTCCTGGCCGACGACGACCGACGTCGTGCCTCCTTTGACCAAGACGTGCGGTTGCAGGCGTTCGAGCAATGCGAGCGGTGTGTCTTCGTCGAAGATGATTGCGTGATCAACGCATTCGAGGGCGGCGACCATCGACGCTCGCTGTTCTTGAGTGATCACTGGCCGGCTCGGGCCTTTCAATCGTCGCACGCTGTCATCACTGTTGAGTGCAACAATCAGACAATCTCCGAGCGTCGCGGCTTCTTGCAGGTATTGCACGTGTCCGGCATGCAGCAGGTCGAAGCAGCCGTTCGTGAAAACGACTTTCTGACCGAGTTGTTTCCGAGCCTCGACGTACCGAGCCAGTTCGTCGAGCTCGCCGAGTTTTTCATGAACCTTGCGTGATCCGGCCAACAAATCCCCCAGGATTTCTTGACGCGAGATAGCCGCCACACCGATCCGTTCGACTTCGAGACCACCCGCGACGTTCGCCAAGCGACAGAGATCTTGCGGGCACAGGCCGTCCGCCAAGCCGACGCCGATCATAACCAAGACCATGTCGCCGGCCCCGGTGATGTCGTAGACCTCGCGTTTGCGAGTTGGAAACAATTCGGCGGAACCGTCGGCCAAGGCCAACGCGATACCATCTCTGTCCAGCGTCACGAAGGCGTATTGCAGTTGCAGCCGCTCGATCAATTGCCGCCCGGAGATGAAAGCATCTTCCGGCGTGCGAACTTCTCGCTGGGTTGCCAGTTTTGTTTCGAGGCGATTTGGTGTGATCGCCGTCGCTCCGGTGTAGTCCCCATAGTTCGCGTTCGGACCCGGGTCGACAAGCACCGGAATCGCGCGCGCCTTCGCGTGTTCGATGATTTGCCGCAACACTCGCGGCGTACAGACGCCCTTGGAATAGTCGGAGATCAGCACCGCTTGATGGCCATCGAGCAGCAACGTGATTTCGTCGAGGAACCGTTGTTCGAGTTGTTCCGGCAGCGCGTGACGGGACTCACGATCGACTCGCAAGATTTGGTGCGGATGCCGGCTCTGAGCTTTGCCGATGAACCGCATTTTCACCGTCGTCGGCCGAGTCGCGTCAGTAAAGACGGCCGAACAATCGATGCCGCCATTGATCAACGCGGCTTGAAGTTCTTCGCCGTCGGTGTCGTGACCGACCACACCGGCGATCGTCACGTCGGCGTCGAGACCGCGAATCATGTTGGCAACATTGGCGGCTCCCCCCAGCCGCGCCTCATCGTGCTCTTGCCGCAAAAGAATGACCGGCGCTTCCTGGCTGATGCGTTCGGCATCACCCCAGACATAGCGATCCAGAATCAAGTCGCCGATCACCAGCAGCTTGGGATGTCCCAATTGCTGCATGACGTCAATTAAGTGGTACGACATCGTGGCCAGCCATCCTTTGCGAGCTGAGTCGTGTCGCGAAGCGCTTGTCTTCGGATTCCGTCCAGCCCCCTCGCCTCTTCGGAGAGAGGGGTCACCAGAGTTTGGTTCCCCTTAGTTTCATCCAATGGAACCTGGAAAGGGGGCGAAGTGTGCCGCTCCGGGAAAGATGCGTCAATCCCGGATTGGCCTGTTAAAGTTTGCCGATAATAACGTCGATTCTAATTGCGAAGCGGCGTAATGCGCGCCGTTGGGGAATTGATTCAAGGCCAACCCGTCCGGCGACAGAATTCCGACGGGCAACGGGCGATCGCCCAGGAGTTCAGGCATGTGGAAACACACTCGCAACGTGATGTTGCTCGCGGTGTTGGGTGGCGCGATGCCGGTCGGGCTGACCATGACGACAGCCGAAGCGAAATGGCTTTGCCGCGGTTGCCAGCGATGCCAGAATTCCCATCGTCACGCCGCCAACTGCAAGTGCCAAACTCAGCAGCCGGTCGTCAATTGCCAAACTCAGCAGCCGGTCGTCGAGACACAAATGGTCCCGCAGCAAATGATGACGTATCGAAACGAGGTCGTCACGCAATATCGCCAAGAGGCGATCACGCAGAACGTCCCGGTCACGACGTACCAAAACGTGACCGTCGATGAAGGGGGCTATCAGATGGTCTACGTCCCCAAACCGGTGACCAAGCAAGTTCCACAGGTCGTCTACCAACCGCAGATATCTTACCGCTCGGTTCCCTATCAGGTGACTCAGCAAGTGCCGCAATTGGTGACGCAGTTGGTGCCGCAGCAAGTCGTCAGACAACAACCATACACGATGACATCGGCACCCGTGGCACAAGTGTCTCCGATCACTCCCGTCACGACGCCGGTCTTTGCTGCGGCACCGATGGCATCGGGCCCCATTCTGTCGAATCCCTTCCCATCGCAGCGTTTCCCAACTCCGTGTGGACCGTGCGGAGGCATCGGTTTCGCGCCAGCGCCGATGATTCCGACCGCTCAGGTGATTGGACAGCCTATGATCACAAGTCCGGTGACCGCCGCGCCAGGCATCTCAAATCCGGTGAAGATGTTGGCACCAGTCACGGCCACGAATCCAACGCTTGTGCTACCCAATGTGAATTCCAACTCGGCTCCGGTCCCGGACCCGAGGTTCCTCGACCGTCCCGGCGCGGTGAAGGAATCTTGGACGACCGTTGGCACGCGCCACGGCAGTGTCGACCCGTCGGCCCGCAACAGCGACGACGACTCGCGCACTTCCAGCCCCGTTCGATTCAAGCCAGCTCGCACGGTCTATAAGTCTTGGGAATCGCAGTCGCAAGACGCCGGCAGCGAAGCACCGGCACGGAATTGATTTCGGATTTCGGATTTCGGATTGGGCCGCAGCCTTCAAAGGATCTATAGTCCCCAGGCCGAAGTCCCCCATCTGAAATTCCTGTCACGGTTGAAACACCGGAATCTCGATCACGTTCTTGCCGTCGATTATCGCCTGCAACTGCTTGAAGACTTCGGTGAAGATCGCCTTGATCAGAACCATGCCGGTCTCCGCCGTCGCCGCAAGCGGTCCTTCGTCCGTTTGATCCGGCATCGCATCCTGACGAAGGTTTTCGATGACCGCCTGTGGAGCCAACCGCTTTTCTGAGACATGGACGACGGCTTCGCACGCAGGCAAGGTAACCGCGTTGGGCGCAGCGGGGTCACGAGGTTCAAAGTTCAATCTGCCGAGGGTATTGTTGGGCGACCTGAAGTCGCACGGCGCGGAATTGCACTTTGAACCTTTGCGGACTGAGAGCACCAACATGCGGACGAAATTGATTGTTCCTTTCACGGTCGTGTGTCTTGTGATGACGGCGGTTCGGGCGGCCGACCCCAAGCCGTCGCAGCAGATACCGCCAGGATTACAGAACTACGTCTCTCGACCGGAACCGGGTTCGCGCTGGGAGCTGCGCGAAAAGATCCTCCGTGGTCAGGACACGATCTTTGATCTGCATCTCGTTTCGCAGGATTGGCAGGGAATCGTTTGGGAGCATCAGTTGCAGATCTATCAACCGGCGGAGACCAAGCCGGCGGCGACGATGCTCTTGTGGAACCAGGGTGGACGCGCGGGTGAGGGCAGCATCGCATTCGGCCTGGACCTGGCCAAGAAAATTGGCTCGCCGGTCGCGTTCTTGTACGGCATCCCGAATCAGCCGCTGCTCGGCGGCAAGAAGGAAGATACGCTGATTGCCGAAACGTTCGTGCGGTACCTCGAAACCAATGACGAGCGTTGGCCGCTGCTCTTCCCGATGGTGAAGAGCCTGGTCAAGGCGATGGACGCACTTCAGGAGTTCAGCGAGCGAGAGTGGAAGTCACCGCTCGAGAGATTCATCGTCACCGGAGCGTCGAAGCGTGGTTGGACCACGTGGCTAACTGGAGCGACCGACCCGCGTGTGAAAGCCATCGCGCCCATGGTCATCGACACGCTCAACATGAAGGAGCAGGCTCCGTATCAACTCAAGTCGTTCGGCCATTACAGCGATCAGATTCGCGACTACACCGAACGTGGGTTGGTCCCGATGCCCGACACACCGGAAGCCAAGCGACTGTGGGCGATGGTCGATCCGTGGGTCTACCGCGAGCGGCTCACGTTGCCGAAGTTCCTGATCAACGGCGCCAACGATCCGTACTGGACCACCGATGCGCTCAACCTGTATTGGGACGACCTTCCCGGTGACAAATGGGTGACCTACGTTCCCAATGCCGGCCACAATTTGGAGCAGCTTGTCGCGGATGGAAAGAAAGATCGCACACGAGCCGTCAACGCGCTCGCCGCATTCGCTCGGCATCACATCAAAGACAACCCGATGCCGAAGGTTCAGTGGAAACACAGCGACGTGGACGGGAAAGCTCGGCTGACCGTCACAGCCACTCCGCCCCCGCAAGCAGCGCGTCTGTGGGTCGCCTCGGCAACGACGCGGGATTTCCGGCTCGCTCAGTGGAAAGAGCATCCGCTCACGATCATCCACAGCGGTGTCGGTGATGTCACATCGCCGTCCGAAGGATGTGTCGCCTTTTTCGCCGAGCTCGACTACTCGATTGACGGCCTGACGCATCAGGTCTCGACGCAGATGCGCATTCTCGAAGCGACCCCGAAGTGACCGAGTCGTCCGACGTGTCTCTCGACTCTCTATGCGGAAATTCACAGGATATCTGTTTTCCAGGCCATCTTAATCCGGCACAATGACACGCCGTCGGAGCGAATTTGTAGGGCAAGTTTGAAACTTGCCTCTTGCGCCTTTGATGAAATAGCCCCGCAGAGGAACGTAGGAAGTAGCTGAACTCGCAAGAGTTCAGATTTCATGGAACACACTGAATTCTTGCGAATTCAGCCACACAGCGAACTTTGCGGGTCAACTTCGTTTCATACTTGCCCCAGATAACCGAGGTCAATCGTATGCCCGTGACGGCAGACTTGCGGCTGATCCGAATCGTTGCGCTGTCGCTGCTGTGCCTGGCAGCCCAGTCTGGCTTCGCTGATGAGTCACTCCACCAACGCATCGACTCGTTGATCGAGGCCAAGATCGCCGGCCAGCCACTCGCGGTGGTCGCTGATGATGCGGAGTTTCTGCGTCGCACGTTTCTGGACCTGGTTGGTCGCATCCCGACGACGGCGGAAGCTCGCGAGTTTTTGAACGACTCGGCCGCCGATAAGCGTGAACGACTGATCGATCGCCTGTTGGCCAGCGACGAGTTCCCACACCGAATGGCCGAACTGATGCACGTGCTCCTGATGGAGCGCCGTGGCGAGCATCCCGAATGGCTGACCTACTTGCGGACATCGTTCCAGCAAAACAAGCCATGGGACGTGATGGTTCGCGAGATGCTCAGCCCGGACTCGACGAATGAACAGACGCGAGCATCCGCATTCTTCCTGAGCAAGCGTCTGGAACACTACGGCCAAAACGCGGTCGAGTATCCCGTGCTGACGCGCGACGTCGGCCGGCTGTTTTTGGGCATGGACCTGCAGTGTGCTCAGTGTCACGACCATCTGTTTATCAAAGACTACAAGCAACAACATTTTCAGGGCTTGTACGTCGCGTTCTTGAACACGTCGTTGCGGAACGATGTGAAGTTTCCGGCCATCGCGGAAAACCTGATGACCAGCAAGCTCGACTTCCAGTCCGTCTTCAAGCCTGACAAATTCGCGACGGGCCCGCGCGTCCCCGGCTTTGACGAGGTCGCGATCCCAACGTTCGCGAAGGGAGAGGAGTTTCTCGAACCACCGGACACGAACAACAAGAGTCCCGGCCGACCGAAGTTCAGCCCGCTGGCGCACGTCGCCGGACAGATCACGTCGTCCGAGAACAAGGCGTTCGCACGAAACATCGCCAACCGCGCGTGGTTTGTGCTGATGGGCCGCGGCCTCGTACATCCGCTCGACCTGCATCACAGCGACAATCCACCGTCGCATCCTGTGTTGCTCGACCTGCTGGCGCGGGAATTTGTCGAGCACAAGTTCGACCTAAAATGGCTGCTGCGCGAGTTGGCTTTGTCACGCACGTATCAGCGATCGTCGACGATGCCAGAAGGTCTGTCCGATCCGCCACTGGAGCGTTTTTTGGTCGCCCTCGAAAAGCCGCTGTCGGCGGAACAACTTTTCCGAAGTGTGCTACACGCCACAGGGCATCTCGGTGTGAGTCCCGCCAATCGCGACACGGCCCAGACATCCGCAGCCACGGATGGCGCGCCGGCCGTCAAACAGTCCGAGGGTGATACGGCCACGAAAGAGACCAGCAAAGCCGCAAACCCAGAGCCGCCGGAAGCTCGCTTCGAACCGATCAAACAAAAGTTTCTCAAAGCCTTCGCGAACCCGCCGATGGAACCGGAAGGAGTCTTCGCGCCATCGCTGCGCGCGTCATTGTTCTTCATGAACGATGCCGATCTTTTGAAACTGCTCGAACCGCAGCCCGGCAACTTGCTGGATCGGCTCATGGCTCTCGACTCCGCCGATGCGATCGCGGACGAACTGTATCTGTCGATCTTGTCGCGTCCGCCCACGGCCGACGAGACCACCGACGTCGCCGACGTTCTTCAACGCTTCACCGATCGCCGCGACGTCGCTCTGCGACATCTCGCCTGGGCGTTGCTCGCGTCAACTGAGTTCTGCGTAAATCACTGAGACCCGCGCGAATCGATTTCAAGAGCCCGGCTTCTTCGGAGGAGCCTTGCTTCTTCATGTGCTTGTCACGGCGTCCCACTGCAAAGCTGGGCGTGCAACGCGCGAAGTGACTTCGTCACTATCTCGCGGTCGCCGACGATCACGAAGTTGCGGAACGAGTATTCGCCGGGCTCGATGCCTTCGGGACGGCGTACGCGGAAGACGCAGTTCCACTTCACGACCTTTTCAGCAGCGAAGCGAAAACGTCCGTAGCCGGCGCGCTCGAAACCGGATGACGGCTGATCCGGTGAGAAGATGCCCATCGCGTGCGAGCCGTTCTCCGTGGCGAGCACCACGGGAGACGCTTGCTCGCCCGGTCCATCGTCGAGTGGTTCGAGTTCGCCCGCTTGCGGGTTGAACTTACAGAACGAACTGAACTCCGCCGGCATGTAGCCGGTCACCGCTTCGAACTGCGCGAACGTGTGTCGCTCGCCGATCGGCACTTGAAATGTGACGTCGAATCGCACGATCTGCGGCAGATCGCGATACCCGATTTGCACGCGCTTCGTGACGAGATGGCTTGACAGTTTCGTCGCGTTTTTCGCCGGATGGCCAACGGAGTCTTGTCCCGGTGCCAGCCAGAAGGCCATTTGCGTGGTCGTCTGCAACGAGTCCTCGGTCGCGATCGAGTGCAGCAACCGACTCGTCGACTTCGGACCCGCGCCGTCATCGCGCGATCCGGCCTCGGTCGGGTTGTACGCCTCGGCCCAGAATGCGGACCCCGCATCGAAACTGCAAGCCGACTGAAGTTGTCGCCCGTGATCGGCGCTGTCGATGAACTCGCGGCC
>CAZPUJ010000519.1:0-4355 GCA_964589725.1 uncultured Planctomycetaceae bacterium
AGTGGTGAACATCCTCGACCCAGACGTCATCGTGCTCGGAGGCGGACTAGGACAAATAGACGAACTGTACTTTGATGGAACCAATCAGGCCAAAAAGCACGTTTTCCATGAGAAGCCATTCTTGGACGTTCGCAAGCCCCACCTCGGAGACTCAGCAGGGGTCTTTGGTGCCGCTGTTCTGGTAAAGAACTAGGACTCGGGGCGTCTAATGGTTCAGGATAGTCAGAAGTTCATGATAAAACGAATTGCCCTGGTCTTGTTCAGCCTTACTCTGGTGGCAAACGCATTTGCTACAGACAAGGAGGTCGAAGCCCTGCTCGCCGCGATGCGCAAGACCTACAAAGAAGTCAAGACAGCCGCTTTTACGATGGAGGCGACGATCCTTTCGAGCAACGGTGACATTACCATCACGATGGACGGAGTGTTCAAGAACCCCAACAAGATGTCTGTGAAAGTCAATGTGGAGGACAAGTCCTTTCGGATGATCTGTGATGGCACAAACCTTTTCGGCGTAAGCGAGGATTCGCCAACGATCCATTCCGAGAAGTACTCGTTGGACAAAATGGGCGAGATGCTCATGGGCTCCAATTTAGAAGTCATCAATTTTTACGATTGGAAGCGACAACTCTCGACGGCCAAAGGCGACAACATGCACGACAGCAAACTCTCGATCCGCCAAAACGAGAAGTGGAACGGCCGCAAATGGACGGTGCTTGAAGAGTCAGCACCGACGGTGGGGGTCTACGTCGAGTACTACATCGACCCCGCTACCAACTTTGTGTGGAGGACCGTACGCATGTCGCTCGACAAGGAGTTCATTCAAGGCGATTTTGTGCTGAAGTCCCTCAAGACTGGGGTGAAAGTCGAAGACTCCAGGTTCAAAAAGCCCGTGATCGCGGTTAATTAGCCAAGCCAACCAGTTCAGTCGACTCGTTGAATTAATCGAAACCGTGCTTGGGATTACTCGTTTAGTCGCATAATGCGACCTGTAAGGTCAATCTCGATGATTTCCTGCGTCGCACTTTTGCTCGGTACCCACCATGCACTTTCTGCCAACCAAGACAAAGGCGTAGAAGAATTTTTTGACAAGCTTCGAGCCTCATACAGTTCTATCAGTTCGGCCAAGTTTCAGGTCGCTGCCAGGCACATCGAGACAGAGAAAGAGTTCAACTACAAGATTTATGTTGAGTTCTGCGCTCCGAACCTCGTCCATGTCTTCTGGGAAGGCGATGGCAACTACAGGACCATAGTCTGCGACGGGAAAAAGATCTACTGGGTTCCAAAGTTGAGCAAGGGGGTGAGCGAATTCAATTACGAACCAGATCAATTGACTGTGATTATCCGAAACGCCAATCTCGAGACATCAGCGTATTTCGATTGGAACCGCCAACTATCGACAAATAAGGATGGGGCGATGAAGCGCAGCGTCTTGACCTTGACCAAAGGAGTTGAATGGAACGGCAAGAAGTGGTTCGTTCTTAACAGGTTCCTGCTCCGCGCTGCAGTCTCAATTGACTATTACATCGATCCAGACCTGCTTTTGATCTTTCGCGTAGTCACCTATGACACTGCGAACAAGAGACTAATTGGGGATTTCCGAGTCACGTCGTTCAAGTCAGGTGTGAAGATCGACGCTTCAAGGTTTAAGAAGCCAAAACCCACCAAATAGATACTGATCTGTCCGATCAAAAAAAGGGCCCCGCTCGAAAGCGGGGCCTTGAAAGTTATTCTTTCCGCGCAACGTGCCTATCTCCCAGAAGGTCGCCCTTCAAGTACTTCCGCCGCTGAGAGTCTTAACTTCCGTGTTCGGGATGGGAACGGGTGTTTCCCTCTCGCTAAGGCCACGTGAAAAGAAATCTATTCGGTTTTGGCTCTTGGGCCAAAACACTTTGTCAGTTGCACAGGGTGTGTACGTTGTGCGTTAAAGGCTCCGAGCAAAGGACTCATTATAAGCCCTCGGCCAATTAGTACCGCTCAGCTGAACGCTTTACAGCGCTTACACCTGCGGCCTATCACCTTGTAATCTTCAAGGGGCCTTACTTGATATGGGAAATCTAATCTTGGAGTGGGCTTGGCGCTTAGATGCTTTCAGCGCTTATCCCTTCCCGACTGTGGCTACCCTGCGTATGCCCCTGGCGGGACAACAGGTACACCAGAGGTCAGTTCACTCCGGTCCTCTCGTACTAGGAGCGAATCTCCTCAAATTTCCTTCGCGCGCAGTGGATAGGGACCGAACTGGCTCACGCCGTTCTGAACCCAGCTCGCGTGCCTCTTTAATCCGTGAACTCCGGAACCCTTGGGACCTTGTGCAGCCCCAGGATGAGACGAGCCGACATCGAGGTGCCAAACCATGCCGTCGCTGTGAGCGCTCGGGCAAGATCAGCCTGTTATCCCCGGGGTAGCTTTTATCCGTTGAACCCTGGCGTGCCCACGCACCACCAGAGGGTCACTTAGACCTACTTTCGTACCTGCTCGACTTGTTTGTCTCACAGTCAAGCGCACTCTATACCTATATGCTCAGCGGCTGATTTCCGACCAGCCTGAGTGCACCTTTGTACGCCTCCGTTACTTTTTAGGAGGCGACCGCCCCAGTCAAACTACCCACCACAGAATGTCTCGACGCCAGATAATGGCGCGGGTTAGTTATCCAGGATTAGAAGGGTGGTGTTCCATTGGTGCCTAAGCTCCCACCTACGCTCTGCATCTAAACCCAAACAACAATCTGAAGTTGTAGTAAAGCTCCACGGGGTCTTTCCGTCCAACTGCGCGTAGCCAGCATCTTCACTGGCACTACAATTTCACCGAGCTTCTCGTTGAGACAGTGCCCAAGTCGTTACGCCTTTCATGCGGGTCGGTATTTAGCCGACAAGGAATTTCGCTACCTTAGGACCGTTAGAGTTACGGCCGCCATTCACCAGGACTTCACTTCAATGCTTCGAATTGCTTCTAACACCTCCGATTAATCTACTGGCATTGGGCAGGCGTCGGCCCCTATACATCGGTTTTCACCTTAGCAGAGACCTGTGTTTTTGTTAAACAGTCGCCCGGGCTGCTTCGCTGCGACCCCTATTGCTAGGGGCGTCCCTTCTTCCAAAGTTACGGGACTCATTTGCCTAGTTCCTTAACGAGAGTTCTCTCGAACGCCTGAGTCTCCTCGACTCACCTACCTGTGTCGGACTGCGGTACGAGTGGCTGCAGTGTAATGCCTTTGGAGATTTTCGCGGCCCCCCTCAATCCCAGTTCCTTCACTCCGAAGAGATCCGTTCCCCCCGTTCGGCCTTTGTGCCACTCTTCCAAGTGGCCCAGCCTCCCGGTAACCCGGAACCAATAACCGGGATGGGATATTAAGAAGCGTCCTTCCAGTGCACACTGCGCCAGGTCCGGAATATTAACCGGAGTTCCATCGGCTACGCCTTCTGGCCTCGCCTTAGGGTCTCGCCTAACCTACGTATGACGAACATTGCCGTAGAAACCTTAGGTTTTCGGCGTTGGGGATTCTTACCCCAATAATCGCTACTCATGCCTGCATTCTCACTTGTGTACGCTCCACCAGTGCTTACGCTCTGACTTCACTGCATACACAACGCTCTCCTACCGATCATCCCTCATGGGTGATCCCGAAGCTTCGGAAGATAACTTTAGCCCCCATACATTTTCCGCGCAAGATCACATTCGGCCAGTAAGCTATTACGCACTTTTTAAAGGGTGGCTGCTTCCAAGCCAACCTCCTGGCTGTTTACGCGATCTCACATCGTTTCACACTTAGTTATCGTTTAGGGCCCTTAGCTGTCGATCTGGACTGTTTTCCTTTTGACCACGGGGCTTATCCCTCGCAGTCTCACTGCCATGCTAATCACGCGGTATTCGGAGTTTGATAGGGTTCGGTAAGCGGGTAAGCCCCCTAGCCCTTTCAGTGCTCTACCCCCGTGTGACAACGCATAACGCTGCACCTCAATGCATTTCGGAGAGAACCAGCTATCTCTGCGTTCGATTGGCATTTCACCGTACTAACCACAACTCTTCCCGAGATTTTTCAACATCAATGAGTTCGGTCCTCCATGAAGTGTTACCTTCACTTCAACCTGGCCATGGCTAGATCACGCAGTTTCGGGTCTGCCAACAATGACTGGTCGCCCTATTCAGACTCGGTTTCCCTATGGCTTTGCGGCTTAACCGCTTAACCTTGCCAATGCTGACAACTCGCAGGCTCATTCTGCAAAAGGCACGCCATCGCACTTGACGGGATTGCTCCCGACATGGTGCTCTGACTGTTTGTGGACGACACGATTTCAGGTTCTATTTCACTCCCCTCCCGGGGTTCTTTTCACCTTTCCCTCACGGTACTGGATGCACTA
>CAZPUJ010000520.1:0-9863 GCA_964589725.1 uncultured Planctomycetaceae bacterium
TTCGCGGGCGTGCGGTTCGCCGTGGACATGGTCGAGGAAGGTCTCATCACCAAGAACGAGGCAATGTCCGCCGGACGTATTCCGCCCGATGACCTTAATCAACTGTTGCAGCCAATCTTCGACGCCGATGCCAAGCGGAAAGCTCAGGCCGAGGGCAAGGTGCTCGCGAAAGGGATCAACGCCGGACCTGGTGCCGCGACTGGCAAGATCATGTTCTTTGCCGACGACGCCGAAGCCTATGTCCACAAGCATGGCAAGGGAGTGATCCTGGTCCGCCGTGAAACGTCCCCGGAAGATTTGCGCGGCATGCAAGCAGCCGAAGGAATCCTCACGGCGTTTGGGGGAGCATCCTCGCACGCCGCGCTGGTCTCGCGGCAAATGGGTAAAGTCTGCATCGTGGGCTGTGCCGGATTGCAGATCGACTATGAAAAGCGAACGCTCACGGCCGGCGGCAAGACGCTGAAAGAGGGCAACTTCATCAGCATCGACGGATTCACCGGAGAAGTCATGGAAGGGCAGATCGCGACCAAGCCCAGCGAGGTCGTGCAAGTGCTGATCAACAAGACGATCAAGGCCGAAGACAGCCGCGTCTATCAGCAGTTCGCCAAGCTGATGTCGTGGGCCGACGAAGCTCGCGGCAACTTCAAAATCCGCACGAACGCCGATGAGCCAGAGCAAGCCGCCGCTGCGATTGCCTTTGGTGCTCAAGGCATCGGACTGTGCCGCACCGAGCACATGTTCTTCAAAGGCGACCGCATCAAGGCGATGCGCGAAATGATCCTCGCCGAGACGCTCGAAGACCGCAGGAAGGCTCTCACGAAGTTGCTGCCCTACCAGCGCGAAGACTTCACCGGCATCTTCAAGGAAATGAAGGGCTACCCGGTCACGATCCGCTTGCTCGATCCGCCGCTGCACGAATTCCTTCCGCACGACGAGAAGGGCCAAGCGGAGATGGCCAAGGAAATCGGCATCAGCACCGACAAGGTCGCCGGTCGCGTCAAAGCCCTGCACGAGTTCAATCCGATGCTCGGTTTCCGCGGTTGTCGTCTCGGCAACGTCTTCCCGGAAATCACCGAGATGCAAGCCCGCGCGATCTTCGAGGCCGCCTGCGACGTCGCCAAACAGGGGATCGCAGTCGAGCCGGAAGTCATGATCCCGCTCGTCGCGTTCCTGCCCGAGTTCAAGGTTCAAGCCAAGATCATCCGCGAAGCTGCCGACAAAGTCTTCGCCGAAAAGGGCATCAAAGTGAAATACCTCGTCGGCACGATGATCGAACTCCCTCGCGCCTGCATCCGAGCAGACCAGATCGCTCAAGAAGCCGAGTTCTTCAGCTTCGGCACGAACGATCTGACGCAAACCGGACTGGGCATGAGCCGCGACGACTACGGCAGCTTCATCCGTCACTACATGGAGAGCGACCTCGTTCCGAAAGACCCATTCCAAGTCATCGACTTCGACGGCATCGGCGGCCTGATGGAAATCGGCGTCGAACGCGGCCGCAAGTCGCGCCCCGATCTCAAAATCGGCATCTGCGGCGAACACGGCGGCGAACCCGACTCGGTTAAATTCTGCCACCGCATTGGCCTGAATTATGTGAGTTGCTCACCGTTCCGAGTGCCGATCGCCCGCTTGGCCGCGGCACAAGCAGCTTTGGAAAAGAAGTGATCCAAAGTTCGGTGTGTTCTTTCGACGCAAGTTGTTTCGAATCCGTGTTCTCGCAATCGCCGCAATCTGCTATTTCGCCGCCCGCAGGTCGTGGTCAATCGGCAAGCAAGGACGTTTCAAACAGGAGATTGCGATGGGCCGCACGCTGACTTGGAGATCGTCGTCGCGGTTCGTCACCGAAGAAGTGGCGAACCAGTGGACGCATGCGATCGGATTTCTGCTCAGCCTGCCTGCCGGCTGGATCCTGTTGGCGGCGGCGGCCGAGCGGAGCAATCCGTGGCTGTCGTCTGGATGCGCGATCTACGTGGCGTCGTTGTCGGCGATGTATGCCGCGTCGACCTTGTCGCACAGCGTTCATCGAGGTCTCTGGCGACATCGCTTTCGGTCGCTCGATCAGGTCTGCATTTTTCTGCTCATCGCCGGCAACTACACGGCGTTCGGGATGACGTTCCTGCGCGACGGCTGGTGGGGCGTGCTTTTGATCGTGATGTGGCTGCTCGCCCTGATCGGCATCGTGTTGAAGCTGTTCTTCACGAAGTTCGACAACGTGTCGGTGTGGTTCTATCTGTTGACGGGTTGGGTGGGAATCATCGCGATCCCGCAATACTTCCACTTTCTCGGCACCGATGGAGTCTTGTGGATCGCGGCGGGTGCTTTGGCGTATTCGGGTGGCACATGGTTCTTGACTCGCGACGAGCGGAGATTGTTCTATCACCCGCTGTGGCATGTCATGGTCATGATCGGCACCGCGTGCCATTACGTCGTGGTGCTGAAGTACGTTGTGCCGGGCGGGTAGGTGCAAAACTAAGCCTTGAGCCTCACACGCGGCCGTTGCGCCACGGGCCGGTGATCGCGACGGTCAGACCAGAAACCTGAATGTTGACGAATAGTGTCGAGTGATCGGGCGAGAAGCAGACGCCCGCGAGTTCCGAATTCAGGTGACAAAAGCCGAACGTGTAGAGCTTGCCTGCGGGTGTGACGCCAATCAGTCGCGCTTGCTTGCGTCCACGGTCTTCGCAGACGATGACATCGCCCCAAGCCGAAACGGTCAGGTTGTCGCAATTCGTCAACAAGTCCGAGTTGTTCGGTTCGAGGAACAATTCGAGCATGCCGACTGACTTTGTTTCTTGGGCAGTTCCTTCGGCCGAACTGGGACGATAGCGCCAAATCTGACCAAACTTCTTAGCTCCGCCGGTTGTGCAAGCGAAATAAATTTCGCCGTTCTTACCGGTCCAAGCTCCTTCGCCACGAGCGAACTTGGCGGCGCCGGCGTCGAAGCCGCGTTTCCGCAAGTCGTCCTTCGGCGATTCGACATCGTCGAGCGTGATCCACTCGACCGGCAGCGTCTCGGCGGACTTCACGGTTTGCTGCGTCCAGTTGCGAGTGTCGATGCTCGGCCGATCTTTGATCTTCAGCGCTTGCAGTGTACCGCCAGCCGCCAGCTTGCCCGGCTGCTTGGGCAGGAAGCGATAGAATAAACCGTCATCGCGGTCCTCGGTTTGATAGACGATTTTTGTCGCCGGGTTCACGGCGATCGCTTCGTGATTGAAGCGGCCCATCGCCTTCAGCGGCAATGGTTCGGCGAGTTGCGGTTGCTCGGTGGCCGGCACTTCAAAGTTGTAGCCGTGATCCTGTTCGCAGTGATACTTGTCCAACCTTTTTACATCAACGACCAGTCCGGCGCGAGCGACCGTTTCCTCGCACGTAACCCAACTGCCCCAGGGGGTCGCACCGCCGGCGCAGTTGCGCGACGTGCCGGCCAAGCTCAGAAACTGTCGCTCGACCGACTGCGATTTGGTGTTGAACACAGTCGTTGTGGTTCCGCCGGCGCCGGGCGTGGTTCCCTCGCCACGGTCGTAAAGCTTCACGGCATCGACTTTCCCCAGACGTTCAAACTTCTTGCCCCATGGGCCTTTGCTTGAGCCAGGAATTAGCTCGTGATTGCGAATCACGATCGCCAACTCCGGCCGCGAACCAGCAAACGCCGCCATGCCATCCGGTGCTCCCGGCAAGAGTAGACCGTCACTCATGACGTCGCCAGTGCGACCGATGATGGAATATCGAAATCCCTCCGGCAGATCGAGCACCTTCTGTGGGTCCGGCTGGAGCGGCCCGTTTCCGGGTGCCTGCAGACTGCTCGTAGCCGAGTCCTCCGCAAAGCCCGGAAGCAAGCTGCATCGCAACCCGAGGAAGCCCAAACTCACCGCGCTGGCCGCTTCCAGAAAATGACGTCGCGAGGTCTGCATGCTGCGTCTCCGGAACAAAGAACACTTAGTCAATGGACTGTTGGATTAGTGGATCGAACAAGACATTATACCTCGCACGGCCACATCTGACACATTTGGAGGACGCTTCACACTAACCCGAAGCGTAAGCGAGGGCAGAGGTAACAGGCCCTCATTTACGCTTCGGGTTAGTGTCAGACTCGACTGTACGAGGTATATCAACCGCCAATCCCCGTCAGCAAGGCGTCGAAGTTGAAGCTGAAGGCTTCTTCGACGGGCCGCAGAACGTCGCGTAGCCCACCGTCAGTTGTTCGCCAGATCGAGTGTTGCCTGACGTTCAAAACGTGACGTTTTGATGAGTGGTACACACAGATTTGATCAAAACTGAACCAACGGCGGCGAGTCGATGTATCGGACTATGTCTGGCGTCACATTGCCGACCATTGCGGAATCCGGCGCGATCAGTTTTGCTCAGCATTCACCGTGAAACTGCGCACCGAAGATAACGGATCGAGTTTTCTGAAATGCACCGTGCCATTCAAGCCGTCGAAATTGGCCTCGGGGTCAAAGTTGGCGAAGGCCGGCTGTTTCTGCTGCTGTTGCTGGCGAACATGCTGATTGGCGTCGGTCGCAGTTTCGCTTGGACGGCGGGGAACGCGCTCTTTTTGGATCGCTTCGGTTCGGAAGGTCAGCCCTATTTGTTCTTGATCACCAGCCTATTGCTGCCCGCATTGGCTGCGAGCTATCTGCGGTTGGAGCAGCGGCTGTCCTTCCGTTCGCTGACGATCGGCAGCTTTCTGGCGGTGTTCACGTTGCTGGTCGGCCTGCGAATGCTGCTCCGGTCAAGTGATGCCGGGTGGATCACCTACATGGCCGCCGTCTCGATTGATCTCACCGACTTTCTGACGGGCATGGCTTTTTGGGCGTTGGCGGGAATGCTGTGCGACGTCCGTCAGGCCAAGCGGTTGTTCCCGCTCGTCGGCAGCGGCGAGTGGATCGTGATGGTCGGCGGAGGATTCGCGACGCCGTGGCTGGTCGGCCTGATCGGAACCGTGAACTTGTATTGGCTAGCGGCATCGGGCATCGGAGGCGGGTTGGTGGTGGTGCTGCTCGCGCTGCGACAAGTACCCAAGTCGGACGATGCCAAAGCCTCGGATGAGCCGGAGCCGCAGGCCAAGTCGGCGAACAGCAGCCTCCTGAAGAACCCGTTCGTGCTGTTCCTGCTGGTCAACAACGCGCTGTCCACGGTGGGACTGTATTTTCTCGACAATGCGTTCTGCGGATTCGTCGAGAAACGCTACCCGGATGCCGATCAATTGGCGGGCTTTCTGGGTCAGTTTTGGGCCTGGGTTGCCGTTGTCATTCTGGTCAGCCGCGGCTTCTTCACCAGCCGTCTGCTGTCGCGTTACGGAGTCAATTTGGGACTGTCGGCTCTGCCGGTTTCGGTATTTGTTTCCATCGTGGTATTTGGAGCGTTATGCGGAGCGATCGGAATTGACGGCGCCCTTCCGTTCTGGGTGCTGGTGATGGCGCGGTTCTTCGATGCGTGTCTGCGAAATGACCTGGATGAGAGCGCGGGACTCATTCTGTATCAGCCGTTGCCGTTGGCCCAGAGGTCGCTGGCTCAGGCCACCAACGAAGGTGTATTCCTCCCAGTCGCGACCGGGATTTCCGGCGGGCTGTTGCTGCTGATGAAGAACGTCTTCGGTTTCGGTCCCCTGGAGATCACTTTGACGATCCCCGTGGTCGTGATCGCCTGGATCCTCAGCGGCTTCGAGGTGACACGGCGTTATCCGGGCATGGTGGCGGCGGCGATCGCGGGGCATCGCTTCGACGCGGCCACGTTGTCCCTCACGGACAACACCAGCCTGAACCTCCTGAAGACCAAACTGCAGAGCAATTACGCGACGGAGGTGCTCTACGCGCTGGCCTTGCTCGAAAACGCCGATCCCGAATTCTTGCGCGCCAAACTGACGCACTTGCTGGATCATTCCGATCCCGACGTGCGCCGCGAAGTTTTGCGGATTCTCGCGCGCCGTGAGATGCGTGACGCCGTGCCAGCCGTGCGCGAGCGAGTGCGTGCCGAAATGATTCCCCAGGTCCGCGGCGAAGTGTTGCGAACGCTCGCGAAGCTGGAGGAAGGCGACGCACTCGATGAGTTGACTCCCTTCTTAAAGGACGAAGATCCAGAATTGCGTGTCTCGGCGATCGTGGGCTTGATGCGGCACGTTGGGTTGGACGGCATCGTGCTGGCGGCGGACCAATTCGACGCGATGCGGAATTCCCACGAACCGTCTCAGCGGCGATTGGCGGCGCGCGTCTTGGGTGAGGTCGGAATTCAGAACTTTTATCGGCCGCTCGTCCCCTTGCTGCGCGATGAGCAAATTGAGGTTCGCAACGAAGCACTGATCGCGGCGGGCAAACTGAAAATTCCGCGTCTGTGGCCGGACGTGCTCGCGGCACTGGATATTCCCGGATTGCAGAGCGCGGCAGTGTCGTCGCTGGTGGCGGGAGGCGAGGCGGTCTTGCCCTTGCTGGAAACGGAATTTGAACAGCGAACGCAGGATCCTGAGTTTCAAGTCCGCGTGATTGGTGTCTTTCAACAGATTCGTGGAGACGAGGTACTGGCGTTTCTGGAACGGCACATTGATGACACACATTCTGATGTTTATTCGCGCGTGCTGAGCGCATTAAGCCTCTGTCGTTACCATGTGTCTGCTTCCGATGTGGCGCGGGTGGTGGGGAAGATTCAGGAGGAAAGTCAGCACGCGGCGTGGCTGCTTTCCGTGAGTACCTCGTTGTTCGAAGGCGAAGCGTTTTCCTTGTTGAAGGATGCGCTCGACGACTTGCAGCAACAAGACCTGGATCGTATCTATCTGTTGCTGTCGTTCATCTATGATGCTCATGCGATGTTCGATTCACACAGCAATTTGGAACACCCGTCGGCCGAGCGGAGAGCTTACGCGTTCGAGATCATCGACTCGATGATCAGCCGAGATCTCAAGCCCGTCCCGATTTTCGCCGAAGCTCCCGACCATGTGTTGGCTCAAGTGGTTCCCATCTTGGAGGAGCAAGAGTTTGAAGCCGGACAGCGCATCTTCGAGAAAGGGGATCTCGGCACGAGCATGTACGTTATCGTGAGCGGCAAACTCCGTGTGCATATCGACGACCGTGAGCTGACCGTACTTGGCGAGCGTCAGGTGTTCGGTGAACTGGCGTTGCTGGATCCCGAACCCCGTTCGGCTTCGATCACCGCCATCGAGTCGACACTCGTGTTCAAGATCTCTCAAGCCGAGATCTACGAACTGATGGCGGACCACATCGAGATCACCCGCGGGATCATGCGCGTCCTGTGCCGCCGCATCCGACAAAAATAGCACCTTGTCTCTGAATTCCCAAGAATTCCGCCGCATGAGCCTGGTAGCCAGACTGAATTCTTGCGAATTCAGCTACGACGAGTCACGGTTTGGCTTCGCCGAGCGGCTGATAACCGGTCACGCCCTGGCATGGATTCCAGTGAATCTGCGAATAACTCGCTGGTCATTGAGTATTTGACTCTGGAGATCAAACCGGGACAGGTGTCGCGCTGGTCGGGACAAGCGGGTCTGGCAAATCGACAGTCGCGCGGTTGGTCTGCGGTCTGTACGAGCCGTGGTCGGGCGAGGTTTTTTTCGACGGCCGCCGCCGTCATGACGTTGCGCCAGCGGTGTTCGCAACTTCGTTGTCGCTGGTCGATCAGGACATCGCGATTCTTGAAGGGACTGTTCACGACAATCATTGCTTGTGGGACTCGACGATCCCGGTCGAGGTTCTGGCCTCTGGCGCGCGCGATGCAAACTTCGACGATGTGTTGGCCGCGTTGCCCGGTGGACTGAAAGGCCGCTTGTCCGAAGGAGGCAACAATTTGAGCGGCGGGCAACGGCAGCAAGTTGAAATCGCTCGTGCCCTCGCGGCCGATCCGCGACTCCTCGTCCTCGATGAAGCGACGAGCGTGCTGGATGTCGAGACCGAGCAAGTCGTGGCGGCGAATCTGTGCCGTTCCGGCTGCGCGTGCCTCGTGATCGCTCACCGCCTCAGCACGATCCGCGAAGTCGACGGCATCTACGTGCTCGACCAAGGCAGCGTCGAACAGTGCGGCACGTTTAACGAAACTCATGGTTGCCGACGGGCATTTTCAGCGAACAGCAAAACGCCAACTGTTGTGATCGCGTGTGACTGGACAGGGCACTCGGTCGGACGGATTGCCAATGCGAGCTCCTTTTCGGAAGAATGCCGACGCGCTGGCAGTTTGCGTCGACGCCTGACGATTCACCCATGTCACGAGTCTCACTTCCTTTTATCGAGCACGAGACACCATAATACCGCCGTGATCCGCGGCGTCTGATTTCGACAGACCTCAGACCGACGTTCGCATCCGAAGGAGCGCGTCATGGTGGAGATTCGGGGGCGGTTGCTCATAGGCGGGATGGTGCTCAGGAATCTGGAGGGACGTCTCGACCACGAGACGCTCGACCCGGAATCCGAGTGGGCAGGCTATCTGTTGGTCGACCCGCCGCAACACGAGTGCCTGGAGACCGGTCGGCCTTATCGTCTGGAATTGGACGATGGACGCGCTGGCCAGATCGAAATCTCACGTCTGGAATGCGTGCCTGGACAGCGCCGCTTGCGAGTGCAGATTAGTGGCCGCTCGCCGCTGAAATGGTCGGCGTGGGCTCGTGACTCTCGCCAGAGATTGTCGGAGTTCGCGTGTTCAGAGTTAGCCGTTGGAGAAGCGTGAAAGCAGCGCGTCGGGAGGCAACATGACTGAGGAAAGCACGATCGCGCCGATTCGCTCAGCCAGGACGTCCCCCATTCGCGGTGCGATTCCGGACCGTGGGATGTTCTGTCGTGCGATCACGCGCGGGCGAGCCGTCTCAAAACCCTTCGCGCAGACCAAAGCGATGATACCGCACGACGCGCGGAGCCATCGTGTGGCCCCAGCTGATGTCGTCGATCGGCACGACGAAAGCATCCGCCAATCGTTGACGTTCGTCTGGGCTGGGTGTCCAGCGGCCATGAGCGATCGCCTCGATCCGTTCCGCGGACAATTGCGTCCGTTCGGCGATGCTTTCCACCGACAAACCGGTTTCCTCGAACAACAGATCGATGGTTTTCACGGAAAAAGGTGCCTCCTCGGCGCTGAGTTGCCAATGGTCGGCTTGCTGTCATCTCAGGGAAGAGATTATTTAGCCATGTTCCCCGATGTGGCAAGCCTGCCACGTTGATTTCAAATCGCCAATAAGAATCGTCCATTCGCTCGTTCAGAGCAGGGAGAGTTTGATTCATGACCACCATGACCACCGACCGAGTCTCCCGAAGCCCCGTCGTGGAGGAGGTCGAACCCAAGTTTCAATATCCCGGCATACCCACCACCTGTGACGGCGCGGAAGCGGTCGTGTGGGTCGAGAGCCGGATCAGCCAAGGATCGGGAGCATTTCCAATTACCAGTTCCACAACGATGGGTGGCGGGTTCAACGCCGCCATGATGAATGGCATCCCCAACTTGTGGGGTGACCAACTCATCTTTGTTGAACCAGAAAGCGAACACTCTGCCGCCACGTTCTGTGAAGGCTTCGCACTCGCCGGCGGCCGCGTGACAAACTTCACCTCCGGTCAAGGCCTCGTGTTGATGAAGGAGGTCTTGTACACGATCTCCGGCAAGCGGCTCGGGATGGTGTTCAACATTGGCTCGCGAGCACTCACCAGTCAAGGCCTGAATGTCCACGCCGGGCATGATGACATCATGTCCGTTGCGGATTGCGGTTGGGGCATCGTCTGTGCGCGCAACGCGCAAGAAGCCGGCGACCTGTGCTTGATTTCCCGCCGAGCGGCGGAAGCCTCCAAGACGCCATTCATGAACGTGCAGGACGGATTCCTCACGACGCACACCGTCGAAAGTGTGAGATTGATTGAACCGGAGTTCATGAAAGAGTT
>CAZPUJ010000521.1:0-16604 GCA_964589725.1 uncultured Planctomycetaceae bacterium
TCGAGTTCGAACGCTCGCAGTTCTTCCAACGACGGGACCGTTCCCATCAACGCAAGCGTGATCCGCCGCAGCACCGTCAACTCATCCGCCAAATTCGCCGACACGAGTTCTTCGGTTGCCCAGCGTTTCGCGAAGAAGATGTTGACCACCTCGACCGAACTTTGCAGATCCGCCGCCGGGCGGGCACCTTCCTCGGTCGCGATCCCCTGCAACGGCTGGTCGATGACCGCTCGCACCAGCCCGATCAGGGCTAGCAACACGATCCCGGGCAGCAACAGTTTCCATTTCCATCGCATGATGAATTTGAGATTTCCAATATGAAATTTGAGATTTCCGACTACCAGCATACCTCTCGACGGCGGACGTCGTTTCACCGATCATCGCGAAACCGACGCAGTCCCGTCGAGGTATGTCCCCGTGACTGCCTGTGTAGGACGGATTATCAATCCGTCCGCTCAGGCTGCGACCAGGGCATGATATGAACCTCGACAGGACAGCGTTGACGAAATCCCCTCGCAACAAGGCTGTCTTTGTGAGTGACTCCGGTCAACCGAGTCGTGTCGAACGTCAGCCGCTTCCGTCAGAAGTCGTGGCCGAGGCATCGGCTGCGACAAGCGCGACCCCGTCAATTGTCGATGAAGGACTTATTGGCATTCCGTTCTACGAACAGAACTCCCAACCAGTCGAAGCCCCAGAAGAAGAAATCGTCATCGACCGCCTGCCGCCATTTCCGGTTCCTTGGCGGCATCCGATGCGGTGCTTCGCTTGGGTTGTGCGGACGTTGTTCGGACTGGCAAGCCTGACGCTGCTGTTGGCGATTTCGGCCGCCGTGCCGTTGGTCAATTTCTGGACGTTGGGTTATCTGCTGGACGTCACCGGCCGAGTCGCTCGCACGGGCAAACTGCGAGCCGCATTTCCGTTGTTGGGACTGGCTCCCCGATTTGGTTCGATTGTGCTTGGCACGTGGCTGTGCCTGCTGCCGTTGAGATTGATTTCCGGCGCGGCGGCCGACGCGCGGCTGATTGATCCCGGCGGCGCAATCGCCGCGCGGTGGCGATTCGGGCTGATCGTTATCACGTGGTTAATGATCGCTCATCTTTGTTTAGCGCTCGCTCGAGGCGGCGGCTTGTGGTCCTTCTTGCGACCGGTCAAGAACGCGCGCTGGCTGTTGGCGCGCTGGCGCGATCGTGATTATTGGGTGCGCGCCTCGACGGCAATCGGGCAATTTCTCTCTGGACTAAACGCGAAGGCGTATTACTCGCAAGGCTGGCGCGGATTCTTGGGAGCCTTCGCGTGGTTGATTATTCCGTCCACGCTGTACGCCTCAATGCGAGACACTGAGAAGCCGATACAAATACTGGTGATGCTCGCCGGTGGAGTGGGGTTGTGGCTGACGCTGATGTGGGTACCGCTCATGCAAACGCGCTTCGCCGCCGAGAACCGCTTGGGCGTGTTCCGTGAATTGCGGGCTGCTCGCGGATTATTCAGCCGGGCGCCCTTCGCGTGGCTCTTCGCAATTGTGCTGACGTATCTGCTGGCCCTGCCGCTGTACCTGTTCAAAGCACTCTCGCCGCCGCAAGACGCGCTGTGGTCGATCACCATCATCTTTGTGGTGTTGATCTTTCCGACGAAAATCGCGCTCGGCTGGGCCTATCACCGCTCGATGCGCCGCGAGCAACCCGCCTGGTATGTCTGGCGCTGGCTGTGCAAGATCGTGCTGGGAGCACTCGTGGCGTTTTACGTTTTCCTCTTGTTCTTCACGCCCGCGATTGGCGAACACGGGAGACGAGTGCTCTTTGAACATCACGCCCTGCTGCTGCCCGTGCCGTTTTGATCTTCGAGCATCGCGGACAAATTCAGAGAAGCTGCCGAGCGGACAGCAGTTGTTCCAGCGCAAAACGCAAACTCTTCAATCCCAGTTCGTCCTTCAATTGCCGATAGCGCTCGACGGCGTCCGGCTTCGACGGCGAGTCGCTTCGCACGGCGCGGAGCAACAGATTCTTCGGCGTGTGTTCCAAGTCGATGAACTCGACGACTTGAGTACGATAGCCGACAGCTTCGAGCAGTTGTGCTCGCAGCGCGTCGGTGGCCAGTGCGGCAAAGCGGTCTTTGAGGATGCCGTGGCGGAGCACGCCGAGCATCAGGGTGTCGGGCAGGAGCTGCGCGACTTCGTGTTGGCAGCACGGAACGGCGAGGATGACTTTCGCTTGCCAACTGACGGCTTGAGCGAGCGCGGCATCGGTGGCTGTGTCGCAAGCGTGTAACGAGACCGATAGGTCAACGGGGCCGTTCGCGAAATAGCCCGCGATGTCGCCGACCTCGAAACGCAATCCGCGGCAACGCAGTCGGTCAGCGATGCGTTGGCAGTCGCGAACGACTTCGGCCTTCAAATCGAGACCGACGATGTCGACCTCGCGGCCGCGCAGTTCGGTCAGCAAGTAGTGCAGTGCGAACGTGAGATAGCTCTTCCCGCAGCCGAAATCGATGACTCGCAATTGTCCAGTCTGAGGAAGTTCCGGCAGCACGTCGTCAACAAATTCGAGGAACCGATTGACCTGCCGAAACTTTGCCTGCTTCGACGCCTTGACCTGCCCGGCCGGAGTCATGACACCGATCTCCGCTAGAAATGGACAAGGTCGGCCTTCCGGAATGAGGTAGTGTTTATGGCGATCGTGTTCCAAATGCGGAGCCGCTTTCGACGGGCGACGTGTCTTCAATCGCACGATGCCCTCACGTTGCACCCGCGCCGAGACATCGGCCTCCGG
Organism: uncultured Planctomycetaceae bacterium; assembly: GCA_964589725.1. Classification (GTDB taxonomy): domain Bacteria; phylum Planctomycetota; class Planctomycetia; order Planctomycetales; family Planctomycetaceae; genus CAYSHJ01. Next base: position 2,766 of record CAZPUJ010000521.1, read on the forward strand.
CGTGAAGAGGTCGGCTTGTGAGAATCGTTGTCCGAGTTCGGACGTCACGCGCGCGAGGAATTCGTCCGACGACAGGTTCTGATGAAACTCTTGCCCTTCGCGCCGCTCGGCGAGTTGGTAATGTCGCTGGCCCGACAGCTCGATCGGGCGAACCGAGATTTTCGCCGGCTGCCCGCGATGCCGGGGCTGACTGAGCGTGAGGCCCCAACAAGCGTCGCGCGACAAGGCGTCTCGCAGCAGATCGAAGAATGCGGCTAATGACTCGTTGGACGGAGCGGACACGCGGTCGTCTCCCACCAGGTTTGAAGATTTCGATGGCTCATGCGATCTACTGGCGTAAACTGCTCCGGCAACCAACGGCCGTTGACGTGCAAGAATTGCCAGCGTCGACGCCGACGTCGCCAGTTCGCGATCGAGGCTCGCGCGATGAACAGGACGCCTGGGTCGCTCATCAGAACGTCAGCTAACACGACCCGATGTTGCTCGGCGAGTTCAAGACGGTGAGCGTTCTTTCGCCAACGCCAACTCCGACAATCCCACTTCAGCCAGTTCCGCAGGCACGCGACCGGCGAGCGAACCACCGACAGCCATTCTTGCCATGCAGTCGGTCGCGGCGGCGGATCGTCATCTTCGAAAGAGGACACGGCCGACTGATGCGGAACGAACAGCAAGCCGTTCGACGTCGCGTGCAATAGTCCCCGCGTCGGCAGCTCGGATCGCGGAAGATCGACTTCGCCCAGGCACTCGCGCAGATCGCCGAGTCGTTCCGCCAGTTCATCGAGAGTCGGATCGGGAAGGTCCATGTCGAGCATGCGGCCGCAGACCGCACAAGAGCTGTCGGTCGGCTCGCGCCACTGCAGGCAGTCCGAACAGAGCCACAACGTCATTCATCGAACTCCGTCAGCACGATGCTGATTGTCCTACGTCCTGTCGTCGCAGACAACCGCTTGCGAATCACTCGGCGAGTCACTCTATTCCCGTTCGGAAAGGCCGGCAACAACATCGACCATGCCCGAACCTCAACCGACAATCATCGTCGTGCATCGCCGTGAAAACCGAAAGAAGTGTTCGGTCGAGCCACTTCGTGGTCGAGCGGGATTCGTCTTTCGGACGTATCCCGACGACGAACCGGAGTCGCTCACAGGCTACGTCAAACTTGGGATCGGTGGGCCGTTGCTGTCGGAAGCAGATCGCGATTGCGGGTTGCTGTTCATCGACGGCACGTGGAAGCTGGCCGAGCGAATGGACAAACAGTACGCGCATGTGCCGGTGCGAAGCTTGCTGCCGTGGCAGACAGCGTACCCGCGCGTGTCGAAGCAGTTTGAAGATCCGTCCGCGGGACTGGCGACGATCGAAGCGATTTTTCTCGCGTTCCGGATGTTAGGGCGAGACACGCGCGGGCTGCTTGATCAGTACCACTGGATCGAAGAATTCCTGCGACGCAATGGCGTTGGAGATCAAGCAGTACTAACCGGAAAAAGCTCATTGCAAATTGCGAATTGACGCGCCCGACAAAAACGCGAGCGGGGCGGCGTCAGCCCCCCGGTGCTGCCTGAATTCCGCGAAAAACCGGGGGGCTGACGCCGCCCCGCTCGCCAAGATTCGTCTTTTGTCGGGGGCGTCAGATTTGCAATTCTCAATTTGCAATTTGCAATCGCTCATCAAGCGGTGGCGGGTTCAGGCTTGAGGCAGCGGCCGATTTCGCGGACGGCTTGGCGGAGGCGTTGAGCGTTTTCCACAATTGCCAAGCGTAGAAAACCTTCACCCTCTTCGCCGAAGCCACGGCCGGGGCTGACGGCGACGCCAGCCTCGTTAAGTAGCTTCATCGCGAAGTTGATCGAACCCATTTCGGAAAACGGTTCGGGAATCTTGGCCCACACGAACATGCCGGCCTTCGGCGATTCGATGTCCCAACCTTGGCGGTTCAAGCCGTCGCAGAGCGAATCGCGGCGACGTTTGTATTCCTGGCAAAGCCGCTCAATCGATTCGTCGCCGTGCCGCATGGCCACGATGGCGGAAATCTGAATCGCCTGAAAGATGCCGTAGTCATAATAGCCCTTGATCGTGCCGAGCGCTCGCACCATCTCGGCGTTGCCGCAGCAGTAGCCGATGCGCCAACCGGCCATGCTGTAACCTTTGCTCATCGTCGTCAGTTCGACGCCGACTTCGATCGCGCCGGGAGTCGCCAGGAAGCTGGGTGCCTTGTAGCCGTCGTAGCAGATGTCGGCGTAGGCGAAATCGCTGATGACCAGGAAACCATACCTCCTAGCGAGTCGCACAAGGTCCACGTAGAAGTCTTGCTCGATGCAAGTACCCGACGGATTGTGCGGGAAGTTGACGATCACCAGTTTGGGCTTCGGGAAAAGGTGCTCGCAGGTGTAGGCGATGTTTGAGAGAAATTGCTCCGGCTGGCGAACGTCGAGCGCGATCACATTGCCCGACGCGAGCATCACCGCATACGAGTGAATTGGGAACGTTGGCGCGGGCACGATGGCCGTGTCGCCCGGACCCATCAGCGCCAAGCAGAGATGGCTGAAGCCTTCCTTCGAGCCGATGCAGGCGATGACTTCCGACTGCGACGAAAGTTTGACTCCGTACTTGCGGTCGTATCGTTTGGCGACTTCCCGGCGCAGGTTGTCGATGCCGTTGGAGACGGAGTAGCGATGATTTTTGGCGTCAGCCAGCGCCTCGATCATTTTCTCGATGACGAATTGCTCGGGCGGATCGGTGGGGTTGCCCATGCCAAGGTCGATGACGTCGACGCCGTCGGTCCGCTTCTTGTGCTTCAGCTTGTTGATCTTGCCGAAGAGATAGGGCGGCAGCCGCTTGACTCGGTCAGCCACGGGGATGGTGAACGGTTCGTCCGAAAAGGAGGCTTCGGTTTCGCTGCGCATGGTGACTGGAAGTGTAAAGTGAGGCGTGGGGATCGCGCCGGACATTAGCGGACGGCGAGCGAATTCTAACACGACTGGTGGTGATGGAAAGTTCGTCTTCGAATCAGACGACATGGGACGAAGTCCTGGTAAGGACTCAACGGCGTCTTAGCTTGTGATCCAACAAAACGGGGCGCGATTGCGCCCCCGGGTTTGCCGCTTGATCCCTCGGCATTCGCGACTGATTTACTTATTGGACGTTGTCGTCGAACGTCGCGGAGTGGCGCGCGGCGGCGTGAGGTCGAGCTCATCGGGTTCGTCGGTCGTCGTCGCGGCGGGTTTGACGCGCGACGTGGTCGTACCTTGTCCGCTGGTTTGCAGGATCGGACTGGTGTTCGATTCGTTTGGCGTGGGCTTGGTCGCGGGCTGGGGAATCGTTGACCGTGTGCCGCCCGTCTTCGGACCGTCCGCGCGCACGGTGGTGTTCCGCTTGGGATCGCCGGTTGATGTCTTGGTGTAAAAATTGTCGACGCGAGTTTCTTTCCTGATGTTTTCGAAGATCTTGGCGACCTGTTCTTGGACCTTTTGCTTTTTGAGTTGGTCTTCCAGTTCGGCTCGCACTTGGTCGTCGAGTTCGTTGACGACCGGCTCGGTGCGGCCTTCGCACTTGAGGATGACGTGGCGATCGAGTCCCCCGTCCAGTTGGATGATGGCGGAGATCTCGCCGAGCTTCAGCTTGAACGCGGCCTGTTCGAGGTTCGGGCTTCCGGAATTTCGCGGGATTGGCGGGATGCTGCCGTCCAGCGACTTACTGGTCGGATCGACGGAAAATTCTTGAACGTACTTCTCGAAATTCTCGGGATCTTCTTTGACCTTTGTCCAAGCCGTCTGTGCTCGCCGCAGGTTGTCGAACAGGATCATGCGAGCTTTCACGCGGGGGCCATATTCACGTTCGAAAGCGGTTTGCACTTCTTTGGCTGTGACCTTGATGTCCTCACTCGCTAGCTTCTTAAGCGCCAGCATGGGCCAAATCACGTCGCGCCGATATTGCTCCGGCGAGAACCCTCGCTCGGCTTGCAGCATTTGCAGCCATTGCTCGGCATCGATCTTGAACTCCTTGGCGATGCGCACGATTTCTTGATCGACTTCGGCTTGAGCCACCTGGACACCCCGCTCCTGACAGGCGATCTGAATGATCGCGCGGTTGATCATGCTGTCCAGCACGCTTTTGCCGACCTGCCGCTTGCATTCCTCGGCAACTTCGTCTTCCGAAATGACCAATTTTTTTCCGTTGTGGCTGACCCACGCCGCGGCCTCGTTCGAGGACAGCGCCGCGTTCTTGGACTGCGAGCCACTCGTATTCACACGCGACTTGCCGGACGTGGCGTCGTTCGCCGTCGGACGTTTCGACTCCTCGGCGGCAGTTCCGGGTTGAGCTCGGAACCACTGAAACAGGATCGCGGCCCCGAGCACAGCGGCTCCGGTTCCCGCGACGACCCACAGCAATGTTGACTGCGAACGATCACGACCTGTCATGGCTTCGCATCCCTGCCGCCATGCATGCGGCGTCTAAGAAGGTGACACATGCTGCCGAAACTCCGTCGGCAGCCAGAAGGTCGGCGGGTTATAGGCCAGTTCCAAAAAATGGGTCAAGCGGTGTTCGCGATTCTTTCCGCAAGATTCATCGCGACGTCTCACCGGTCATTCCAGCTCACGACGATGTCGGCTCAGGGTCAAACTCACCGCTTGGCAAATGTGTGAAACCACCACTATCATGCGGCCCCGTTTGTGAGCAACCATCTCGAAGTTGAGGTGCTTTCCCCCGCTAAGAAACGGATAAATCCGCTTGGAGAGGTGACAGAGCGGCCGATCGTGCTGGTCTCGAAAACCAGTGTACCCGTAAGGGTACCGAGGGTTCGAATCCCTCCCTCTCCGCTCATTGACCAGGCCGTCATCCAAATTCGATGACGGCTTTTTGCTTGCGTGATTGCCATTACGCCTCCAACAAGAGTGCAAAATTCGTTCTTGGGAGGTGGTATTACGCGGGGCGGTCGAAGACCTCGGCTTCGAAATCATCACCGGCGATCACGAATCGCATAAGCTGTGGAAGGAACGGCGGGAGACTGTGGGTGAGATTCAAGAAGTGTCTGTCCCAAATGCTATGAGTTGCTCGAACTGTTAGCCGATTTTCGAGGTGAGTTTGGGTGGAGTAATGCACCATTTGGATGCGCAGATGCAACCGTGGTCATCGCGATTACGTGACGACCTAAAGATTGAATCACCAGCCTGCAATCAACTCGCGACTGTAATTGCTGACGACGTTTCGAAGCTGAGTTCGGACGCCCAACTGCGAGTTGTCGAAGTTTCGAGCGTTCCTCTCTCATACCGATTGGACGAACTTCAGGCATTTGAGACTTTCACGGACTCAGTGCTTGGTTCTCCTATTCCACCGCATCCGGCAGTCGTTCGATCGCAAATCATTTGCCAAAACTATGTGTGTTTTGTGTACCTCGGAGAATCGTGTTTTACGGTGCTCAGAAAAGAATCGCAGCCAGCATCAGTGCTCCGAAAGTGCTGCAAGTTCTTGACCGAGAATCCCATTCGAGCATTTCGCAACGCCGTTGCTTGCGCACGCGTACTGGCGATATTTGGACGACTATAGTGGTATTGAATTTTGGGCAAGAAAGGGATCTGACAGGGATGAACCCGAATGCCGATTCGTGGTATCGACTCATGAACTCGGATTTTGGCAAGCGCTCGCTCGCTGCACTGCCTACGCGAGTTTCACCACGCTGAAATAGAAGAAATAGAAATCGCACCGGTTGGCCCAGTTCGCTTCATGCTGTGCGCCTATCGAAACCTTGAGCATCGCGTGGCATCACCAACATCGCCGAGTCTATTGCTGAATCGCGAGCGTTCTTTGCCGCAGAGCGGCATCCGAAGGTAGCCGTGGGCTTCAGGATTGCGTGACGAAACGAAGTTTGTCGCGTAGCGACAATTGGACGCGGCTACCATCGGCGTTCGATTGTCGCTCTGCGACAAGAGCGTTCGGTTGTCGCTCCGCGACAAAAGAGGCTCGCCTTCCTTGTCCGTGGGCTGAAGCCCACGGCTACCATCGGCTGTCGCTCTGCGACAAACCCTGGAGTGCTGCGGCTCGACGCAGCCCTCCATTCAATCGCGGCAGTTGAGCCTCGAACCGCACAGCATCGCTCCTCGTGATGATTTGGACTGCGGCGGTCGGAACCGCCGCTTTTCAAAACGCCTCGTTTCGAAACGTTGCAACGAATTGACAACTGGCCGTGGAATCGGAGCGTGTTGAAAAGCGGCGACTCCGGTCGCCGCACTCCACGTTTTATCCCTTGCGCCGGCTTGCGGGCGGCGGGGAGATCAGCGGAATCGTTTCGCGTTTGTTGCGGCGATAGACCGAGAAATCGGCTCGGTCAATCGTGATGACGGGATGCTTGGGAAACAACTCGCTCATGCGAACAAGACACAAATCCGCAAGGTCCGGTCGACGATCTGCGTAGCGTTTGGCCAAGGCCTCAAGCTGTGGCAAGTGGTCGTTGACATCGAATGCCAACGCGACCAGCCCTTCCTGAATCATCTCCAAAACTAGTGGAACGCTTTGCAGATGAAAGGCGGCTTCGGCCAAGACCGCTTCGCAGGTGAGTAGCGGTTCGGTGACTTGAGCCGCAACGCCGACGGCCCAATCGTGAAATTCATCCCCACGATTGACAAACGCCACCAAGAAGCCGGTGTCGGCAATGCCTTTCATCCGCGCGAGAACCCTTTGCGGCGAGACAGGTCTTTCGGCCCGCGCACGGTCCCCGCCAGTCGCATAAACGACTGGCTCGCCGCTTGCCTCCGAGCCAGCTCCAACTGATCGCGAACGATCTTGCCTTGCGAAACGCCGCTCTTGGCCGCCGTCATGTCAAGCCACTCGGCCAAGTCCGGTGTAAGACGTACTGTGATTGTCGGACTCATAGTGCAGAAGTGTATGCAGTCCTTCAAACGGCGGCAAGAGGTTCCCGACCCCTTGCCGTAACGCTCGCGAGGTTTCAAAGGCGCTCCACGACCGATGACAATACCTCACCGAGCTTGCCTTGGTGGCGCGCTGGCTTTTGCACTACTTCAGTGTCGCAGCGTCGCCAGCTCTCGCCGAAAGACGTTCTTGCCGCGAGCGTTGCTCGCTGCATCCGCTCTCGGCGAGAGTGGACGACATTGGATGAGGAGACTGCTCATGACCGGGCATCGGATCGTCATCTACGGAAATGCCGGTTCAGGGAAGGCGACGATGGCTCGCAAAGTGGCCAGCGTCCATGGGAGCCGTCGTATTGTGCCTCGCCGGAGGAGCAGCAACGATTGCTTGAACCGGTCGTCGCATTTGTTCGCGAATACGAAACGCGGGCCGACGAGTATTCGCTGGCTCGCCACCGCGCCTTGTTCGATGGCTTTGCGGGGCCGAAGCGGGAGTACGACGTCTGATTTCCATCGCGAGCAGGCTGGACCAGGGATGAACGAGGCGAAAGTCCCAGATGAGGCGTAGCTCGGCCAGTGGTGTCGCGACTTTTGCAAACGTCGCGCGGTTCCGATAACGTGATCATCGTGAGCGACTTCGGAATACAAACTTCCTTGAACTTTCATCGTCTTGCCTTCCCAACCAGGAGACTTGCCATGAGCGAAACCTTGAACAATGAATCCGTGACGAGCGGCCTGTCGCGCCGCGAGCTGTTGAAAACGTCGGGGCAGATCGCTGCCGCGTCGGCTTTGGCGGGAGCCGTGTTGCCGCGAGCCTATGCGGCCGAGAACAACACCTTAAAGTTGGCTCTGGTCGGCTGCGGCGGTCGCGGAACGGGAGCGGCCGTAGACGCGATCACATCGAAGAATGGGCCGGTGAAACTGGTCGCGATGGCGGATGTCTTCACGCAGCGACTCAGCAACGCTTATCAGGCGATTAAGCCGCGGTTCGACAATCAGGTCGACGTGCCCGAAGAGCGTCGTTTCATTGGCTTCGATGCGTACAGAAAAGCGATGGACCAGCTCAAGCCGGGCGACATTGTGATCCTCACCACGCCGCCGGCGTTTCGCTGGGTGCATTTCACGTATGCGATCTCGAAGGGTCTAAACGTCTTCATGGAGAAACCAACGACCGTTGACGGGCCGAGCACTCGCAAGATGTTGGCGCTGGCGGAAGAGTCGATCAGCAAGAACCTGAAGGTCGCCGTCGGACTGATGTGCCGGCACTGTCGGTCGCGGCAAGAATTGTTCAGCCGTATCAAGGCGGGTGAGATCGGCGACCTGACGTTTCTACGAGCCTATCGCGTCGCCGGGCCGACCGGTTTTGCCACGGTCGGTCCCAAGCCGGTCGGCGAGAACGAACTGCTGTTCCAGATTCGGAACTTCCACGGTTTCTTGTGGCTCAGCGGCGGTGGCTACAGTGACTTCCTGATCCACAACATCGACGAGTGCTGTTGGATGAAGGATGACTTCCCGATCGAAGCGAAGGGTTTTGGCGGCCGGCACTATCGCGGCGACAGCGTCGATCAAAACTTCGACACCTACTCGACGGAGTTCACGTTCAAGGATGGCACGAAGATGTTTCTCGAAGGCCGCACGATGCCGGGCTGTCATCAAGAGTTCGCGACGTACGCTCACGGCACGAAAGGTGCGGCGGTTGTTTCGCAGTCGGGCCACCATCCGTCAAAGGCGCGCATGTACAAGAGCCATCGCATGGACAAGGATGATCTCATCTGGCAATGCGCCACGCCGGAGATTAGCCCGTATCAACTCGAATGGGACGATCTGCTCGACGCGATCCGCAACGATAAGCCGTACAATGAGGCGGTTCGCGGGGCGAAATCGAGCCTCGTCACATCGATGGGCCGCATGGCTTGTCACACGGGACAGGTTGTGACCTACGACGATATTCTCAACTGCGAGCACGAATTCGGCCCGGAGATCGACAAGTTGGCGATGGACTCGCCATCACCGCTGGTCGCCGGAGCCGACGGTCGATATCCAGTCCCGCAGCCAGGCATCCTCACGAAACGCGAGTATTAGTCCGACAGCGCACGTTGTGCATTCCGGTCCCCTCTCCCCCGCATCGGGGGAGAGGGCTAGGGTGAGGGGGCGAGCGGTGCCGACGCCTCTCATCGCCGCACGTCCTCTTGCTCTTGCCAAGATCACAACTCATTATCAGCCGCCTCTCGACTCCGAAGGCCTCCTCACCCTAACCCTCTCCCCCCGAAGCGGGGGGCGAGGGGACCAAACAGAAGCGGCGAGGAGACCAGACAGAAGCGGCGGGCGAGGGAACCAGACAAAGGAAAGATGCCCGTTTTTTTCAAAAGGCCGGGCTTCGTTTTCGTTTTCGAATCATGCTTCAACGTCGGCTCATTTTTCAAAGCCTCGACACCTCTTGGGCCAGTTTGTCAGTCTTGGCGTTAGTGATCGTGGCGGCGGTGTTGGTGATCTTGCTGTCAAAGTACGAACGCAAACTGGTGCCACCCTCGGTGGGATTCGGGTTGCTCGTGTTGCGGTTGACGGTGATCGCGGTCATTTGGTTGGCGTTGCAGCAGCCGGTGCTGACGTGGTCTGTGGATCGCGAGCGAACCGGCCGAGTCGTCGTGGCACTCGATCTGTCCGAGAGCATGACCACGACCGATAAGATCGCGACCAAAGCGGAGAAGCTGCGCTGGGCGATGGGACTCGGTATCATTGGGAATGAACAGAACAAAGTTCGAGTGCTGCGCTGGCTCGCCGACTTGGAGGCGGACCGCGAGCCAAGTTGGCTCGATGACAACGAAGGCGCGAACGACCAGCAGCGCGCTGTGCTGACGAAGGGCCGCCAGGAATTACTGTTCGGCGCGTTTGGCGAATTCGAACGACTCACGCGCGCCGAGATCGCTCGGCGACTGATCAGCGATCAAAAGAACAATTGGCTTCGCGAACTTGAAAAGTCATTCCTGGTCGAGCTGCGCGTCTTCGGCGGCAAGTCGATTTCAGCGGAACTTCCGTCGCTGTCTGGCACCGTCAAAGAACCTCCGGCGGCGGTGGCTCGCGACGTGACCAGTCTCGCCGCCGCGTTGGAGTCCTCTTCGAACGACCAGCAATCGCCCGTCAAGGCGTTCATCGTGCTGACTGACGGTCGCGAGACCGCGGGCGGCAATCCGGTGGCGGTCGCGCGGCGCTGGCACGAATTGCGAACCGGCGTTTTTCCGGTGCTAATCGGTTCCGAACGGCGTCCCAAGGATGTCGTGCTCGATTCACTCGACGTGCCACCCAGCGTGTATCTCAACGACAAGCCGATCGCCAAAGTCATTTTGCAAGCGGCGGGGTTCGAGGGACGAGATTTGACCGTGGTGCTCGAACGAGTCGAAGGAGACGCGAAAGAACCGGACCAGCAGACGAAGATCGAAGTCGAAAAGAAGCTCGTTCTTGTGCCGAAGGCCGACAGTGGTTTGCCACCGACGGTCACGCTCGAATTTCTGCTGGATGCCACGAAGCTCGGCCGGCAGCAGTACATCGTTCGAGCCGAGCTTCTGGACGGCGAAACGCGCGAGGACAACAACGCCCGGCCGTTCACGCTCGTCGTCGTTGATGACAAAGCGAAGGTGTTGCTCGTCGAAGGCGAAGCTCGCTGGGAGTTCCGGTTCCTCAACAATGCTTTCGGCCGTGACGAACGCGTGCGGTTGGAGCGAGTGCTGTTCGACCAACCGTATCTCGGCGAGTTGGCGGAGCCGTTCTTTCCGCGAAAACTTGACTTGCCGCCAGCCGCCACGCCGATTGAGAAAACGTCGTTGGCGGAAGTCGATCTCGTGATCCTGGGTGACATCGCTTCGCAGCAACTGACGGAGCCAGGGCTCATACAGTTGGAAAAGTACGTGGCCGAGATCGGCGGGACGCTGGTGTTCATCGCGGGCAAGCGGCACATGCCGTTGCAGTATCGTTCGCCGACGCTCGACAAGTTGCTGCCGCTGACGAATCCGCGAGCGGCCAATTCGCTCGACCCGCCGTCGACGCCGCCGCTCGCTCGCGGCTTTCATCTGCGACTGACGCCGGACGGCGAGCGGGAAAGTTTCTTGCAACTCGCCGCCGATGCCGAGACGAATCGCAGCACTTGGAAGTCGCTGGCCGGACATCCGTGGGCCATGATCGGCGACGTGAAGGCCGGAGCGACGGTGTGGGCGACGGCCGACGAAGGTCAGCCGCTGCCGCCCGAAATGGAGAAGTCGCGAGCGTTGCTCGTGCAGCAGTATTATGGACTTGGCCAAGTCATTTGGTTGGGGTTTGACAGCACCTGGCGTTGGCGGCATCGCGTCGGCGATCAGCATCATCATCGTTTCTGGGGCCAGCTTGCGCGATCGGCGGCTCAGAATAAGTCGACGTCCGGAAACGAGTTTGTCCGTTTCAGCCTGGAATCGACCGACGTGACGAGCGGCCAAGATGTCGTCTTTCGCGCGCGGTGGACGCCGCATCTGTTGACTCGCCGACCGGACGTGAAGGCCAAGGTGCAGGTCTTCCCAAAGGACAACGCGAAGCCCGACGATCCGCTCGCCACAGTCGACCTCACACTCGATCCGACACGACCGGCGTTGCATCAAGGTCGTTGGCTCGCGCCGACCTCGGGCGAGTATCGAGCCGTCTTGAAGATCGACGGCCCGCCGCTCAATCCGCAGGACAAAGACAAAGACAAAGAGATCGCCGCCGAGTTTCTCGTTCGCGGCCCGCTGACGAAAGAACTCGCCGACGTCACGGCGAATCGGTCACTGTTGGACCAGATGGCTCAAGCTTCCGGTGGTCGCTTGCTATTACCGCATCAGCTGTCCGAGTTGCCGAAGCTGATCAAGCCCGAAGACCTGACGACCAGTGAGGCGCACGAGTACACGCTGTGGGATCATTGGATGTTGCTGGTGATCTTGGGCGGACTACTCACGGGCGAGTGGGTGCTGCGGAAGTGGAACGGCTTGCCGTAGCCACAAGCTGCCAGCTTGTGGTCTGAGCATTGGATGGCAAGCTCTCCCTTTGCCGTGGAGCGTCGAGACGGGGCACAAGCTGGCAGCTTGTGGCTACGCCGTCCAGGCCAGCGTCCAATGCCGGTCGGAGGTTTGTCGCACGGCGTCGGCGGGGATTCCGAACGGGCGAGCCAAGTCGTGGACTTCGGACAACGTCAGCGCGGCGTGCAGGGAGTCTCGGAACAACTGCTGCGAATGAGTGTTCTCGTTCCCGGCATACGTCGCGACGATGTGATCGACATCGTCGACGGTTTGCGGGCGAAGCAGATCGCGGACGAAGAGAACTCCGCCGTCGCGAAGGACTCGCAGCATCTCGGCCAGCACGTCGTGCGGTTCGGGAATGTGATGCACGATGCTGTTGGAAATGACGGCCTGAAAGTGGCCATTCTGATACGGCATTTTTTTTGCGTCGATGCGTTCGACATGGATCACGTGCGACAGGCCGGTACTGACGATGTTGCGACGAGCCAGTTTGAGCATCTCGTCGGCCAAATCGATAGCTGTGATGTTGGGACCACTGGGAAATTCCGCGGATCGTTCCTGTGAACGAGGAGGAAGGCGGCGGTACAACTCGATGGGAATCAACGCCGTTCCAGTACCGACGTCAAGAATTGGGAACGCCGCTGCATCATTCGTCAACCGCGAAGAGAGGCCGCTCGCACGACAGAACTCCAGCAGATGTTCGACGAACAGGCGGTTGACCGTGGCGTGGTCCATCGCGTCGTAGTCGCGCGCGTCTTCGACAGTATCCATGACTTCGGGTTCGAGACGTCGGGGCAACATGCGTGAGTGTCCAGAGGTCAGAGGTCAGAGGTCAGAGGTTCGGACACACTTGAGTCGATTTTGACGCACCGGGCAATTCGCTCGGAAGACCGTTCAACACAGCGGTTCCGGCGGCGCCGCCAGGTTCGACGGAAACGGCGCACGTGCCAATTGTGCCACGACGTGGCCGCCTTGCCACGTGAAATGTGGTGGAAACTCAACGCGTTATCACCGGCCGCGTGATAGGTTTTTGCCGGCGGTGTGCGCAGTCGGGTGGCGTCCCGCCTTCAGTCGGTGAATCAAAGTCGGCGGAAGCCGGAACTCCAACATCGTCCGAAAATCAGGAAGGTGAGACGAGATGATCATGACACGTCGAACGATTTTGGCGATCGTCCTCGGGAGTTTTCTGGTCTTGGCGAATGCGTCGCCGAGTCTGGCGTTCGGTTGGCGACATCACTTCGGTGGCAGCTCCGGATCGACGAACGCCGGCGAAATCGGAGTTGCGTCGACGCCGCTGACGTCGGGAGATGGCGTGCCGGGGACGCTCGGCCTGACGTATCAACAGCGGACCAAGCGAGTGAACTCGGACATTCATCCTCGCGTCGGCTTGTTGGAGATCACCGTCAGCGCTGCGACCTTTCGCAACATGCCCTCCCGTCACGACATCAAAGTTACGGTCGAGGACGAAGCGGGACACTTCGAAGAGTTGGAAGGTTACTACGGCGAAGACGACAAGTGGCACTTCGAATCGAAACCGCTGTATCCCGGCATCCCGCACATCTACGACGTGAAATTCGAGGAAATGAAGATCGAGATGAAGCGGGAACGCAAGTACGACAAAATCGTCGAATCGGAAATCGAGAAGAAAGTCCGCGACTTGGGCGTCCGCCGCGTGCGGCTGATTCCCGGTCGGATCGTGTTCCTCAACTACCCGTAGACCTGCTGGTTCGAAGAATGGCCCGGTCGAAGGCGCGAGACTTCATTGCCGGCCTTGCCCAGCCGTTGATTGAGCCGCTCATCACACATAGGCCGCGGCGACTGCGACATCTGCTCACGGCTGGCTAATTCTTCAATCTGCGTCTGGATTCAAATACAAGCCCGAAGCGCAAGCGAGAGATTTCTGCACCTTTCTCTCGCTTGCGCTTCGGGCTTGTATGACTGCACAGACCACCTATCCGGACAAATTAGCCGGC
>CAZPUJ010000522.1:0-19324 GCA_964589725.1 uncultured Planctomycetaceae bacterium
ACAATCATTGGCACTGACGACGGCGACGTCGCAACGGTCGCATCCGAGTCCGACAGCGAGGGCTTCCGTCGGATCGGACTCAAAGACTGCGGCCTCGACTTCCGGGTGTAGTAACAGCGAGTGAACGCGGTCACGGTTCGACGACTTCATGACGTACGGCCGCTGACCGTCGACGGTGACTTGGGGACCGACGGCCAGCCCCACCCGACGCCGCAGTTTTCGCAACAGCGCGGCGATGAGTTGTGCAATCTCGGCGGACTGCGGCCCGCCGGACACACCGACGATCGGAATACGGCCGTCCTCGCCGCCTGGGAACATCAATTCGACAATCGCATCGCCGACCGGCTGCGGCTGACCGTAGAGCGGCTCCACGTGCATCGACAGTCCAGGTCCGGCATTGACCTCGATGATCATGCCTCCCTGTTCTTCCAGCGGTCGTCCAATGTCTTCGGCGATGACATCCAAGCCAGCAATGTTCAAGCCGACCGTTTGCGCCGCCAGCACAGCCTTCTCGGCAACAGCAGGATGCACCTCACTGGTTTCGTCGGTGGTGAGGTCGCCGTTGACTCGCATGGTCACCACGCGACCAGCCTCGGGAACCGACTGCGTCGTGAGGCCCTGTTTCTTCAGCTCCAAAAAAGTCAGCTCGCTGAGGTAGATGGGCTCCAACGGGTGACTGTAGTTTTCACCGCGGCGGGGATCGCGATTCGCCTCTTCAACGAGTTCGGCAATCGTGCTCTTGCCGTCACCCACCACGTCATCCTTTTCTCCCCGCGCCGCGGCGATCAGCCGGTCTCCCACCACCAGCAAACGGTGAGCTTGCCCGAAAGCAAACTGCTCGACAATCACTCCTTTGTTCGCATTTCTGTTTTCACACAACGCCAGGTCGAACGCTTCGTTGAGCTCTTCCCGATTCGTCAGATCGAACGAAATCCCACGCCCATGGTTAGCATCCTGCGGTTTGACCACCACCGGGAAGCCGATCTCTTGGGCGGCGTTCCAGGCCTCTTCGGACGTGTAAACCACACGACCTTCGGGAACCGGCACACCCACCGACCAGAGCAGCGATTTGGTGAGTTGTTTGTCCTGTGCAATATCTTCGCCGATCGAACTGGTTTTATCGGTCTCGGCGGTCCAGATGCGATGCTGCAATCGTCCTTCGCCCAACTGCACCAAGCTGCCGTCGGTCGTCAGGCGTCGAAACGGAATGCCACGCGCTGCGGCCGCGTTCAAGATGGCGCGAGTGCTGGGACCCAATCGGACGTCGTCCGCCAAGTCTTCCAGCATTTGGAACTCCCTCGGAGCATCGAACGGTTCGTCATTGACCGCTGCGAGAACACACTGGCAGGCGACTTCCAAGCAGGCCCGACACAGGCGTTCCTCTTCAAACTGAATCGTCAGACGAAACACTCCCGGCTGATCACTCGCGAAACAGTGACTGAATTTCGGCGGCGTTCCGGCGGCAGTCATCAGGACTCGTGCGACCTGTTCCAGCACGGCCGCCAACGTGAGGCCACGTTCCACCGCTTTGTGAAACGATTCCGTTCGTACGCCGTCGGCCGACTCCGTGGGCGCCTCTTGCGGCGGATCGTCGAGCGCCGGCAGCCAGGTCAACAATCGCTCGATCGCTTGCGGATCAGTGTTCGACCGCCACGCGTGTTGAGACCCCAACTCCAACCAAACTTCCAACGTGGGCAGACAGGACGAACGATTCGGCCCGTGATACGCGACGATCTGACGAAAGTGCATGCTGTCTCTCCGCTGATTCCAAACTCGCAGCGAGTATCGGAGAGTACAAGCGGGGCGTAAAGGGCCGCACTCCGCTAGACTTGGTCCGCCATCAAGCGAGGTTGTCCACATGTCTCACCTGCTGATTATCGATGACGAACCAAGCATCTGCTGGGGGCTGAAGAAGCTGGCCGAGAGTCTGGGGCACTCGGCGCGGACGGCAGCGTCGGCCGAACAAGGACTCCGCGAAACCGAGCGGTCACCCAAACCGGATGTGATTTTCTTGGACGTCCGCTTGCCGGGGATCGACGGTTTATCGGCCATGCCCCAGTTTCGCGAGCGATTGCCGGATGTCCCCTTAATCGTCATGACGGCTCACGGGGAATTGGAAACTGCGGTCGAGGCGATTCGCAACGGAGCCTTTGAATATCTCACGAAGCCGTTTGATCTGCCGATCGCCGAACGAGCGATCGACCGGGCATTGCAGCTTCGTCGGCGCGGTGGGATCGCGAGCGCGCCGGCACCGACGCCCGGTTTGCAGGATCAGATCGTTGGTCGATCACCCGCGCTACAAGAGGTCTTCAAGCAGATCGCGCTGGTCGCGGGGGCGGAGGCGTGCGTGCTCGTCACGGGCGAAAGCGGCACCGGCAAGGAATTGGTCGCACGCGCCATTCATCGTTACAGCCGCCGCAGCGCAGGCCCGTTCGTGCCGGTGCATGTCGCCGCATTGTCGCCGACGCTCGCCGAAAGCGAACTCTTCGGACACGTGCGGGGAGCATTCACTGGTGCCGAACAGCCTCGCACCGGGTTGTTGGAGCAAGCTCGCGACGGCACCGTGTTCCTTGACGAAGTCGCCGACATTCCACCGTCGTTGCAAGTCAAACTGCTGCGAGCACTTGAGCACGGCGAGATCTTTCCGGTCGGTTCTGATCAGCCGCGACAGATCGAGTTCCGATTGATTTCAGCCACGCATCAAAACTTGCAAGATAAGGTCGCGAGCGGAGCCTTTCGGCATGACTTGTTCTTCCGGCTGATGACGTTTCAGATTCAATTGCCGCCGCTACGCGAGCGTGGCCCAGACATTCTCGAACTCACCGAGCACTTCCTGCGTGTGCTCACCGTCAAGAACCAACTGCCGTGTCCGAGTCTCTCCTCCGCCGCGAAAGCGGAGCTGACTCGCCGCGCCTGGCACGGCAACGTCCGCGAGCTGCGAAACGTGATCGAACACGCCATGATCGTCGTTCGCGGAGGCCTGATCGTGCCGGAGCATCTTCCGACCGAAGCGCCTCCCGCTGCTCAGCCGTTACCAACGGCCGATGCCACGCTCACGCAACTCATCCGGCAGTGGGCTGAGTCGCGTTTGCGTGAGAACGCCAACCTCGAAGACCTGTACGAGCAATTCCTCAGCCTGACCGAGCCGCCGTTGTTCTCCGCCGCCGTCGACCACGAGCACGGCCAGCGCGTCGCCGCCGCTCGCAAGCTGGGCCTGCATCGGCACACGCTCCGCAAGAAACTCGATCAGTACGGAATCGAGTGAAAGTAGATGAGTCACTTCGTGACTCGAATTCGAGTCACGGAGTGAGGCGACTACTTTCGCAACTTCGCCGCGAATTTCTGCCGGAACTTCGCCACCTTCGGCGACACGACCGCTTGGCAATACGGCTGAAACGGATTCGATTGGAAGTAACCTTGGTGGTATTCCTCGGCGCGAAACAGCGACTCGAACGGCGCGACTTGTGTAACGATCGGCCGGTCCCAAATCTGCGCCGCGTTCAGCGCGACGATCTTCTGCTCGGCCGCCTGCCTTTGCTCGTCGTCGTGCCAGAAGATCACCGAGCGATACTGCGACCCTACATCCGCTCCCTGCCGATTGAGCGTCGTGGGATCGTGCATCGCGAAGAAGACATCCAGCACTTCGGAAAAAGAAATGACGGTCGGATCGAACTCGATCTGTACGACCTCGGCATGCCCCGTCGCTCCCGTGCAGACGTCGCGATACGACGGATCATCAGCATGCCCCCCCGCATAGCCGGAAGCCACGCTCACGACTCCCTGCAATTGCTCGAAGACCGCTTCGAGACACCAAAAGCAGCCGCCTCCCAGCGTGGCCAATCGCCTGTTTGTTCCAGAACCTGTCGAGTTCACGTTCATCGTCGTTGACCTTTCCGTTCGAAAGAACCCGCCGGACGACTGTGATCGTCGAGCTGACCGTTGTCCACAATCGGGTCAATTCTGCGCGAACCCTTCCCATCGTAAGACACCACTGAATCAGCAGAATCATGACGAAAGGAACCCTTATCGGCGAGGCGGACGACGGGTCAACACCGCACCGGGCGCTGCTTGACGAACCCCAGATCGCACCGTAACTTTGCCCGCCTTCGAGGACGATTAGCTCAGTTGGTTAGAGCGCCACGTTGACATCGTGGAGGTCACTGGTTCGAGTCCAGTATCGTCCAATTTTGTAGACTGTATCCGTGTGAATGATTGTAAATGCCCCGGAAATGCCGGGGATTTTGCCTTCCGAAATTCTGAGCCGCTGGCACGGATGTTGCCATTTCGGACATTTACGCCGCTTGCTGGCCCCGACTGTGGCCCCTGCTGAACAGCGTCGGTCTGAGTGCTTGCTGGAAGTCGGCTTCGGTGGTTCGCAGGAAGTGCTCGGCAGCGATCTCACGGCTGTTGCCGATGCATTCGCAGATCACGTGCCTCGGAGAGCCTTGCTGAACCGTGCCTTCCTTGAGGATGTCGAATGATTTTTTTTGCGATGCACTCGTGAGCGGAAGCGGACTTGAAGAATTGCTTGGCGAACCCCAATCGTCGGCGAAAGGTGTTGTCCGCCAATTTCTAGTTGGACTTGAGCCACATCTTCCATTTCGGCCGATGGGTTTGATTGCGATTCTGTTGCCGCGCGGACCTGCCGTTGCCAGTAGCTGGGGTTGGCGTTGATCTCGTCCAAGAATCGGGGGGCCATGTCGCTGGGGACGTTGTCACCTTCTTCCCAAGCCCGCGCCGTTTGCATGGAGTCGCCGAGAAACTTCGTGAACAGCCGTTGGCGGCATCGGTGACGGTGATCGTGTACGTCTCTTGGATCGGCGCTCGGGGACTCGGTTCGGAGAGCGGACAAGTCAGGATTTGTGATTTTCAGCGCGTCCGGCCGTGCCGTTCACGGCCAGCCCGAAGACGGCCAACCGAATTCGAAGATGGCCAAATTTAGAGTCCGATCCTCTTCTCGGGGACGTGGGCATCGTGGCCATGATTCGCGTTCGCAAATGCTACTTAACCGAAGATGTCCTTGGGCGAAGTCAACGAAATGGCAAGATGGGTAAAGTTTGCCGATTGTTCTGTCCGATCCTCTCCTCAGGGGACACTTTGTCCAAGTGGGAGGTTCGACATGTTCTCATTGAGAGTTGGAACAAGGCACTTCGAATTCAAGGACTGCGGAATCCGAGAACTTGTCGGTTGTCGATCGCCCAGACCTCATCGAACCGGGAAGCTTCGCTGATGAACGACAAATTTTCGCAGAAAGTCAAAGACCTTGTCGCGGGACGTGTTGGCTATCGTTGCTCAAACCCTGACTGTCGAAGGCACACGATCGGTCCAAATCTCGACCCAGAAAGGATAACAAAAACTGGCGAGGCGTGTCACATACGAGCAATGAGCCCAAACGGGAAACGATTTGACATCAATCAAAGCAGTTCTGAACGCAGTAGTGCTAACAATGCCATATGGCTTTGCACTGAATGCCATGCCAAGATTGACCGGGACGAAAAATACTACACGGTCGAAAGACTTTTGAAATGGAGGAGCGACCACGAGGCTGAGGCTTGGAATAGAGGAGGAATCCCGCCAAAACCATGGGTATACGCACTAATGGTCGTCGGATGCGTTTTCTTGATCAGCATTGCGAGCTATTGGCACAGCCTCAAGTTCATTCCACCCAGTTCACCGGATACAGCGGGTGATTGGAAACAACCGGAAGATCAGCGGTTCACCGTCAGCGTCGTGGGAAGAGTACAGCATCCCGGAGATTATGAGGTCGACTCCACGCCACTGTCCGTGAAACAGTTGGTCCAGATGGCGGGCGATCTCACTCAGGACGCTTCCGGTAAGATCCAAGTGATTCGTGACGGTCGGCCACTTGGTTTATTCACTCAACGCGAGGCCAGAAAGCTCAACCTTCGGCCACGCGATTTGTTGGTTGCGCAGTCGTCGGACATCATCCAAACCAACGCGGAAACTGTGCAAATTTGGCTAGTCAATGTCGTGGATCATCCCATCGGCTTCAAGTGGCAAGTAAAGGAAGCGTGTTTGGAGTCGATTGTTCAATTCTTAAATCAGAATGAGTCCCTCGCATCGCAAGTCCAAGTCGTCTTGCCATCAGCTTTCAGTCCCGAAGAACAATTGGAATCGGACATTCTGCTACCGTCCGAAACCGTCGTTATCTTCCCACCGTACTCCGTCGACAAATCCCGACTTCCCGACGAACTCGCTCGCCCGCCTCAACGCAACGAACCGCACCGTCATGAACCACGATTGGTGCCTCCAAAGCCACTTAAACAACCGAATCATTTCTTTTTCTTCCCGCGTCCTCTTCGCAATGCCGGAAATCCGAGTTCCAAGCCAGGCTTGAGCGGATTGTAGTGTAGATGGCTTCGCCCAGTAACAAGTGCCCGTAATCAGATCCGACGCCGAGCCGCCGTCGATCCAATCCGCCTGCCGGCATTTCTAAGCCGATATATCACGCCCGACGCGCTGGGCGAATTCTCGCCGGTGCGCGGCGACGTTGATCGCCGAATCCTGTTGCCGTGCACGCGCAGTTGGTCGCAGCTAGACTCACAGCAGCCACGAGGAACGCGATGAGCCGGCGGAAAGAGTTCACGATGGATCTCAACGAGACTTTCCCGCACCTCGCGCAGGCACCGATCGCCGAAGCGGCCATCCATTGGCAAACCGCGGTGGGCAAGGTTCTTGACCAAGATTCGGTGAAGGATGAACTGGCGAAGCGGTTCACCAACTACGATTGCGTTCCGCAACAACTATCGTTGGCCGAATTCAAAGGATCGCCTGAAGGCGTCGAGTGGCGAACCAGCGCCAAAAGGTTTGGTTTTCGACTGAACGGCAAGGCCGATGCAGAACACAACGTTGGCCAGGTGCAGCCGAATGGTGTCGCTTTCAGTCGTGTTACACACTACGACCGCTGGGAGGCTCTGGAGGCGGAAGCGATGCGGTTTTGGGAAGTGTTCCTGTCATTGGCGGAACCACCAATGATCGAGCGGCTTGGCGTTCGTTTCATCAATCAGATTCTACTTGGGAAGGCGAATGCGGCCAGCTACCTGAAACGCCTTCCGACACTGCCAGAAGGTATGGGCGTTTCCCGCGATTTGTTCTTTCATCAAGATAACTTGCAAGTGTCGGGGTCTCCGTATCAAATCGATTGGATTCGCACGGTCCAACAAACGAACGAGCGGATTCTGATCGTCGATATCGACGTGTCGATCGCTCAAGTCGACCCCGGCGACAAAGAAGCCCTAAAGAAGCACTTGGCGGAGATGCGATTTCTGAAAAATAAGGTATTCTTTTCTTGCATGACGGAGTCCGCGCTTAAGCAGTTTGGGAGGGAATAGCGGTGGCACTTGTGAAGGGTTTCAGTGAGGCGGCAAAGCTACTCGAAACGGCCAAGCGCCGACAAAGTGACCACTTCGGCGAGTCGGTCACTTATTCGAAGCAGACGACCTACGACGAGCTTTGGGACGTTTGGCAGGACTGCAAAGAGCCAAACTGGGATGGATATGATGCGCTCCCGGTGGACCGTGAAACTTTTCAGAACGCTTACCGCTTGGTTGAGTCATTGCCGTTGGGATGTCCCTTGCCATCGTCTGTGGGCGCTGAACCCGATGGCCAGTTAGCCCTGGAATGGCATCGCAATCCCCGTTGGACACTCTCGGTGAGCATCAGCCCCGAAGGGACATTGCATTACGCGGCGTTGTTGGGAGCCGAAGATCCGCGCGGGTCATGTCCATTCTTCGGCGACATCTCTGACAGTTTGCTGTCCTTGATTCGCAGGGTAAGCGGACATGATCGACCCCGCTAACGTCCCTGCGGTCACGCCAGACGAATTGTTGTCCCGGTTCGCGACGCAGAGCGGCCAGTTCCGAAAATCAAACAATACGGTCAAGCAAGAGTTGTTCCTGCCGCATCCACGTCCTGAATGTTCGGTAATGCGGCATCGCGACGCGACGGACGAAGAGATCTGGCAGATCGGACGTGATGTCGCGGGATCGTTCGCTCCGCCTCGCACGCTTTACGGCCGAGCGGAAATCACTGCCGCGGCATGTACTATCGACGCTTTGCGAGTCGTTGCGAAGCCGATTCTGCCGAGGAATCCCAATCACGCAGACATCGAAGGCTGGCCAGAGAGCAAAGAAGACAAGAAGGCGCTCGCACAGAAACTCGCGGCGGCAGCAAGCAAGCTCATTTCCCCGCCGTCGTCGCCATGAAACTCTTGGAGTCAAGGCAAGGCCGCGCCCACAATGCCATGCGTCGCCTTGAGACGAAACGAGTTCACCAGTGCCCGCAACTCTAAGTCGGCCCGGAATTCGTTGGGATCGTCAAGAGCCCGCCTCGGTGGCTCACCAGGCAGACCTCCAACGCCCTTCAGAATCGCCAAGGGAATTCGCGGATCGGTGATGCTCTGTTCGATCGTCCGACACGCCTTGCGAGCCAACCGAAGGACGCGAGCTTGCAGGGCGTCGCGGGATTCGTTTTGTAGCCCGTGAACCTCAGAATCTCGGCCTTCACGTCTTCACCCAAAGCCGGCCAGACTTCGATCAGCTTGACGAGCCGAGAGTCACTCCGCGCGCCGGAATGTGCGCCGCTTTTCTTTTCACCCCCACATTTCCCGCAGAATCGAGGGTAGGTTCGAGTCCAGTATCGTCCAATTTCGCGCACAGAAACCTCGCAGTCTTCCGGGGTTCTTTGCGTTCTTGGGGGCCGCGTGCGACACGCTGCAAGGCGATTCGTCCGCCGGCCTTAGTCGGGGCTTGGTCTGGTCCGCGAACGCGAACAGCTCTTCGACTCGCCATGCGATTTCTTCTTGCTCGGCCAGCGGTGGGACCAGGACGGACTTCCCAGCCCGTCATTGCTTTCAATCAAACGACGGCAGCCTCACACGGGTCGCACCGGCGCTCCGGTGGCCGACGTCAGCGTGGCGAGGTTGGCTTGAAATGTTTCTTCGCCGTTGCCGCGCCAGGCGAGCACTCGTTTGTCGCGAGCGGTCACCAGCCAAAGTTCGAACTCACCCGCCATCCACGGCCAGATCCATTGCATGATGCGGTCCATCAGCCAGTTGAACCCCGCCAGCAAGAGCCAGTCGAGCATGCCGACATCTTTCCGCATCTCCGTCTCCACCTGCACGACGTACGTGAGCTTCAACCGCAACGGCTTGAGCGGCACGAACGCGATGAACAATTGCGAGCGGAATTCCGCTCCACGAACTCGCCAATCTCGAACCGTGCCGGTCATGACCGCGACAAACAGCAAGCTCAGAAGTTTCAGCGTCCACGGGATGGAGGCGATTAACGCCGGCAGAAACAGCAGACCGCACAACACCCCTCGCGTCTTCCAGGAGGGAATCGGAAGCAGCGGCCGGTCCATGTGGCATTCCGCGAAGGCGATGCGTGCGAACTCGTCGCCTCGGCGGTCATTGGTCAGGCGAGCGAGGCACAACGTATCGGTCGCTCGATTGTGCGGCAATCGACCGCGAAGTCCCGTTCGCTTGCGGTCGTCGGCGGAGGCCTTACGCTCAAGTCCATTCCGATGTTGTTCATTAACCGTTTGAGGGAATCATGAAGCTTGCCAAGGTCCGACTGGCCGACGGTCACATCCGTGTCGCCAGCGTCGAAGATCAACACATTCGCTTGCTCGACTTGAACCGTTCCGCGAGTTGCCACTGCCTCGCCGACCTCTTGAACTCAGACGATCCGCCCAATTTGGCTCAATCGCTGATCGATGCTCAGGCCGAGCCGTTACCGATCGGCTCGGTGCGGCTGCTCGCGCCGATTGACACTCAAGAAGTCTGGGCCGCCGGAGTCACGTACAAGCGCAGCCAGGTCGCTCGCATGGAAGAATCGGAATCAGGCGCGTCGCATTACGACAAGGTCTATTCAGCGCTACGACCGGAGCTATTTTACAAAGGCAACGCGCGGCGCACGTCCGGTCCTGGCGAGCCAGTGCGTGTCCGGCACGACAGCCGCTGGACCGTGCCCGAACCGGAATTCACGCTCGTTGTGTCCTCGCGCATGAAATTAGTCGGCTACACGATCGGCAACGACATGTCCGCGCGAGACATCGAAGGCGAAAACCCGCTCTATCTGCCGCAGGCGAAGGTTTACAACCAGTGCTGTGCGCTCGGCCCGTGTATCCTGCTGGCCGATCAACCGTTGAACCGCGAGCAAACCAAAGTCCGACTCTCGATTCATCGTACCGGTCACGAAGCCTTTCGGGGCGAGACGCATCTCGGCATGATCGTTCGCGGTTTTGAAGAGCTAATCGGCTGGTTGGGCCGCGAGAACGACTTGCCCGACGGAGCGTTCTTGCTCACCGGCACCGGCGTCGTCCCGCCAGATGATTTCACACTCGAACACGGTGACAGCGTTTCCATCGAGGTGACCGGGATCGGAACATTGACGAATCCGGTCGTCAAAAACTGATTGTTGAGCAAGTGGTGCGATGCCCGAAGTCTTGCGACTTCGGCTACGAATAATCAAAGGGAGGTGATTGCCATGCGAAACTTGAGTTGGATGATCGCCCTGTGTCTGTGTGGTTGGTGTGCTTCCGTCGTCGCGTCAGAGCCGTCGAAGTGGCTTCCATCGACGGCCTACGTCATTCCGAAAGAGACGGCGACCGAAGGTGAGGGCTACTTTGCGATCATCGAAGGACTGAATCGGCGTCTGTACATCGGCACGCATGCGAACGGAGTCAACTCCTGGCTGGTCGAGTTCGATACCGGCGCGTCGAAGATGAATGTCGTCGTCGATGCGCACGCGATCATCACGGTGAAGTGTTCGGGATTCGCGTCGCAGGCGAAGATCCACACTCGGAACAACACTGGAGCCAGCGGCAAAATCTACTTCGGCACGAAGCAGGGTTATCCGACTCCGGAAGAATCGCGGCTAGCGTATCCCGGTGGATATCCGATGGCCTATGACCCGGCGACCGGCAAGACGCAGGTCTTCCCGATTCCGGTTCCACATCAGGGAATCATCAGCGTCACGCCTGATGAGTCGCGCGGCGTGGCGTATATCTCGACCTGCTCCGACGAGCGGCCAATCGAAGGCGCGCACTTCCTGGTACTCGATCTGAAGACCGGCAAGTACCGCGATCTGATGGACACCCAGCACATGTACGGGTTCATCGTCGTGGACCATGCGGGACGAGCCTATCACCCAATCCTCGGCGGAGACATCGCACGCTTCGATCCGACGGCCAACAAGCTTGACCGCCTGAAACACACGATCGACGGCCAGCCACCGACGAAGGACTCACACCTCGTCGATCCGGAGACGCATGCGATCAACTGGGACATCACGCCTGACGGCAAGACGCTGTACGCCCTGCCGATGAGCACGAATCAGCTTTATCGGTACGACCTCACGGCCGGCGGCGACACACTCAACGGCAAGGCTCTCGGCCCGCTCATCGCCGGAGCGAAACCGGGAACAACGGACTGTCGAGGTATGTGTGTCGGCCCGACCGGCACCATGTGGGCCTCCGTCACGGAAGCGGTCGACGGCATCCATCGGCATCACCTCGTCCGTTATCGGTCGGGCGACGCCGCTCCCGCCGACTTGGGCATCATCGCCGTTCGGAATCCCGATTTCACGCAGTTCAAAGACACGGCCGGAAAAGACCTGCCGTTTCACGGCGGCTTCTACAAAACGCCGGACGGCACGTTCACGACCAAATACGTGACGATGGGAGTCTGCGAAGCTCGCGACGGTAGCGTCTACACGCTGGTGCTGCATCCGTATTCGCTGCTGCAACTGAAACCAAGCGACTTGCCCAAGTAGCGCGACTGTTGCATGCACATTCTCATCGTCACGCCCGCTCCGAAGGGATCGCACATGGGGAACCGCATCACAGCGGATCGCTGGGCGCGGTTGCTCCGAACGCTGGGGCATCGCGTCGAACTGGCAGAGTCATTTGAGAAGCAGCGTTGCGACCTGCTCGTCGCGTTGCACGCCCGCAAGAGTGCTCGATCGGCAAGCCGCTTTCGCCGCGATCGGACGCACGCAGCGTTGATTGTCGTGCTCACCGGGACAGACTTGTACCGCGACTTGCCGCGGAGCGTGGCGGCGAAGCGGTCGATCGAATTGGCAGACCGATTGATCGTCTTACAGAAGTCCGCGATCGACGACTTGCCGCTCGCGGCGCGAGGCAAGGCGCGCGTCATCGTGCAATCGGCAATCCCTCCGCGACATCCGCCCAAGCCTTTGCGCGACGTGTTTGAGGTTTGCGTGCTCGGCCATTTGCGAACCGTCAAAGACCCGTTTCGCGCGGCACTCGCGGCGCGAAGACTGCCGGACAGCTCGCGAGTTCGCGTGACACATGTCGGCACTGCACTCACGCCCGCGATGAAACGCCGCGCAGGTGACGAGATGTCTCGCAATCCGAGGTACCACTGGCTGGGCGACGTTCCTCACAAGCAGGCAATGCGCGTGCTCGCTCGCAGCCAAGTGCTCGTCAACAGCTCGACGATGGAGGGAGGTGCGAACGCGATTTGCGAGGCACTGGCCTGTGGCGTGCCGGTGCTGTCGTCGCGGATCTCCGGTTCGGTCGGACTGCTCGGCGAAGACTATCCGGGCTACTTCGACGTGGGTGACACGGCCGAGTTGGCCGAGTTGCTCTGCCGCTTCGAGACCGATACCGGCTTTCGCGCGTTGCTGCAAACATGCGTCCGCCGGCTCAGGCCGCTGGTGTCGCCTGAACGAGAACGCGCAGCATGGAAGCAACTTCTTGTGGAGTTGAACTGAAGGAGGAACCGAGCACAGGTTCAGTTTCGAAACGCGTGACACGAGAAACTGGACCTGTCCGCACGGTCCCCTAGCGTCGGTCATTAGACGAAGTCAGCGAGCGGATTTCACACGTTGAACAGCTTTCGTGCGTTGCCGTGGAAGATCATCTCTTCCTGCTCCACCGGCAGCTTCAAGCTGCGGATGTTGTCGATGATGAGTTGCGGCTCAACCCACGGATGATCGCTGGAATACAGCATTCGCTCCGGCCCGACCACATCGAGGCCGAAGCGGATGACCGTCGGTAACGCATTGACCGCGTCGAAATAAATGTTGCGGAGATAATCGCTGGGACGTTGCTTGAGGTTCAGGCTCACTCGTTTCAGCACGGTGACTTGGTGGTCGATGCGGCCGATGAGGTACGGCAATGCGCCGCCGACGTGCGGGCAAACCAGCTTCAGTTTCGGGTGCTCGTCGAGGATTCCCGAAAGGATGAGCCGCGTCAAAGCGATGGTCGTATCGAACATCAGGCCGAGGCCGCCGGTCAGGTTGTAGCCCTTCGTCTGCTCGTAACAGACGGGATACGGCGGGTGCAGCAGAAGCGGTATGTCACGTTCTTCGGCGGCGCGGAACAGCCAACGGAATTCCGGCTCATCAGGAAACCGGCCCGCGATGTTCGAGTACAGCAGGACGCCCTTCATGCCGAGCGTGCCGACGCAGCGATCGAGTTCAGCCTCGGCGGCAGCGCGGTCTTGCAATGGAAGCGTGGCGAGCGCGAAGAATCGCGTCGGATGATGCTGGACGACATCAGCAAGAAAGTCGTGAATCATGCGTGCGACGGCCGGACCTTCCGCGCCGAATTGCTCCGGGCCGGGATCGTTCGTGCTCAGCGCGGTGAATTGAATGCCGGCCGCGTCCTTCGCGGCGAGCTTGGCCGCGAGGTCGATGCCGCTCACCATCGGCCGGTGCCAGTCGCCAACAACGAGAAATTGCCGGCCCTCTTTTTCGTAGATCAGCGGCGGTGCTTTCCGCTGCTCCATGTACGCGAGGAGTTCGGGCACGAAGAGGTGGCTTTGACAGTCGATGATTCCGGCTGTTGGCATCCGTCGGTTTCCTCCGGTCGAGTCACCTCGCCGTCAATCGGTGGGGCTGCATCCGGATTACGTCTCACGCAATGCGCTGATGATTGGCATGCGGACGGCGCGGAGCGCGGGAAACAGGCCACCCAACAGTCCCATCGTCAGCGCCATGATGACCCCGCGCAGCAGGACGTTGGGGCCGAAGCGGAAGGCAAATGTGATCTCGCTGAACGTGGCCCAGTTCGCCGTGCCGGTCGAGAGACCGTTGAACGGGAGTGTCGCCAGACAGCCCAGCACTCCACCAAGCAAGCACAACAAGACGGACTCAAACAGAAATGAAGCCAAGATGCTGCGGCGGCTGAATCCAATTGCCCGGAGTGCTCCGATTTCGCGACCTCGGCTGGCGACGGCGGCGTACATCGTGTTGGCGGCGGCGAACATCGCGCCCAGCGTCAGAAAGGCGGCGATGGCGAAACCGACAAACTTGATCGCGATGGACGCCGTCATCTGCCGCTCGAAGTACTGCGGCTCGTCAACCGCGTCGAGCTTGAATTGTTCGTCATCTCGAATGCGCTGCAACAGCGCCAGCTTGGCTGTTTCGTCCCGGGCACGGAGGTTCACGGCGGACAAGGCATTGGGTTGGCGTCTGGCACCCGTCAGATCGCGCAGATCGGTCCACACTTCGGATTCCGCCGAGCTGCCCGCAGCCTCGTAGTAGCCAACGATTTCGAAGTTGACCTTATTGATTTCGAGCTTCTCGCCAATCGCGAGGTTTTGGAAACGTTCGGCCATACGCTCGCTGGTGATCGCCTCGTTCAGGCCGGGGCGCAGTTCGCGTCCACGTACGATCTTGAAACCGGGACGCAGGCCGCGACCGCTGTCCTGCAATCCGCGAACGATCAGGTTCGTCGTGCCGCCGTTACCACGGCGCGGCTTCGTCAGAATCGTGACGAACTCGGCCGAACACATCGGCTGCCCCACACTGTCCTGAGCGATGCCATCGAGATTAGCGATCTCGCGAGCAAGCTTCTGGTCGATGTTGCTGGAGGTCTCCTCGGTCGTCCCTTTTCGTAGGACGATCAAATCCAGTTTGTCGCCGCTGATGCGGAGCGCGTGGTCCAGGCCGTCGGTCAGACCAAATGTCAGCACCGTGGCCCAGACGACCAGTCCCGTCCCCACGACGGTCATCAGCGTCGTGACCCAGCGGACGCGAAGGTTGCGGAGGTTGTATTTGACAGGAATCATTGGGAGCCTTCGTAGGTCAGCCTTTCCAGGCTGACTCTTGTTCGCGACGGTCAATCATTTGAAGAACAGAGTCAGGCTGGAAAGCCTGACCTACTACACGACGCGGCGCAGGCCATCGATGACCGACAATTGCGCGGCGCGCACGGCTGGGACAAGACCGCTCGCCAGTCCGATGCCGGCGGACGTGGCCAATAAGTACAGCAGCCACGGGCCGAGCATCTCAAGTACGGAGAACGGAAAGAATTGGGACATGAATACGTGCATCAGTTGCAGGAATGAGCAGCCGATCGCAATTCCCATCAAACCTCCCAGCAAAGTGATCGAGCAGGCTTCGCCCAAGATTGTGACGAGCACGCGGCGGCGCGAGAAACCGATCGCTTTGAGCACCGCGATTTCGGTGGTGCGTTCGCGCATCGACATGGCCATCGCGTTGGCCGCCACCAGCGACAAAGAGAATACGACCGCCAGGCCAATGTTGCGAATGTAAGCCTGAACGTTACCCAGCATGTCCGTGAACATCTGGGCGAAGGCGGCTTCGGTCTGTGTTCGAGTGGGGTTGTCGGAACTCGCGAAGCGCTCGTCGATGGACTGAGAGACGTTGGCCATCGCGTCCGAACTGTCCACTCTCGCGAAGATGGTCCCCGCATTGCCCGATCCCGGTGCGTTCATCTGCCGCAGTCCCTCGTCGAGGTAATGCCAATTGAACCACAGCGAGTCGGTGTTCTTGGGCGAATCCCACACGCCGCAGAGAACCAAGTCCAAGTCGAACGGATAGAAGGTTCCCTTCAGCGGAATCCGTTCGCCGATTTTCCAGCCGCGCTTCTCGGCCAGCCGCCGATCGACCACGCAACCGCTGCGAGTCTTCCGCCACTCTTCAAGTTGCGCCGGCGCGATGCTGAATTCATCCCACACGTCAAAAGCGATTTTGGGATCACACCCGAACTGCGCGAACGGCATTTGCTCTTCTTTGTAGTTGCCGCCGTACCAGGCATACGGCGTCGCGGCCTTGATCCCCGGTGTGCTGGTGATGCGATCGACATACGCGATCGGCAAGTGCCCGGAAAACCCTTGGCTGTTCATGACCACGATGCGGTGATACTTCTCGGCCTCTTTGCCCCACTCGCCCTGCATGGCCATGTAGCCGTGCAGCACGGTCATGAGCGAGAGGCTGAATCCGACCGACAAGATCGTCAGCGATGAGCGAAGTTTATTGCGTTTCAAATTGCGCCACATGTAGAGGAGCACTTGCATGGAGATGACTCCTTTGCCGCGAACGTAGGTCAGGCTTTCCAGCCTGATGTTTTCATTTGGAAGGTCGATTGAATTCCGGATGGTCAGCCTGGAAAGGCTGACCTACTCGTGCGATCCCTCGACCAGCACGCCTTTCTGTAAATGCAGCACTTGCTTCGCGCGAGCCGCCGCGTCGGGGTCGTGCGTCACCATAATGATCGTCTTGTGAAACTCGCGATTTAGTCGTTCCATCAGATCCAGGATTTCACCCGCTGACTTGGCGTCGAGATCGCCGGTCGGCTCGTCCGCCACCAGCAAGGTCGGATCGGTGGAAATGGCGCGAGCGATGGCGACTCGCTGTTCCTGGCCGCCGGACAATTGACGGGGGTAATGATCCGCACGGTCGCTCAATCCGACCACTTGCAGCGCCGCCTCGACGTGCTCCCGGCGTTCCCGCCGCGATAGCGAAGTCAGCGTCAGCGGCAGCTCGACATTCTCGAACGCCGTGAGTACGGGAATCAGGTTGTAGAGCTGGAAGATGAAGCCGATGTGTCGCGAGCGCCACCGCGCCAGTTGGCTTTCGGACGTTTTCTCCAGACTCTGCCCGCACACGGTCACGGTTCCGGAGGTCGGTCGATCCAAGCCCGCGACCAGGTTCAGCAACGTGGATTTGCCGGAGCCTGACGGCCCCATGAGCGCCAAATAATCACCGGGATTGAGCTGAAGATTGATGCCCATCAGGACGGGGATCGTGATCGCATCGCGGTGAAATTCTTTGTAAACGTCGTGGACGGCGACAATCGGTTCGCCGTTTTCGTGGTGTGCTTCAGCCAAAGGTGTTCTCCCGGACTTTAGGCTAACGTCCAATCTTCACAAGCTGCCCTGACTGAATTTCCGGAGGCGTGATGATGACGCGCTCGCCGCCGGAAAGACCGTTGGTGATCTCGGTGCGCTTGTCTCGTTCGGTGCCGGTCGTCACATCCAAACGGCGTACGCGATCTTGATCGTCCACGGTCCACACGAAGCGACCGGAATTGTCGGATCGAATCGCCTGGCTGTCGCAAAAAATC
Organism: uncultured Planctomycetaceae bacterium; assembly: GCA_964589725.1. Taxonomy (GTDB): domain Bacteria; phylum Planctomycetota; class Planctomycetia; order Planctomycetales; family Planctomycetaceae; genus CAYSHJ01. Next base: position 17,362 of record CAZPUJ010000522.1, read on the forward strand.
CGGTGCGAAGGCTTTTCGGCCGTTATCGTCGTTTCTGCGGGCAGGAAGTAAACCGTGGCGCTCATATTTGGAAAGAGCCGGTCATCGACTTTGCTGATCTCCACCTTCACCTTGATCGTGGCTCGTGCCCGGTCCCCCATCGGGATGATCTTGCGGACGCGGCCCTGATAGCGAAAACCCGGAACGGCATCCACGGCGACTTCGGCCAACTGCCCCGGAACAACTCGGCTGATGAAATCTTCCTTCACGTCGCAATCCACTTCCAAATGGTCCAGGTCGGCCACCGTCACTGCGGAGCCGCGGCCGGAGGCCTCCCCCATTCCGCCGGGCAGAATCGATTCGCCCACCTCGGCATCCTTGGAGATCACCGTGCCATTGAACGGAGCCTTGATGAACATGTTGGCTTTCATCTGCTGCGCCTCGCGCACCCGCGCTTCGGCCAGACCAATTTCGGCAGCCAGTAAGGCGCGGCGCGCGACGGCTCCCTCGTGTTTGAACTTCTTCTCGTCATACTCGGAATCCGAAATCGTCTTGGACTTCCACTGCCGTTCCGCGCGCTCAAATTCGCGTTGATTCTGAAGGATCATGATTTCTTGCTCGGCGAGCGCGGCATTGGCGCGCGACAACGTCGCTTCGGTCGCCGACAGCGAGGCCTCCAGATCGGCGTGTTCGAGAACTGCCAACAGCTGACCCACCTCGACTCGACTCCCTTCCTCGACATGCACAAACTCGATTCGCCCCGGAGCCCGCGCGCCGATCTTGGCTTGCCTCCGAGACTCCAAGTAACCGGTTGCGACCACCAAGGCGTCGGCGGATCGGCCGGACTCGACCGTCACCGATGCCAGCCGAACTTCCGGCCGCGACTGCATCATCTCCGGGACCGTCAGCCAATTCCGGCCGACAGAAATCCAGTCGTTCTTGATGGCCAACGCGGCACCGACAACAACGGTCCCAAGCAGGGCTGCCACAACGAGAAACCGTCTCAATGATCTCTTGAGCCACGAGCCTTTCGCTGGCGCTTCGGCGCGTTGAATTCGCAACTTGGCCAAAGCGTCCGACGATGAATTCGCTTCCGCGGAAGAAATGGCCATGAGAGATTTCCCGATGGGACTTGGGACAGTCGCCAGTCACGGCAGAGCCTAGGTCTGTTTCGCCCGGTGATAACAGAGTGCAGTTTGGTGAGTGAGTTGGCAAGCGAGTCAGGCACGGCCGGCTCATTGGTCCGGTTGCGTGGTCTGTGGAGGCATACAAGCCCGAAGCGCAAGCGAGGGAATCCGCAGAAATCCCTCGCTTGCGCTTCGGGCTTGTATTTCAACCAAGACGCAGATTGAAGAATTAGCCAGCCGTGTGGAATTACTCCCAAACCGAAGATGAATCGAGCAAGGATTGATATTCTGGCTCAATCTCGTCCGTGAGAGAAATCAATCATCTGTCTCGTGAGGAACTTCCCTATGCGCATTTGTCGCTTTGAACAGAATCAAACTCAACAACTCGGCTTTTACGACGACTTGGCAGTCATTCCCTTGTCGGCGGCAGCGGCGAACTTCGGAATGGGTGGTCCGGCGATGGAAAGCGTGCTCGTCGCGTTGCCCGGTGGTGGCCAGCGGCAGATCGTGAGGGACATCCAACAGCGGTTGGGCGGGTTATCGGAGCGTGAACTCGCCGCGCTGCGTGTGCCCATACACTCCGTGAAGTTGCTGGTTCCGGTGCCGACGCCCTCGAAGCTGTTGCTGCTGGCGGGGAACTACTCGAAGCACATCGAAGAGGGGGGCGGCAAAGCGACCGAGCGAGCGCAGACGTTTCCGTATGTCTTCATGAAGCCGCCGCTAACCACTCTGACTCATCCGGGCGATCCAGTCCGCATTCCCACGGTTTCGCCCGAGCACATCGATTGGGAATTGGAATTGGGAGTCATCATCGGGCGCACGTGCCGCGGCGTGAAAGAGGCCGATGCGTTGCAGTA
>CAZPUJ010000523.1:0-6497 GCA_964589725.1 uncultured Planctomycetaceae bacterium
GTGAACCGCATGGCCGACGGAGCCCAGCCTCCGGCCATCGACGCTGCGATGATCACGGCCGAATACAACGCCAATTGAATCGCCGGATCCATGCGCACCTCGCCAGTGCCGCGAAAGGGCGGAATCATGCGGGCTGTGTTAGGCTTTGTCCATCGTCGCCGATCTCGCACAGCAAGTCGTTGACACGCTGGAAAATTTCATCAGCGACGTCGCAGATGCTTCGCAGCCTGCCGCCGCGAACGGCCTCGATGCGATACCAGCGATCGCTGGTCGCCGCTAGTTCGAGATAAACGTCTCGCACGCGTTGCAGGTAGGCGGAGTCAGCTTCTTGCAGGTCGGCCGCTTTGTCAGTGTACGAGCGTGGCTTTTTAGCCGCGACGTTTCGTTGAGCCGCTTCCACGGGGATGTCGAGCAGAATGACCAATCGAGGTTGTGGCAGGCCGAACACGTCGAACTCGATGCGTTCGATCGTCTGCAACAGTTCGCGACGGGACTCGGCGTCGAGCTTCGCTCCCTGATGCGCCAAGTTCGAGGGCACGTAGCGGTCGCAGATCACGACCTCGCTTTGTTCGAGACCTTCACGCAACACGTCCTTCGATTCGAAGCGATCGGCGGCGTAAAGCGTCGCCGCCAGAAACGGATGTACTTCGTCCAATTGTCCGAACCGCCCGTTCAGGAAATCGCCGATCGCGCGACCGAAGAGGGTTTCGCGGTAGCGCGGAAAACTCAACAGATGCACGCGGCGTCCGGCAGCGGTCAGACGGTGGAACAGTTCCTTCGCCTGAGTCCCCTTGCCCGAGCCGTCGATTCCTTCAATCACGATCAGGGGTGCCACGATCTGCTTTACCCTCTTCGCAATCCAGACGCCGAAAAGAAACCGCGGACGGATGCGGGATCGGTCCTCAACAGCGAGTGGGTTTTCGGCGAACTCACGCGAGCTGAGCCAGGGCGGCGGTCTTGTTATCGGCGACCGTGAAGTAGCTCAGCAGCTTGCTGGTTCGCAGAATCGTGGCCACTCCGTCCGTGAGACCGAACAGCACCATTTCGCCATGATGGCGATGAAGTTTCCGATGCAACGTGATGATTTTGCCGATCACCGAACTCGTAAGGTACTCGACGTTCGACATATCTACGGCGACCTTCAACCAGTTGTACTGTTCCACCAGCGTGAACAATTCCTGCCCCAATTGTTCGATGTTTTCTTCATCGTTGAGCATCTTCATCTTGAATCCCACAATGAGCACGTTGCCGCACTCTTCGAGCGTGGTGTAGGTGGTGGGCAGATCAGGCAGAGCCATGCCATGCTCCTGTTACGGTTCGAGTTCCTGAAGGATTCGAAGTTTGCACCGATTGTTCGCGGCTGCCGAAGTCAGTTCCGTTGCAAACACCCACCCTCCTGGCCGCGTTCAGCAGGATCGGGATTCTAAGCACTCCGGGGCGAACACGCTCGCCCAATGTGGTCCGGAAAGTCGGTCAGCCGCCAAGTTCCCATCCACCTCTCTCCGGAAATACCCGGCCACAAGATGGCCCAAATCGCACGAATTGCCTGGCAATTCGACGGTCATGTAGCGGCGATCCATGCCGTGGACGAAGCCGGGTCGCGATTCCGAGAGTCCTTCGACGAGCACTTCGACCTCGGTTTCCAACAGCGACAATTGATAATGTCGAGTCAGTTCGGCCTCTTGCTTGGCGAGTTCTTGGCAGCGAGCCCGTTTGATTTCGGCGGGCACTTGATTCGGCATCGTTGCTGCGCGAGTCCCGCGTCGACGGCTGAACGGGAAGGTGTGAATCTTCATGAATTCGGCGCGGCGGCAAGTGTCGAGCGTCTGTTCAAACTCGGCGTCGGTCTCGCCCGGAAAGCCGACGATGATGTCGGTCGAGAACGCCGGGTTCGGCATGCGATTGCGCATCGTCGCGATGGTTTCGAGGAATCGCTCGACGCGATATCTTCGACGCATGCGGGCCAGCACCGAATCCGAACCGCTCTGCAAGGCCGGATGAAAATGCGGACACAAGTGCTCGCAATCGACGGCGGCGGAGATGAAGTCATCGTTGACCTCGGCCGCCTCAATGCTCGACAGCCGTAAACGCCACTTGCCCGGAATCCGATCCAGACGCTGAAACAGATGCCACAATCGAAACGGTTCGCGCCCCGAGCGCCCGCGCGTCGTGTCGACACCATAGTGGCCGACATGAATACCTGTCAGCACGATTTCCCGATAGCCGTAATCCAACAGCCGCCGCACTTCGTCTTCAATGTCATCCGGCGAGCGGCTCTCCAACCGCGGTCGCACGTGCGGAATGATGCAGTACGAGCACTTCAAGAGGCAGCCGTCTTGCACTTTCACGAACGCTCGCTTGTGCCCGTCGAAGCGGCTGATGCCTGTTGGGAACTCGCTGACTCCTAGCCGCAGCAACACGTCGGGCAGCTCGCGCTTGTCGGGAACGACCTCGATGACGTTCGGCAGCGCGGCGAGCGAATCCGGCTCGCGAGTGGCATAACAACCCATCACGATCGTTTGCGTCGCTGGATTCTCGCGAGCCATTTGCCGCACGACCTGCCGTCCGCGCGAATCAGCATTCTCCGTCACCGTACAAGTGTTGAGAACACTCAAGTCTGCCGGCTCCTGTGCCGCCGCCTCGCGGAACCCCGCGCGCAGCAAGGCCTCCCTAACCAGTTGCGTCTCGTACTGGTTCACCTTGCAACCCAACGTGACCAGCCGACACGTGCGGCTTGCCGCCATCGAACGAATCTCCGAGTGTTTCTGGCGTCCTCGCGTTTCACCGCGATGGGGATTGAGTAACCGCGATGGGGCTTGAGTATATGCCTCGCACGGTCGAGTCTGACACGAACCCGAACCGTAAACGTAAACGAGGGCCTATTTCCTCTGCCCTCGCTGACGCTTCGGGTTCGTGTGAAGGGTACTCCAGAAGGGTACTCCAACTGTGTCCGATGCGACCGAGCAGATGATAGATGATAGTTGTGACAACAACGGTAGCCAATGGGTCTCATGGCCCGTGCCATCCGGCGTCGAGATCGGCCTGTGAATCCGGGTCATGTTCGACGGTTACTTCCCGATGACTGTCGCTTGCGAGGGCTCGGCGGGATATCTAGCCTTCCGCCGGATGCTTTTCGAATCCTCAAACCCCAAGATTCTCATCCATGCCAATCACAATCAACGTCGGACACAGCCCCGATCCCGATGACGCCTTCATGTTTCATGCTTTGGCCAACGACAAGATTCCCACGGGCGAATACCGCTTCACGCACACGTTGCAGGACATCGAGACGCTCAATCATCGTGCTCAGCGCGGCGAATTGGAACTGACGGCCGTCAGCCTGCATGGGTATGCGTACGTCACCGACAAATACGCGCTATGTGCCTGCGGGGCGTCGATGGGAGATAACTACGGCCCGATGGTCGTGACTCGGCAGCCGATGGGGATTGGCGACCTACGAGGCAAGAAGATCGCCGTACCCGGCACGCTGACTACGGCGTTTCTGGCTCTGAAGCTGTGTCTCGGCGACACGTTCACCTTCGAGGTGTATCCGTTCGACGAGATTCTCAACATCGTTGAGGCCGGGAAAGCCGACGCCGGATTGATCATTCACGAAGGGCAATTGACCTTTCAAGATCAGGGCCTGCACTTGGTCGTGGACCTGGGCCGCTGGTGGCACGGCGAGACCGGCCTGCCTCTGCCGCTGGGAGGCAACGCGATCCGCAAAGACCTCGGCCGGCAAAGCATGGATGAGGTGACGGCATTGCTCAAGCAGAGCATTCAGTACGGTCTGGCTCACCGCCAAGAGGCTCTCAACCATGCACTGCAATACGGCCGAAATCTCGACCGCAGCCAAGCTGACAAGTTCGTCGGCATGTACGTCAACGACTGGACGCTGGACTTCGGCCCAAGAGGCCGCGAAGCCGTCGCGCTGCTGCTCCGTAGAGCTTACGAAGCCCGGATCATCCCCAAGCCGGTTGAGTTGGAGTTCATCGGTTGAGCAACTCTGTTGGCGCGTGGCACGACAGGACGCATACTGGCATCGTTCACGCATAAACTGGAGGGGCCGAACGATGATGACTCAAACGCTGGAAGCTGTCGCCAAAAAATATCGAGGGCGGCGGCCGACTTGGGACATGGCGTTGTTGTATCCCGACCAAGGCACCTGGACCGAGGAAGAATATTTGGATCTTCCCGGAGGCATGTTGGTCGAATTTACGAATGGCCACGTTGAGGTGCTGCCGATGCCATCCGAATACCACCAAGACGTTGTTCTGAACCTCGCGGAAGCGCTGCGAGCGTTTGTTCGATCCCGAAATCTCGGAAAGGTGTTGGCCGCTCCGATGCCGGTGAAGGTCAATCAACGCAAGTACCGCGAGCCGGATGTCATCTTCAAACGCCAACAAAAGTTGTCGTCGAATCCCAAAGAGACGAAGTTTTGGGAAAGCGCCGATCTGGTCGTCGAAGTGGTCAGTGAGGGTGTGGAGAATCGACGTCGTGACATGGTCGTGAAGCGCGCCGCCTACGCCGCCGCTAAGATTTCGGAGTACTGGATTGTCGATCTGGAGAAGACCGAAGTCACCGTGCTCAAGCTGCGCAGCGGCAAGTACACCGTTCACGGAGTGTTCCGCGGCAAAGACGACGTCCAATCGGTGCTGTTTCCCGAGCTGAGCCTGCCGGTTCGCGACATCTTTTGAAGGTCTCACAAGGAAAATTCGAGGCTCTTCAACATGATGTCGCTCCTGCTGCCCACATCTCTTGAAGTAAGGTATCACCCATGAATGCGTCATCGCCGCGAAATTATCTGCAATCCCTTTTCGGCCTCGACGGTCTGACCGCTGTTGTGATCGGCGGCACCGGCACGTTGGGTGGTTCCTTCTGCGCTGCTCTGGCCGGGGCGGGTGCTCATGTGCTGGTCGTGGGGCGAGATGCCCAGGACGGCAGCGCACGCGCGGCGAGCATCAAAAATGCCGGCGGCAGCGCGGAGTTCTTTCGGGCGGATGCAACCCGTCGAGCGGACCTGGAGGCGATCATCCGTCATCTCGACAATTGCGGACGTGGCTGCGATGTGCTCATCAACGGCGCGGGAGCGAATTCGCCGACGCCGTTCTTGGAGATCAGCGACGACGAGTGGGAGCACATCTTCAACGTCAATCTCAACACGGTACGGCTAGCATGCCAGGTGTTTGGCAAGTTTTTGCTCGATAAACGACGCGGCGGGTCGATCATCAACGTGGCGTCGTTGAGCGCGGTCGTACCTCTGTCGCGAGTCTTCACGTACTCAGCGACGAAAGCGGCGTTGCTCAACCTGACGCAAAACCTCGCTCGTGAGTGGGCACCGCACGGCATCCGCGTGAACGCGATCTCCCCCGGCTTTTTCCCCGCCGAGCAAAACCGCGAAGTACTCACGCCGGAACGCGTCGAAAACATCATGCGGCACACGCCGATGCAACGCTTCGGTAACCCCGATGAGCTCGCTGGAGCGATCTTGCTGATGGCCTCGCCCAAAGCCGGTAGCTTTTTAACCGGCGAAAACATCGTGGTCGATGGTGGCTTCCTGGCGATGACGATTTGAAGCCCTTCTGGTCAAGAAATGATCTTGAGACATGGGGTTCATTTCGATTGAACAGAAGGCCGCAGAGATCGCAAAGGATTACGGAATTCACAGCGTGTTCCAAAGAACTCCACGAATTCATTGATTGATCTAGGCATAGAAACCAGCCTCAACTAAAAGCACCAGACCTGTCTGACCTCGCTGTCAAGGATGGCACCGCCGAGGAATTCATGATCACGCGAATGGCAATATGCTTCAGTGCTGCGCTCGTGGGGGTTTTACTCTGTCGCGACGCACGATCGGGCGAAAGGTGCCACGTACGGCCGAAGCCAAGCCAGGAGAAGCGTCTCGCCCCGGAACTTGATCTTTTGAGACATTCCGATTGTCCCGATTGTCGTTTCCTGGGGGTTTGCCGGCGCGGTCGGGCTGTTTTCGACGTCCCGTCGGGCGAAAAGAAGAACATCCAGGCGATGTCGATCGCCGTCAATTCCAACGCACCGAAGGTTGAGGGGAAAGGCGCGAGACTGCTCATCAGTTATTCGGGTCGAGACCGAAAACCATTGGACGCCACACTGCAAGCCGCGGGCCTGAGAACGGTCGAGGATTACGAACACGGTTCGTTCTTGCTGGTTGAACCGGAAGAGGCCGTATCCTCCAAGACGGTCGACGCACTGTTGGCGGACGACGCGGTGGTGCATGCGGCTCCGGACTACGTGATGTCGGCCTGGCCCGTCGAGCAGACCGCGATGGCTCCGCCAACCATCTCCAGCACCACTCCTAACGATCCCTTCTTCGACCAATTGTGGGGGATGCAGAATATCCGCGCACCGCAGGTGTGGCCCAGCTTCCGCGAAGCAGCGAACATCGTCGTCGCGGTGATTGATACCGGGGTCGATTACAACCATCCCGATCTGAAGGCCAACATGTGGTCCGCGGGCGGCAA
>CAZPUJ010000524.1:0-4431 GCA_964589725.1 uncultured Planctomycetaceae bacterium
TGCTGGTGCTGTATCCGCTGAGTATCGGGCCGGCAGCGCGACTGGTTTCGTCTCGCCCCAGTCATCCCATTGCTATAGGCTTGACGGTCGCATTCTACACGCCGCTGATTCTGGTCTGTGAATCGACAAAACCCACTAAAGCGTGGCTGCAACGGTATGTCAGACTTTGGGCTGAGGACGTAGAGATCAAAATTTGGTAACTCCCACCGCCGGCCAACTATTTTTGGCCGATTTCAAATTAGGACACTACCCGACGTCGGCGGGCGGGGAACCAGGCGCACAAATCACGCGGCCTTGTCTAACGACGCGTTGTCGCAAACGTCGCGGATCTCCGGGCGAGTCAAGAAGCGTTCGATGCGCGTGCGGCCTTTGCGGATCGTGCGGCGTGGTGCTCCAAGTTCCGGAAGTAAAACCATCGTGCCGTGATTCAAGTGGACAACGCGCTGCAAAGTCTCCTCGACGCTGAGCAACTTGGCGATGTGGCCATGTCGTTCGAGTTCGAAGTGGATGTCGCAACCGGCTGTCGCGGTCGGGTCACCGTTGTAGCGCAGGCCCAATTGTTCGAGGGCGTCGCGGCGGTAGAGCGCGCAGTGGCTGCGGATGTACGGACGGTGATCGCCTTGCTCCGATGAGCGGCGACGCGAACTCAACAGTCTGTCTGTCCACGTTCGCAGGCGCAGCAGCCAAGGTGATTTGAGTTCCAGCTTGTAAGTTCCAACCGCCGCGATCCGCGAATCGGCCGTCAGGTAAGCGACGTGCCACGATAGCCAGTCGTGTCGAATCGGAATGGTGTCGGTGTGAAAGGCCATCACGAACGGCGCGCTTGCCGCCGCGAAGCCCAGGTCGACGGCTTCTTTGTGAGCGGTCGCCGGGTTGTCGCTGACTTCGGTTCGTTCGATCAGTTTGATCCACTCGACGGACCGCAAAAAGTTCAGCGAGCGATCATCGCGCGAGTCGTTGTCCACGACGATGACTTCGTACGGCACGTCGCGTGTGTGCTGGCGAATCGACCGCAGGCAGAGTCGCACCAATTCGGGCGTCTGAAAGTGCGGAATGACGATTGAGACCAACGGCTGAGTCATGCGATTTCGGATCGAGGATTTCGGATTGCAAATTATTGCTCGCGTGTCACGACTGTAGGCCAAGCGACGAAAGTTGGTCAATTCGCGTTGCATCACGCGGTCGGTGCCGGCGGTGTCCGCCATGATCGGTGGAGAAACGCCGCTTGTGATCGCCGGCGAGTTCCGTTACGTTCAGAGTCGCATCAGAAACGGCCGATGTTTGGCCACGACGAATGCCAAATGGGAACCTCGTCATGCTCAAAATGCTCGGTGGACCGCGGCGATTCTGCGACGGAGTCACTCGCCGCGAGACGCTACAAGTCGGCACGCTGGGGATGCTTGGCGGGTTGTCGCTACCGAGCGTGCTGCGAGCCGAGGCCGAGCGACCGCAACCCCGTCGGCCGGGCAAGGCGAAGAGCGTCATCGTCATGTACTTACACGGCGGTGCTCCGACGCAGGACATGTACGACATGAAGCCGCAAGCGCCGCTCGAGGTGCGCGGCGAGTTCCATCCGATCGCGACGAGCGCTTCCGGCATTCAAATCTGCGAACACTTGCCGCGATCTGCGAAGTGGATGCACAAAGCGGCGATTGTGCGCTCGGTCATCAATCGTTCGAACTGCCACAACACGATGCCCAGCTTCACGGGCTGGGATCAGTTTCTGGAAGACCTGCGGCCACTGAAGGACTCGTACCCACCGAGCATGGGTTCGGTCGTCGAGTATTTGAAACAGCAGCGCGCGTTGCCGGCGTTTGCGAATCGTCCCGTGCCGCCGGATGACTTGCCGGCGTACGTCCACTTGCCCGCGCCGCTCGGTTGGGGCGGAGGTACGACAAAGGCGGGGCCGTATGCCGGGTTCCTGGGCCAACGCTACGACCCACTCGAAGCAATGTGTACGCCGACGACCGATCCCGGCGTGCGCATCGACGTGCGTGAAGACCCGGCGCTCGTGAAGGGCGTCCCGCATCTGCCCGACAATGTGCTCGCGCAGGGTGTGACGATTGATCGGCTCAGCCAGAGGAAAGGGCTGCTCGAGCAACTTGATCAGCAATTACGCGGGCCGGTCATGCAGGCGGCGCTCTCCGGGTTCGACCGCTTCCAGCAAAAGGCATTCGATGTGCTGACCTCGAATATGTTGAAGGCAGCGTTCGATCCAAAGCGTATCGACGCGACAGTCCGCGAGCGGTATGGCGACACGTTGTTCGGCAACAGCACGTTTATCGCGGCGAATCTGGTCGAAAGCGGTGTGAGGTTCGTGACCGTGTTGTGGGATTGGTACAACGGCCGGCTCGGCAGCGGCACGTTTCAGGATTTCGGTTGGGACACGCACATGTGGAACTTCCAAATCCTGAAGAAATATCTACCGGTCGTGGACATGTCGTTCGCGTCGTTGATGGAGGACCTCGACCTGCGCGGGCTGCTGGACGAAACGTTGGTCGTGGTGATGAGCGACTTCGGCCGCACGCCGCGAGTCAACAAGGACGCCGGCCGCGACCACTGGATTCACTGCTACTCGGTGTTGTTCGCCGGAGCGGGAATCCGTGGAGGTTCGGTTTACGGAGCGTCCGACGATCAGGCCGCGTGGGTCAAGGACCGTCCGGTCAGCCATGCCGACATCAGCGCGACAATTTACTCGTGTTTGGGTATCGACCCGCATTGTCTGATTCATGATCGCCTCGGTCGCCCCGTGCCGATCGCTCAGTATGGTCAGCCGATTGACGATATCATGGCTTGAGTGGCCAAGGTTCACCGAGATGTCATACGAGTTGGGACCAAATCGTCGAGGATTCCGTATTCGGCCGCAGTGGATCATTGCGGGTGTGCTCGTTGTGATCGGGCTGTTTCAGTACGTCGGCCGCACGCAAATGAATCCGATCACAGGTGAGAAGCAGCGCGTGGCCTTGTCTGTTTCGCAGGAAATCGCCTTGGGAGTGCAGTCGGCTCCGGCGATGGCACAGCAGATGGGAGGCGAGGTCGAGCGGCGACAGCCGGCAACGCAGCTTGTCCGCGAAGTCGGCGAGCGACTGGCGGCCGAAAGCGTCGCTCGCAAGAGCGAGTATCAATTCCAGTTTCATTTGCTGCGTGATCCCGACACGGTGAATGCGTTCGCGTTGCCGGGCGGTCAGATTTTCATCACCGTCGGGTTGCTCAAACGGCTGGAGAACGAAGCTCAACTCGCCGGCGTGTTGGGCCACGAAATCGGTCACGTCATCCATCGGCACGGAGCGCAGCATCTGGCCAAAGGGGAACTTGGCCAGTTACTGGTGACGGCGGTTGGCGTGGCCGGAAGCGATGAGCGACATTCCGGCCGCTCGAACCAGGCCGTGGCCGCGATGGTCAATTCGATGGTGCAACTCAAGTACGGCCGCGAGGATGAATCGCAGTCGGACCAATTCGGACTCGAAGCGATGGTCGCGGCTGGCTACGACCCGTCGCAGATGCTCGGCGTGATGAAGATTCTCTCCGAGGTCTCGAAAGGCAATCGTCAGGCGGAATGGCTGTCATCGCACCCGTATCCGGAGCATCGCCGGGACCGCATCGAAGCATGGCTCGGTCAGAAGTTTCCGGATGGCATTCCGAAAAATTTGACGACTGGCAAGCGGTTGAAGTCGCGCTCCAAATAGCGGTTCACGGCGATTTGTGTTGATCCCTCGTTCCCACGCTCTGCGTGGGAACGCACGTCTTGGCGCTCTGCGTCTCGCGGGCGACGCGGAGCGTCGGAGTTTGCGTTCCCAGGCAGAGCGTGGGAACGAGGTTCAACCTGCGAGCGCCTACGGAGCGACGATTTCGCTCTTGGCATCGGTGCCTTGCTCTTGAGCCTTCATCTCGGCCAGTGTTTGGCTGACTTGCTTGAACGACGTGCGTGGCTCGTTGTCCGCTTTGCGTTCCATCACGATCTTGACGGTCCACTGAGCCAAGCCGAAGGGGACGTCGTCGCTGCGCCACAGTTCGGCTTCTTGCACCGAGTGATTCGCGAGGTTTTCCGCCTCGTGTTTGCCTTTCCATTTTTGAGTCACGACGGCCCCGACGCCAAGCGGCAACTCTTCCGGCTGATCGCCATCCTTTTCAAGCGTTTGATAATGCCGGATGAGCGCGATCTTCGGATAGATCTGAAACACTGAACCGGCGATCGGTTCGGCCTCCTTCTCGCCGTCTTTGCGAAAGCCTTTCACGACCGGCAGGAACGAGACGGGAATCGTTTCGTCGTCTTCGAGTTTGCCAATGACACGCTGCTCGGGGACCAGCACTTTGTAGATCGACGCTCCCACCGGACCGGGGTTGATTCCCGCTTCGCTCTTCTTGCCGGTTTGGACTTTGAACTCCAGCCAGCGACAGGGCACCGACTTGCCTTGAAACTCGGCCTTTTCC
>CAZPUJ010000525.1:0-22076 GCA_964589725.1 uncultured Planctomycetaceae bacterium
GTCTGTTTCTCGCCAGTCTGTTTCTCGCCGGTCTGTTTCTCGCCGGTCTGCTTCTCACCGGTCTGTTTCTCGCCAGTCTGTTTCTCGCCGGTCTGTTTCTCGCCGGTCTGTTTCTCGCCAGTCGATTCGTCGCTCGCTTTACGCTGAGACGGTTGCTTCTCTTGATCGCCTTGCGGCGGGCGGTTTCTGTTTTCGCGTTGAGCGATCTTCTCCAGCGCCTTGTCGTCGTCAGTCCCGTCGTTCTTCAACGACTGTTTGCCCGGCTTGCCGTTGGGAGATGTCTCGTCCTTCTTGCTGGGTTGCTGCTCGCCGGACTTGCCGGTCGGATCGGACCTTTTCTGGGACTTCTCGCCGCCCTTTTGCTGTTGGCCGGAAGCGCCGCTTGGGCCCTTGCCGTTTTTGTTCTCTTGTTGGGATTTATTCGGCGGGGACTTGGCGTCCTGATTCGGTTGATCCTGTTTAGCAGCATCGGGATCGGGTTGGTTATTGGCGTCGCGCGGCATCGGGTCGCGGGAGTCGTCCGATGGGGGATTCGGCTTGAGGTCGGACGGCTGTTGTTCAGGGCGTTCGGCCGCTTCGTCGTTGTTGTTCTCGCGAGCTTGATCGAGTTTCTTCTGTTGCTCTTGCTTCCGTTCGTCGAGCTGCTTCTTGGCTTCGTCCTTCGAGACGCGATCGGCGATCTCAATCGTCAGCGGCTCGGTCTTGGCGAGGTTGTGCGTCTGCGGGCGGTTGTCTTGAGCCTCGATCCAAATTCTGATTCTGTCGCCCGTTTTCAGCCTTAGCGGTTCAAGGTGAAAGTCGTGCTTGAGCGTGACTTCTTGTTGATCTCCGTCGAAAAGCGTTTCGTCCAACACGTCGTTCGTGTCGCGTGCGATCTTCAGCGAGACGGTGCGAAGTTTGAAGTCCTGATCGCGCGCGGCGACGACGAGCGGCACGGCGCCGTTGGCCGGCAGCTTGAGGTCCGTAGTCGGCTCAATCAGCGCGACTTGCGGCGGCAGATCGAGTCGAACGTTGATCGGATAAATCGCCGGCTTGGGATCCGGGTTGCCGTCGGCGTCCCAGACTTTCACGCGATAAAACTTCGGAAACTTGCTGTCGCGTTGTCGCGGGTCGGCTCGCCAAGCGATCGTCAGTTGCATGCCATTTTCCACTTTGACCGTACTGCCGGGATATGCGTTCGCAAAATCCTCGGTGTCCGCGAGTTCAAACTCGCCGTGATGTACCGGGACGTTCGCGGCGGCCTTGATCGTCACGGTGGTCTGTTCCCAAACGTCGATCGCCCCGCCAGGCTGTGTGCGGGGGTCAAGCTCCATGTATTCCGGGTAGTCGAAGCGAACCTCGGTGACCGTGGCCGACGGCGGCGTGATGATTGTGACTTGGTAGTCGGACGATTGAGCATCTCCCGCGACGACTCGATACGTGAGGCTCTGCAACAGCCCTTGACCGTCCTCGCCGAGGGTGTCCTCGAATTGAAATGGGTCTTTCGTTTGGCCGAGTTCAAACGGTTCGTCCACAAAACGGCGGTCAGAGGTCGTGTAGAGCAACAAAACTTTGTTCGGAATCTTTCCGCGTAGCCGAACCGAGATTGGCAACGAACCGCCGGCTCGGAGCTTCGCGTCTCCCGGTTTGACTTCCAGGATTTCGGTCTGCGTCGCGGGTGTGACGTTCGTGAATGGCGCGATGGCTCGCAGCACCGCCGGACCGAGCTTCTTCGGACTGAGCACCGAATAAAGGCAGAACGCCACGACGATGCCAAACAACACATACAGCGTGCGGAGCAACGGTCGCTTGTCGATCGCATCCTCGACATCAAGTTTCGTAAGCGTGATGGCGATGCGCTTCTCCATCGTGGCCAGGATCGCGGGAGAGACTGGCCGGTTGGCTCGCTGGAGGTCAATCAGGCTCAGCAAGCTGCTGCGGAATTCCGCGGACGACGCTTCTAGCGTCTTCGCCGCGAACAGCCCGCTGACGTTTTTCAACGCCGGCCAAATCACTTTCGCCCCGATCAGCCAGCCGAGAAAGCCCATCACCGGCAGGAACATCAACACTCGCAGCGTGCCGCCGACGCCGTCATCAAACAGCCAATGATCGCTCAGCACGAACAGCAGCACGTATCCGATCGACACCGTGACCGCGACGGCCGCCGCCGTGAGCATGTCCGTCCGCTTGATGCTCGTCTGCGTCTTCCGAAGCTGATAGTCAATGTACTCGTCCGGCTCCGCGTACGGAGCGTGCGAGCGTGGTTCGGTGGCGGTTGACATATTCGAGCTTCTTGTTTGATTCGGATGCGTGAGAGGGTGCGTGGTTGAAAGAACGAGGGAATGAAGGAGACGGGGTGATGCCGCGTTTTCGTCCGAACGCTCGGCTGATCCCGCTCCTCGCGAGACGAGTCGCCTTCGGTGTCATTCTTGAAGTTGGCGCTTGTGCTCCACTAGTTTTTTCGGTTCGTGGCCGACAGATTCTGAGATCTTATGCCGAGTTTGTCGCTCAGCGGCAATGATTGGGTCGTCTTTCTTAGTGATTCGAATTCTCCCGGCAGTTCCAGCAGCGTGGCCATTGTAGGGACGACGAATCCCAGCAACGCATTGATTCACAGAATATGGCGGAAATTGTTGGCGTTCCCGCCGTATCACAGCAAATACATCCCCATGGAACGCTGCTGGTCGGCGCTGGAAAAAAAGTGGCGCGGTTCCCTGTTGAATTGTCTGAAGGCGAAGTTGCACGATGGATGTCGTCGAAGCTCCGAATTCGTTCTCCGCGTTGATCGGTCAGCTTCCCTTGGCGGCTCTGGATTTCGTCGTCGATCCAAAACAGCGTAAACTGATCGGCAATCCGGCTCATGGCGGCGAGCACGTGATCGAATGTTTCTAAAGCGGAAGTCCGCGGTTCCATGCTGGCGGTGTCTGCCACGAAGGTTTGTCATTGATCGTGTCTCCCGAACGGCTTGCCGAATTGATCGCAACGTTTCCCACACGGCGGATTGCCGTGATCGGGGACTTTTTTCTCGACAAGTACCTCGAATGCGAACCGGCGTTGGATGAGCCGTCGTTCGAGACCGGCTTGAACGCCCATCAAGTCGTGGCCATTCGACGTTTCGCGGGAGCCGCCGGGACGGTCGTCAACAATCTTGCCGCGCTCGGCTGCGGGACGCTGCATGCGGTCGGGATCGTTGGTGACGACGGTGAGGCGTTCGACCTGCGGAGTTGTCTGCGACGAATCAACTGCTCGACTGACGGACTATTGGCATGTGGCTCGAGCATGACGCCAACCTACCTCAAACCACGCAACGTGTCTGATCCGAGCCTCGCGGGCGAACACGAGCGGTACGACACGAAGAACCGCCAACCAACACCGGCCGAGTTGATCGACGATGTCCTCAAGTCGCTCGACCGCCTTCTGCCGCAGATCGATGCGGTGATCATCGTGGACCAAGTCGTCGAAGACGACTGCGGGGTGATCACGACGGCCATGCGGGCCGCTCTATCGGCGCGTGCTCAGCGGCATCCGCAAGTTCTATTTTGGGCCGACAGCCGCAAGCACATTCACGATTTTCGACATGTCATCATTAAGCCGAATCAATTTGAGGCCGTGCAGCACGCGAATCCGCTGCCGCACGAACGGATGGACCTCGACCACCTGCGAGCGGCGATCCCGACTTTGACGGCGACGACGCACGCACCGGTCTGCGTGACTCTCGGTGAGCGAGGGATGTTGGTCAGCGATCCGGCAATAACTCATGTGCCCGGAGTTCGTATCCAAGGGCCGATTGACCCAACCGGTGCCGGCGACAGTGTGACCGCGGGTGCCGTGATCTCGCTGACATCAGGAGCGACACTTCCCGAAGCGGCGTTGATTGGTAACTTGGTGGCCTCGATCACCGTCCAGCAGTTGGCGACAACGGGGACCGCTCGACCGGACCAATTGCCGGCTCGTTTGGAGATGTGGCGCGGACAATTGGCTGATCCAGTATGATCAGCCGAGGGTCGCAGTCAGTCATTTGTTGCTGTGGTTCGTTTTGGGGGCGGAACCAGGATGAACGTTTGCTGGACACGCTGGCCGCGGTTCCCTTGGGCATGTCTTGGGCTGGTTCTGTTGACGGCCGAATGTTTCAGCTCACGTCTCGTCCGCGCTGATGATGGTCTCCCTGTCCCACAGGTCGGCCGGGCACGGCGCGATTTTCACGCGTCGAACTTCAGGCGGCCTGGCCAAAAGATCGATGTCGATTTTGCTCGCGATATCCAGCCCCTCTTCGCGAAGCGGTGCCAGCGCTGCCATGGGGCGGAACATCGCGAAGGGGGCTTGCGGCTCGATCTGCGACGCACGGCGCAGCAGGGAGGTGGTTCGGGCGACACGATTGTTCCTGGTTCGAGTGCGAAGAGCCGATTGATCGCGCGCGTGACCGGCAATGGCGATGAGGACGTCATGCCGCCCGAGGGTGAGCCGCTCACCGAACAGCAGGTGATATTACTCCGCGCGTGGATCGATCAGGGTGCCGTCTGGCCCGATGCCCTCGCCGGCAAGGATTCCGACGCCGAGCATTGGTCGTTCCAGGCGTTGCGCAAACCGACCGTTCCGGAAGTTCGCAACACGGCTTGGGTCAACAATCCCATCGACCAGTTTGTACTGGCGCGGCTCGAGCACGAAGGTATCGCTCCGTCCCCCGAGGCGGATCGGTTCACGTTGTTGCGACGATTGTCGTTCGATCTCACGGGATTGCCTCCGACGCCGGAAGAGGTGCGGAAACTTATCGAGGACAGTCGACCCGAAGCGTATGCGGAACTCGTCGAGCGTCTGCTCGCGTCGCGACATTTTGGGGAACGCTGGGGACGGCATTGGCTCGACTTGGCTCGCTATGCCGACAGCGATGGCTATGAGAACGACAATCCAAGACCGCGTGCCTGGCGGTTCCGCGACTGGGTGATTGAGTCTCTCAATCGCGATCAGCCGTTCGACCAGTTTACCATCGAACAACTCGCGGGCGACCTGCTCCCAGAGGCCAAGACGGATCAACTGGTTGCGACCGGCTTTCATCGCAACACGCTGCACAACGGCGCGGGCGGTGCAGACAAAGAGGAGTTCCGTTCGAAGGCGGTGAAGGACCGCACCGACACAACCGGCAGCGTTTGGCTGGGGCTGACGCTCAACTGCTGTCAGTGCCACTCGCATAAGTTCGACCCGATCGCGCACCGCGAGTACTACAGCTTCTATGCGTTCTTTAACAATGCGGATGATGCGGACGTGAATGTGCCGGGGGGTGAAGCCAGTATCTTCCGGCCCGCGCGACGGGCAACGCGAGTGCATCTCCGCGGCAATTTCCTCACGCCGGGCGCCGAAGTGCAGCCACAGACGCCGGCGTTTCTGCCCCCACTCAAAACGCGCGATGAGTCTCCCGATCGGCTCGATCTGGCCCGTTGGATTGTCGATCCGAGGAATCCGCTGACGGCCCGCGTGCAGATCAATCATTTCTGGCAGCATCTGTTCGGCACAGGACTCGTCACCACGCCAGAGAACTTCGGCAAGACCGGTCAGCGACCGACACATCAAGGATTGCTCGACTGGCTGGCGGCGGAGTTCATCGACTTGAAATGGAGTCGCAAAGCGCTGATCCGTACCATCGTCATGTCGGCCACGTACCGCCAGGCTTCGACCTACCGGCCGGAGCTGTTGGAGCACGACCCAGCCAACACGTGGTGGGCGCGCCAAAACCGCCAACCGTTGGAAGGCGAAATTATCCGCGATGCGGCGCTGGCTGTGAGTGGTTTGCTGCAGCGCGAGATCGGCGGCCCGTCGATTCAGCCCCCGCTACCCAAGGGACTGGCAGTGCTTGGCGAATTGAAGAACGAACGGTTTATGGAGCCACGCGGAGATCGTCCTCGTCGTGGCTTGTACATCAACGCGCAGCGGACGTTTCAGTACCCCATGCTGGCGGCCTTCGATGTACCGGACGGCAATCAGCCATGCCCGCGCCGCGACCGGTCCAACACTCCAATCCAGGCACTCACGCTGCTCAATGACCCCGCATTCGTCGAATGCACGCAAGCACTCGGACAGCGGCTGATGCAAATCAGTGGCGATCGCGAACAGCGATTGCAGCAGGCCGTTTCGCTCTGTCTCGCCCGACCGGTGAGCGATGCTGAATTGGCGGTATGGCGCGAGCTCCTGATGGAACAGGAACGGCAGCGACAAAAAGAGCGGGTGGTCTGGTCAGGCGTGGCGCGGACGTTGCTGAATCTCGAAGAGTTCATCACGCGGGAGTGACCCGCATCCTGAGGTAAAACGTTAACAGTAAGAATGATGAAAAAAGAGCGGCGAGCGCTCATTCGAGCGGTAGCTCGTCGGAATGCGGCACCACAGATTCCACGATGGACTGACGCGTTTTTTTCGCAGCGCGATAGCCGACGCAAGGCCAGCGGGATCGTGATCCACGAACTGCAAGTCAGATCAATCCACGAACTGCAATTCATTGCTCGCCAGCAAAGCTTGAGCGTATTGCCGCCACGCCGCATCGAGCATCAAGCCTTCGCTCTGCGACAACTTCAAGAACTCCACTCCCGTCGCGATCTCATCAGCGGTCGCCGCTCGGCCAAAGAGCCGCTCGTGGGCCAATACCACCTGTGCCGCCAAGTCCTTCGGCTGCTCGTTCTGAACGAACCGAGCCAACGCCGCCGCGCGCGCCTGCATGAACGAACTGTTCAGCACGAAAAGTTGCTGCAATGGAGTCGTGGTCGGCACACGAGCGGCGGTGTGTGACACGGGATCGGGAAAGTCGTGCAGCCGCAGGATGTCGGACAACTCGCGGCGTTTGACGACTCCGTAGATCGTGCGACGAGCATTGTTGGCATCGCCGAGTTCGCTGGGCGAGCCGCCGATGGTTGTCGTCAGTTCGCCGGTCGCGGCGAGCATCGCATCGCGCCAGGCTTCGACATCCAACCGACGCAATGGCATCCGCGCGAGCCACACGTTATCGGGATCGGACACCGGCGAGCGGGGGGCGTCAGCCCCCTGATGCGTCCGAGTCGGCAGAGGCGCAGTCACCGCGTTCGTGGCCATCATTGGGCTGACGCCCCCCGCTCGCCGTGCTCCCGTTTGCCGATACGTCGCCGACAACACAAGTTCGCGATGTAGCCATTTGAGCGACCAGCCGTGTTCGATGAATCGGGCCGCGAGATCATCGAACAGCTCGGGATGTGAAGGCCGTTCGCCCTGCGTACCGAAGTTGCTCGGCGTTGTTACCAGCCCCCGGCCAAAGTGTTGCGTCCACACGCGATTGACGATTACTCGCGCGGCGAGCGGCGCGGCGTCCGAGACGATCGCTTCGGCCAATTCGCGCCGGCCACTGCCGTCGCGGAACGGAGTCGGCTCGCCCGGCGAAAGGACCGACACGAAACGCCGCGAGACGACCGAACCGACGTTTCCCGCGTTGCCACGCACATGAACGGCGACATCTTGTGGTTCGTTTGGTTTGTATTCCAACTTCGTCCGGTGTGGTCCGTCTTGAAGAACGTGCAGGCTGGCTTCGGTGATGGCGAATGCTAACGGCATGTCCAGGTATGGCGTCTTGCGCAGTTGCGTGATTTCCACACCAAGCGACTCGACCTTCCGCATCGTTTCTTGTTTTGTTGTCTCGGTCGCGTTCGCGTCAGCCGCCATCTTTTGCAATTTGTCGATCTCGGACTGAAGCTCTTTGATCTTAGTGCGAGCCTGAGCGGCCGACGTTGCCAGATCGGCTGCAATGATCGGACGGGCTTCGAGATGAATACTGGCCAGCACTCCCGCGAGGCCGTAGTAGTCGCGCTGTGTGATCGGGTCGAATTTGTGATCGTGGCACCTTGCGCACGCGAGCGTCAGACCGAGGAACGTGCCGCCGATGGCCTCGATCCGTTCCTCCCACTCTTCGGCGACGACTTGCTTGATGACGTTGTGATCGAGTTTCAGCTCCTTCCAATACGAGGGGCTGAGGCCGAGAAATCCCAGAGCGGCGACGTCGGGCGGCTGGAAGTTCGGCAGTAAGTCCGCCGCGAATTGTTTGCGGACGAACTCGTCATACGGCATGTCCTCGTTGAACGCTCGCACGACCCAATCGCGATAGAGCCACGGCTGCCCGTCCCCTTGCCGCCAGCTTTCACCGATGTCGCAATATCGCGCGAGGTCGAGCCAGTATCGCGCCCAACGCTCGCCATATTGCGGCGAGGCGAGATATCGCTCGACCAGTCGCTCGAAAGCGTCCGGTGAATCATTAGCCTCGAACTCGCGGACCTCATCGATCGTCGGTGGCAGCCCGAGCAGATCGAAATTGAGCCGCCGAATGAGCACTCGCTTCGCAGCCGGCTCCGATGGCGCGAGGCCGCGTTCGCGCTGTGCCGCGAGGATGAATTCGTCGATGCGAGTGCGCGGCCAGCCTCGTAGCTCCGGCCCTTGTGGCCGAGATTCGCGTCCGAGGTTACTCCGGCCACAAGGGCCGGGACTACTGAGCGGCTGAAACGCCCAATGCATTTTCCCTTCCGCGATATCGATTTGCCGCCGAGTGGATGTCGCGCCGATGGATGCAGAAAGCGGCAGACCGCGACGCACCCACTCGGTCAGCACCCCGATTTCGGCCTCTGGCAACTTTCCGGCCGGAGGCATCTGCACGTTCTCGTTGTCGTACCGAATCGCCTGGACGAGCAGGCTCTTCTCGACGTCTCCCACCATCGCCGCTGGCCCGCTGTCACCACCGGCAAGAATCGCTTCGCGGTTGTCGAGTAACAGTCCACCCTTCAATTTCTCCGCCTTCGCCGAATGACATTCAAAGCAGCGTTGAACCAGCAGCGGCCGAACTCGCTTTTCAAAAAAGTCGAGATCGGCGGCCGTAGCGGTTTTGGTTTTCGGCGAAGTTTCCTGTGCCAAAAGATTCGCCGTCCCCGCAACGAGGACGGCGAATGCGGTCAAACAGCTTTTCATACTCACACCTTCAACAACTCCATCGCCTCGTCGCAGCCGGCGGCGGGAGAGCCGTATTCGCTGGCAGTGACGCGGGCCAGGGCAGTGAGTTGGCGCCAACGGAACGGCTGCCGCATGTTGGCGAACTCTTCGCTGGCGGTGCGGTAGTACTTCTCAGCGTGTAGCGCGCCGTCCTCGGTAATTGCGAATCGCAGCAACAGGTCGAGCACCGGTCGAGGCGATTGACGCAGTTCACCGCAAAGGTGAACGAGCGCGGCGGCGCGAGCTTGATCGTTCGCGCGGATCGCCTCTTCGGCTTGCATCAGCAGCGTGTTGGGGTCGCGCGTCGTGACCTTTTCCAGATGCTCGGCGTGCGGTCGCGGCTGCCAGTTCATGAAGTCGCCGCCACGGTTGACCCGGTCATACGCGACCTGAAACGCGGCCAGGATCGTGCAAGCAAACTGATTGCGAGCGTTGCTGAACTTGACCATGTTCCGCCAGGCATTCGCCGAGTCGGACGCATGCACGCCGATCGAATCGCCATGCACGCTGCCGAGCGGTTTGCCGGGCTGAGTCTCGCCCTCCCGGCGACCGGAATCGCGCAGCACGAGTTGGTTTGCAGCCAGCGAAACCGCTTCGCAGATCGCATCGGGAGCGATCCCTTCCGCCAGCGCTGCTCCGGCAGCGTCGGCAGCTTGCTCGGCGGTGGACTTGAAGAGCATCTGGCTGAACGCATCGACCCAAGCGTCGTCAGGCACTCGCGTGCCCGGCGTGCGGCCAGCGAGCTTGTGCTGATCGAACATCTTTGGCAACAACGCCCGCGGCCGATCGAATTCCGCACTGCGGTTGTCTCGGCGTTCGCTCTTCACGCAATAACGGACCGACTGCCGCAGCATTGTGAGAGCCTGTTCGGGGCCGACCAGATCGAGCAACGCATAGGCTCGGTATGGCAACACGACGCGATGGACTTCGGTGTTGTCATCCACGGCGTACATCACCGCGTTGAAGGCGTCCTCTGGCGACGTGGCCGCCGCCGCGAAAGTTTGCTCGGCGATGTTGATGTCTTTGCTGTGAACGGCGTCTCGCACCGCGTCCCCCGACACGACTCCCGTCGGCAGAGTTCCCGCAGAGACTGGATGCAGCACCTCATTACTGCGACCGCCGAATTCGTGAATGCGATTCGTATTTCGATACAGCACTTTCAAGACTGGTAGAGCTTGCTTCTCGGTCGGCAATTCCTGAGACATCTGATAGGCCGGCATCATGGCCATCATGGTGTGGAAGCCGATGTAGTCTTCGCCGCCGAACGTACGAGCGTTCGCCAGTGCCGCCGCCGCGACGAGCTGTCGCAGTTCCGTGCCGTTGTGCAGCTTCTCGACCAGAGTTGAAAGCAACTTATTGACCGGCGTGTCTTGCATCAGGCCAACCAGAGGCTCAAGGCTGCCGAACGTCAAAGCGTTCGCCTCGGCGCCTTCCGCCGCTCGCGCCGTGGACAGCCCTAGGTCCAGAGCCGTGCTGTAGCCGACTCCCGCGACCAACATCCCTCGACCCACATCCGCCAAGAATTCACGACGAGAACGACGCATGATTGACCTCCCAACCGGAACCACGGAACAGAGGCTCGCACAGCGCGGGCGACGTGGCGAATAGTGTAACGTTGCAGGTGCTGGTCGTTGCAAGAATCTTGGAGATTCTTGATCTCGCGACAAGCGAGCCGGACGGCGTCAGCCCCCGGACGTGCCCCGGCCTGTTTCTCGTCCGGAGGCTGACGCCACCTGGCTCGCCGATGAATGCTGCTACTTCTTCATCCGTGACGACAGCCACTTCGAGTATTCGGCATGGGCATAGAAGATGACGTTGACGCCGAGTTGATAGCAGAACTCGGTGATCTCTGGCTTCACGCCAGCGTGGCCGTCGGCCCAGGCGTCGCCGATGTCGCCGGGGTGATAGTACGCGACGAGCCGGCCATCGGCTCGCCAGCCAAGCGCCTCTTTGCCGCCGTGCGGAGCGACGTACGGCAGGAACGGGATTGGATACGGGATGCGGTGAATCGTGTCATCCAGCGGCACGTGCGTCGGATGGATGTTGGGCAGCACTTGCCGCATCATCGACAGCACTTGGTTGTGGAAGTGGCCGCTGCCGCCGTTGTCGATGAAAAGCATCCCGTGTTTGTCGATCAGGTATTCGCGCAGTGTCTTCGCGTCGTTGGCTGAGATCGAAATATTCTTCTCGCCCGTCATGTAAACGAACGGCGGTGACTTCACGGCCGGGAACGCTTTCAACGCCGAAATGGTTCGCGTCTCTTCCTTGTCATTCGATTTTTGTTTCGTACGCAGCGTGTACTCGCGGAGCATGTTCTCGCCAGAGAAGAAACTCATATCCTGATCCCAGTCGCCGCCGGAGTACTCCAGCCGCAGGAATCGGACCTTGCCGCTGCTCGTGCCGCCAGCGAAACCGGCTCCGGTTCCTTCGCCGTAGCCGACTGTGTAGGCATGCTGCGTGATCTCTTGAAGCTGCAGCTTGATCTCGTCGATTGGGGGCACCTTGAAGCTGATCGCCGAGAACGGATTCACCACGAATTTCTTCTTGATGACCTTCTGAATCTTCACCGCCTGAGTGATCTGCGCCTGCTGCCCGCCGCCGGCCGGCATCTCGTAGATGTCACTGCAACCACCGATCTGCGTGAAGACCAGAAACGCGATCGAAAAGCACAGCGAATAGACCGACATCCATGTCAGCGATTGATTCAGCTTCCGCGAGCGGCGTCCGTAGTACCAAGCATGTGGGTCAAGCGGATTGTGGACACGCTCGTCGTCCGCATCATCATCGTGAGTCGCTCGGTGAGCGGACCGCGCGAACTCGATCGCGGCGGTCTGCTCACGTCGGCGACGTTCGTAGCGCCGCTCTTCGTAGAACTTCGACGCCCGCTCGACGAACCAAACCACCCACACCAAGCCGAGCAAGAACAGGCTCCACGTTCCCCACGTCGCCAAACCGACTCGCGCATGAGGCAGGTCGAGCGCATCCGCAAAGAAGACGCTCACCTGCCAGAGAAAGATCGCCGCGACACTCCACACCAAATTGCGTCGAATGAGAAACGCCGAATCGTCCGTTCGTAGTCCCGCCTTCAGGCGGTCTTCATCGATCTCGGAGTCAGCAGCATCGCTGGGTCCGCCTAAAGGCGGGACAACGAACGCGCGGTCGCTGTCGTCGAGCCGGGACAGCCACCCGGCCCACGCGATCCAATAAGCCGACAGCGGCACGCTCAGCGCGAACCACAAACCCTCCGGCCAGGCTCGCCACCAAGTCTGGATCGACCGCCCCCACATCCAATCTGCTACGCACAACATCCAGACTGCCAGGTAAATGGCCGTCGTTTTGACGAGCTTCGCAGGGAAGGTCAGATGTGGAAACATCTTTCGACGTCCTTCGGAGACTCGCGGCTATTTCACTTTGTCCAGCAGGTTGTCGAAGCTGTCGAACGGGTTCTTTTTGGGATCCGCCGTTTTGGTTTCGTCCAAGCCCATCGCCTTGCTGGCTTTCTTGATGTCTTCTTCCGAGGGCGTACCTGAAATGTTCGCAGCCTTTGTGGAATCGTTGGCCTTCGCCGATTCCGACTCAGTCGCGCTCGAACCGGCCACTGGCTTCGTGGACTTGGCTTTCAGTGGGCCGCTGAGCGCGTACGGGACGATGGTCAACGCGCCAATCAGAATGACCGTCGCGATCGTCGAGCCGATCATTGCCTGTGTCAGCGCGTTCGACGAGACGATCCCCATGACTTCCTGGGGACTGCGGCCTTTCAGGCTGCGCACGAAGTCTCGCAACTCGCCAGTTGTTGCCGCCGCGTCCATCGAAAGTCGCTTCACGCGGCTTTTCACCGGCCCGCTATCTTCGGTCAGATGTTCTCGCAATTTGTCCACAACACACCTCGATTTGTTTGTCGTCGCCTGGCTCTCCGAGTCGAGTCTCCGAAAGACTCGACTCGGAGAGTCAGACGACGAATTACTGCTCGATCTTTTTGTCCAAAATGTGAACCAACTCGCCGCCGGCCTGACTGATGGCTTCGATGACCGGTTCAAACTTCGCCGCCGTGCATTCGCTATGAGCTTTCAGCAACACCTTGCGCTGCCCGGCCGGAGCGTCACCCAAATGGCTCTCGATCCGCGATGCGAGCAGTCCTTCGGAAAGCTCCTGCCCGTTGAGATAAACCTTCTGATCTTTGTCGATGGTGACCGTGACTCGCGTGTAGCCCGAGCCTTTCAAGTTGTCTGCCTTTGCCGGAGTCCACTGAATGTGACTGTCATCCTGCGACTGAGCCAGGATCACGAAAAAGATCAGCAAATTGAACGCGATATCCCCCATCGCCACGCTGGGGATGTCGACCTTCGGTTGTTTGCGTTTCATTTTCATCAAACATCATCCACGCCACCGGGCTTGCCTCGGTGGTTTTCAGGCTTCTGCACTACTCGTGTGAGTCCTGCCTTTGAGTAGTGCAAAAGCCCGCGAGCCACCGGGGCAAGCCCGGTGGGGTTAGTTTCAATTTACTGTGGTACATCGACTGTGCGTTCTTCCTCAAGTTGCAACGTGATGATCCCACCGGCATCCTCGATTTGCGACGTGACTTCAATCCAAGCGTGATACAGCACATCGTCGGCGCTCTTCACGATGACGACGCGATCCTCCGGCCGAGACTTTCCCGCCAGCTTAGCCCTCACGCGTGCCTTCACCTCTGAAACCTTCACCGGATCGCCGTTGATCAGCACCGCATTCCGCTTCAAATCGACGGTCAGATGCTCGTCCTGTTCCTTCTGCTGTTGAGTCTGTTCGCTCTTCGGAAGAATTTGCGACCGACCGGTGTCCGGCTGCGTCGAGGCACACACCAGAAAGAACACGATCAAATTAAACGCGATGTCCCCGCTGGCCACAGCCGGAACATCGACAAGCAATTTGGTGGAGCGACGGAACTTCATCGGAGTCTCATCAGTGAAAAGAAGTCGCCGAAGTTGCGAGGCTTCGGGGAAAAAGCCAGAACTCTGGCGAGTTCTGCTACGACTGTCCTTCGGCTCCTTCGCGAGCCTCAATCGCCAACTGCAATGTCACAGTTTCAATCAGCTCCGTCGCGGTCTCTTCGACTTCGAGGACGAACTGGTTGATGATCCCCGTGAAGTAGTTGTAGCCCGTGAACGCCGGGATGCCGACGATCAGTCCGAGGGCAGTCGTTAACAACGCTTCCGCGATCCCGTCGGCGGCGGCTTTCACGATGTTCTGCTCGCCAAGCGTTGCCACGATGTGGTCGAAGCCGTTGACCATGCCGCTGACCGTTCCCAGAAAGCCCAGCATCGGAGCCACACTCGACACGGTCGCCAGGATCGTCAAATGTTTTTCGAGCGCTGCAACAATGTGGACGCCGTAGTCGTCCATCGCCTTGATAACTTGCTCTTCGACCTTGCCGGAGTCGTAACCCAGCCGCCTCAGCACGACAAACTTCCGCAGCCCCGCGGAGAGAATCGCCGCGACCGGCCCCTGCTCCGAATCACACTTCGCGAGTGCCTCCTCGACCTTGTCATCATGCAATAATTCGGTCACTTGCTGGCGGAGTCCACTGGCATCCGTCGTCAGCATCTTCAAGGTGCGATACCGTTCGATGATGACTCCCGCCGCGAGGATTCCGCAGGCCAGAATCGGCCACATGAAAATGCCACCGCGGATCATCAAGCCCATCGCACCGGTGTGGCTAACCTTGTCGAACCAATCCCAAAACCCGATGCCGGAATCGCTGACTGTCTCCTCCGCCGGCTTCTCGTCCGACTTTGCGTCCGCAGGCTTGGCATCGCCTTCTGGAGCCGGCTGCCCCGCCGCATCCGAAAAGCCGGGAATGCTCGGCTTCGCGTTCTTCGCATCAGGCGGAACCGGCTGAGCTGGAGCCGTCGCGGTCGGCGCGGCTTTCTTGATGCCTTGCTTGGCATCGAGCGTGTCCAGCGGGTCTTGAGTCAACAACGCGAGTACGAGAATCAAATGAGTCATAGTGGGACAATCTTCGGTGGGATGAAATTCTCAGTGTCCTCCGTGCCTTTGTGGTGAAACAGACAACTCACCACGGAGGCTCAGAGTTCACTGAGTGGAAACGCGGAGAGGCTATTGGTTCTCGATCGCGTTCGCCTCCGCTTCGAATTGCTGCAACATCTCTGGCAACGCCAGCCGGCCGCGAGCGAATTTGGCGGCTTCGCTCGACGGGTGGTTCCAACGGCAGTTGTTGTAGCGGCGGAAAGCTTCGGAGGTCGCACCTCCCATGCGGTAGCTCTCGCCGGACCAGAAGAGGGCATCGGGAGCGAGCGCGTCGTCCGCGAAGCTCTTGCCAAACCGGTCGAACGACTTGCCCGCGTCGGTGTACTTCTTCGCTTTGTAGAAGCACTGGCCGATGCGGAACGCCATCTTCGGCGCGTGCTGGTGGCCGTCGAACTTCTCGATGAACTTCTCGCCGACTTGAGCCGCGATCGTGTACTCCTCCGCTTTGTAGAAGTGATCGCTGATGCGGATCATCACGCTGGAGATCAGCGGGCTTTTGGGATACGTGGCAGCGAGCGTCACATAGGCTTCGAGTGCCGCGTCGAAGTCCCCTTTCTCTTCATAGCACTGAGCCAGCTTGTACTGCGCGTCCGGAGCCAACAAGTGGTCGGCGTAGTGGTTGATGATCTGCTCATAGGCATCGACCGCATCATCCCACTGGCCCAATTCCTGAGCGAACTGACCGAGCAAGTATTGAATGCGCGGGACATATTTCGGATCGGGATAATCTTCTATGACCTCATGTAGGATGCGGCGGCCGGCTTCGAGATCGGCTAACTCCTCCTCTTTGCGCGTGAGAGCTTTGTGCGACTTGAACAGTTCGAAGAAGCTCTCTGCGATGTGGAACTTGGTTTCGACAGCGAGCCGTTCGTCGTTGAACGCCTTCGAGAACGCAGCGACGAGTCCGTCGGTGCCGATGACGACCGGGATGGCTTTCTCTGATTCGAGCTTGCCGCTTTCCGTGCTGGCGGCGAGGTCCACGAACGTGACCTTGATCGTGTCACCGAAGTAGCACTCGATGACCGGCACATCGGCGTTGAGGTTGCCGGGGGTCGGCTTTTCGTTGGACTTCAGTTGCAGCGAACCGGTGAAGACGCCGCTGTGAGCCAACGTTTCCTCCAGCTTGACGGTTTCCTGTTCACCGAACTCGGTAGTGATCTCAACGGTGACGTGATCGCGTTCGTCACTGGCGTCTTGATCGGCGTCGGTGACTTGAAGGTACAGCTTCTCACCGACGTGCAGTTGCGTGATCGGCTTGTCGTAGTCGCGATCGACCACACCGAGCACTCCGTTGCTGATCAAGCGGGCCTGTGCGACGACGGTCGGGATCTCCGGCTTCGGCGGCGCGGCGGGTTGGGCCGCGTTCGTAGTTCCGCCTTTAGGCGGTGTTCCCGTCTTCGCCGTGCCGGTGTTCGGCTTGGTCATCGCAGGATTCGTCGCAGTCTTCGTGGTAGGCGATGCCGTCTTCGTGCCAATGGTTGGTGCGGCAGAAATCTTTGGTGGCTCAGTTCCGCCTGAAGGCGGGACTACGAGCTTCTTCACATCGGGTCGCCTTTCGTCGGCGTAGGTCGCGATGATCTTGTCTTTCCCCGTGAGGTTCAGCACTCGCGTGACCAGGCTGCGGTCCTTACCGGAGTTGGTTTGCGAATCGTCGAGCTTGCCGCCGCCAATCAAATTGCGAGGCATCTCGGACGTGAGCGGAATCACATCCGCGCTGGCTTTGCTGCCGAGTTGCAGAATCACCTGGCCAAGGAAGCGGCCTTCTTCGAGTGCCCAGCGTTCCGCATCAACCGTCTGATAAATACCGAAGTGAGCGTGTTGGCCACTGACGACACAACGAGCTTCTATCTTCGCTCCGTCGGTTGTGGTCAGCGTGACGAGCACTTCCGACTTGCTGTCCTTCGCCATGTCCGGGTCGATGACCTCGATCGTCAGCGGAGCCTCGAACGCGACGTGCGCGACGTCTTTGCGATCCTTCGCGTCCGCTTCCTTGAGGTACACGGCCTGCGGGGCAGTGTTCTGCTTCGGGTTGCCGGGGACGACGCGTGTTTCGACGATCCGAATCTGCGCGGACGTCGGCTTGTTGACATACACGACCGATTCCCGTTTGACCGAGTGACCAGGGAACGTGTTCTGCGCGTCGAGGTAACGGATGACGATCCGGTCGCCCGGCTTGACCTTCAGTTTGCCGTCGGTGTTGTCTGCCTCGGCAGCGGACGAGCCGGCCAGGACTGTGTCGATCTCTTTCGTGAACGTGCCGCTGAAATACAGCTCGCGTTCGATGGCCGACAGCTTGATCGGTTCTCCGTCGTTGACGGAGACCTCGAATTCGAGCGTGTCTTGGCCGATGGTTGTGTCCAAGTCGTAATCGGTGATCGACACGACGAAGCGTTCGCCCGGATCGGCGCGGACGACTGTCTTTTCGATGTTCTGCACCTGACCGTTATCCAGCCGTTGGAAGTCGTAGTTGATCGCTCCAACCGTCGCGTTGAAGTACGTCGCGAACAGTTTTTCACTCAGCAACAGCGAGTTCGAGTTCTCGTTCTGCGTGAACTCATCGGTGTAGCCGGCCGTGACGACGTCGCCGCCGGCAATCTCCAGCGTGTTGTTGTTCGAAAGCTCCAGCACGTCGGAATCGGTCGGGATGTAAAGCCGCTCGGTGTCGTCCGCGGCTTTGCCGGCTTCGACTTTCGAGTGCGCAATCCCTCGGCCACCGATCTCGACATGATTCACCGCCACCGCATCGCCAAGGTATTCGTTGATCTTGAAGCGGACGTAACGCAGATCGTTCGACGGGAAGCGGAACTCCCACGCTCCGGGCGTTTGCACGATGCGAGCATCCGTCGCGGGGATGAGCTTCGCAGAACGTAGTTCCATCAGACCGCCGCCGGCAATTGCCGTCGGTTTGATCGACAGCAATTGCTTGCCTGCCTTGTCGATGATGATCGTGCCGAAGCGGGTGAGCTGCGCGACGGTCCAATTACCGGTATTCGGGACGACGCCCTTCAACATCGTACCGGCACATTCGAGGTCAAAGCTCGAACCTCCGCCACCACCGTGAGCACATTCCAGGAACACGTCGTAGACACCCGGTTGAGCACCGTCGAACTCCCAGACGGCGATATCTTCCAGCGCCGCCCAATTGCCGACCTGTGCCGGATTCCGATCCTTGACGACTCCGAACTGTTCGGTCTTCTTGGTGAGCTTGATCGTGTCGATGCCGAGCACGATTTCCGTGGCCGGTGGTCCCGCGACCTGAGCGACCGCGAGATCTTCCGCAGCCGCGAGATCAAAGTCTGACTTCAGGAACGGGCCGAGTTGGACTTGCTGCCGATTGATGTCGGAGCGAGCCCAGATCGCTTGTGAGACCTCCGTCGCTTGATTGACGGCGGTGAAGATCGTGACGTCGTGCAACCCTTTTTCGAGCCACACATCGACCGTGCGATTGCCCGGCCCGAGCGGCATTTCCAACACTCCGTCAATCGACATCGCGGTCGTCACGCCTTGAATTTGCAGGCGCGCCGTGCCGGCTTTCGGCTGCACGAGCTTGCCGTACCAGATGACTCCGAACGGCTTCTTCGAGTCCTCCGCATCATCGGCTCGCGACCACAGCAGGCCGTTGACGACATCTTCTTCCTCGCTCGGCTTGTTGCTCTTCGCAAGCTGTGTGACCTGATCCCAGGTCGTGTAGCCAGTGAAGGAACCCGCATAAACACGGCGACGCATCGCCTTGTACTCGTCAAACAAGTTCGCAGCTTTCGGCGATTCAGGATGCGACGCGAGGCGGAACCAAAACTCGCCGTCGTTGCTGCCGAGCAGTTCGCCGCGAATCGGAATTTGAGCGTCCGGCTTCGGCGACCAGATCTTCACGCGGTTGACCGGGTTGAGGTCTTTCATGTCGATCGTCAGCAGTTTCGGCACGGCTCCGTCCGGTTCGCTGAGCCAGAACGATTCCCTCTTTTTGTCGATCGACATCAGCGGGCTGTGATCGATCGACGTGTCGCTGGCAAGCGCTCCGGCCGGCAGTTCGCCAGTCTGAGCGATCCCCTCGAACAGGCCGGTGTGCGGGCCGGTTTCCTTGACCGCCACTTGCACCTGATCGCCGCTGTCGGCAATCAACTTAACGAACACCGTGTCCGGTTCGTCGGTCAAATCGCGATCCGGGTCAGTCACTTTGAGGAAGATTTGATTCCCCGGCTTGACCTGATTCTTCGGCCGGACCTGCGTGCGGCGATTGCGTTCGGTGTCTTGCTCCTGTTCCTCGCGAGCCAGTTTTTGGCTGAAGGTCTCTTCCTTTTCATCGACGATCTTCTGGCTGGCAACTTCAAACCGCGCGTTCGACGCGATCTTGATCTCGACGTCGGAGAGCGGAACGCTCTTGAACTCTTTCTTGAACTCGTCCGGGTAGTCGCACTTGATCTGATCCTTGCCGGTGAGCTGCAACACCTTGTCCCGCTTCTTGACCTGACCGAGTGCCGTTTCGAGATCGACGCGGAACAAGCCTTTGCCCGCGCCGCCGCTCGTCAGATACACGATCTCTTCGTCGCCGCCGGGGATCGTCTTCACGATCACCGGAATCTTGTTGTGTCCGCGGCTGATGCCGAGATCGCTGTCTTGCACGACGATCGACAACGATTGCCCCGGCGCATGGAACCGCTTGCTGGATCGGCCAAGGCGACCGACCGTCCGCAGCAGATTGAGCTGATCCATGTACCGCTCTTCCGAGCCGTAAACTTCGGCGAGATTGAACAACGCTTGATTGGCCAGTTCGATGTTCGGCACTCGATCGAGCACGTTGCGGAAGATTTTTCTTGCTTCGTCCTGATCGCCTCGGCGATGCGCGAGCACTCCGCGCAGAAATTCGGCGCGCACGACGACTTCGGCCTCGCGGCTGGTCGCCAGTTTTTCAAAGACCGCTTCCGCCTGGTCGTAAACCTTTTGAGCCATGAACGTCTCGCCGATGCCGAACTCCGCTTCGGTTGAGTACGGTGTGTTCGGGTAGCGATTGATAACCGTCGTGTATTCGGAACGAGCGACGTCGTATCGCTGAGCATTGTAGAAATTTTTGGCCAGGAGCAGTTGCACGCCCGCCTTCGTTTGCACGTCGAACGTGGTGCTCATGTCGTTCTTGATCAGCCATGAACGCAGCGTGTCTTCGACCTTCTCGAAGTTCTCGTTGCCGCCGGCCGCCATCAAGTTTTGGCAGACGAACAGAACGAGATCCACCGGCACTTCGTCGCGATGCGTGTCAAACAGCGTCTTGTTGGCCGTATAGCTTTCGAGCGCAAGCCGCTCGTCACCGAGCCGCAAGTACATCGCCGCCTGCAACAGCGGCGCGATCGGCGACTTCTCGTCGATCGTCAGCCCGACCGCGCCGATGCGCGTGTAACACTGGCTGAGGAGGTTGCGGGCCGTCGCCTTCCGCGGCTCATCGACGTTCGGAATGTTCGTGAGCAACCCGGTCAGCAGCGTCGCTCCACTGATGTAATCCTTGTTCGTCACCTGCTGTTGTGCGACCGTCATCAGGTTGTCCCAGCGATACGAATCGGCGTACAGTTTGCGAGTCGCATCGGCGATGATCAGCAGCCGCTTCATCGGCGTCACTTGCGTCAGCTCCGCCGGCGTCAGCCCTTCGAGGTGATAAATCTGAGCCTGCGACGAACCCCAATCGAAGTTCACATCGCGGACGAGCGCGTAGATTCGTTGCTTGGCCGCGGCAGGGAGTTCTTTCGTCTTGTCCACTGGTGGCACTCGAACGCCGTTGACGACGTAAAACCAATTCGTCGGATCCCAATTCGCGACCAGGAAGCATTTCTCCTGCTGCTTGGTCAGCGCGTCGCGAGTCACTCGCTCGACGCTGTCGATGTCCCCTTTTTCGAGGTACGCCATCGCCGCCCATTGAGCGTATCGCGTATTGTACGGCGTGTTGGTTTGCAGCATCTCGTTCGCGAACGCGATCTTCTCGTCCGGCGTCTTGAGCAACGCGAAGAGCCGCGCCGCACACTCGGCCGAGTCCGCGATCTGCCGGTCCTGAGTCCGCCCAAATTGATAGTACGCCAACGCCTCCGCCTCGAGCTTGTGCCGCAGCAGCGCGTCGCCGATCGTCGCCGAGTACGCCCCGTCCTTGCCAAACTTCGCTTGCGATTTCTGTGCGTACTCAAGGACGCGCTTGCAGAGGCTCGCGTCCTTGTGCTGATCGGCGATCATGATCAATCGCCGCCATTGATCGCCGTTGTTCGCGACCGGCTCTTGAGCGACAAACAAATCGAAAATCTGCTTGCTAATGTCGATCGGCCCGTAATCGCTGACGGAACTCAACGCTTCGTCGAGATACGACCGGTTCTTCGGGAACCGCTGCGCAAGCAACAGGTACGTCCGTGCCGATTCCTCGCGAGTCTTTACCTGTGGCGGGATGTGCCGGAAGTAGTAGGCATCCTCGGCCATGAGCTGTTCCCACATCGGCTCCGGCAACGCGGCCAAATGAGTCTGCCGCAACGCCGTCCGAATCTGAGCATCCGGCCCGTGATAAATGTTGTGCGTCCACTTCAAATACAATGCGACCAGCGGGTCATCGTTCTGCTTCTTGAGTTCCGCGACCGCGTAGGCGACTCGGTCCTTGAGGTCTTTGTTGGCCTTCGCCTGATCAATGTACGACTGCAAGTAAGACATAAACGTCGTCATGTGTAGGTTGCGTTTGCGAGCCGCCAAATACCGCTGCACGTCCTGCTGAAACTCCGCGTCGTTTGTCGTCTGGAACAACAGGTGCGAAAGGATGTTCCACGAATGCCCGTCGTTGCCGGGAACTTGGTCGAGGAACTCGCGGCACATCGCCTTGCATTTGGCGTCGTCTTTCATCCGGTCGCGATAGATCGTTAACGCCAGTTCGTGCCGCAGGTAGTACGCGTTGTACTTCGGGTTCTTTGCCAGCGCGTCTTTGAGCACCGCCTCTGCCTGCGCCCATTGAGCCGGCTCGGCACCAATGTTCTGCACGAAGAGGCTGGCGATGCTGCTCAGCATCGGGTTGAACGCCAGCAGCGGCTTGATCATCTCCAGCCCGCGAGCTTTGTCACCGTCGCGAATCAACGCGGTCA
>CAZPUJ010000526.1:0-14644 GCA_964589725.1 uncultured Planctomycetaceae bacterium
CGACTTCATGAAGACTCATTGTATGCTTGGAACGCGGATCATCGATCCGACGAGGGGAGACGACTGGGCGTCGCTTCGGACGGATTCGGGATCGGGCGCGGACGCGTTGCGACCCTGCAGTTCGCCGCTGTTGGTCCTCGGGGCGAAGATCGCGCAAACGCATCACGAATGGTGGGACGGCACGGGATATCCGTTGGCGTTGACCGGTGAGGAAATCCCGATAGAAGGGCGCATCACGGCCATCGCGGATGTCTTCGACGCGTTGAGTTCCGCACGTCCGTACAAGCCCGCGTATCCGCGAGAGCGCGCGTTCGAAATCATGGCCGAACACCGCGGCACACAATTCGAGCCACGGCTGCTCGATCTCTTCTTTCAAAGCGAAGCGGAGATCGCTCGCATTCAAGAGGAATACATGGATCGGAACTAACGGCTCCGGCCCTTGACTCCCCCGTCTTTGCTCTCCCCCGGATCATGAATAACCAAGGACTTCTTGCCGATGGCCTACTTGCTGCGCTCAATGAACCATGGCTCGGTCGGGAAACCGGCCACAACGCGTGCTCGCGAACTTGCTGGAAACTGGCATCGTCTGTCGATAGTCTCGGCTCCCCTTCGACGAGCCTCTTGACTGCATGGAATGGAAGACGTGACGGAGACAAAATCTTCTGGCCCTCAGACGCCCGTCGCGAAAACGCCTCGCGCTTTGCAGATGGAACTGGAGGTCGAGCGGCTGTTTCGCGAGCGCGATCCGGCGGCCTTCTTCGTACGGCCGCGAGTTGTGCGGCGGGTGCTGCAGAACGAGCTCGACATCGCCAGTCCGTGGTTGCAGCCACCGCATCGCAAGTCGTGTGTGGTCGAGCGTGATCGCCTGCTGTGGCTCGTGGCGAATGATGAGCTGAGTGTTGCGGACGATGCCGTGTTGCCGCCACGAATCATGCTCATTGCCCGGCCGGATGAGGATCGGCTGGATCAATTCTCTCGCGAAGATTTACTGCGCTACTACTGGCGGCGGCTGTTTCATGTACGTATGGATTTTGAGTTGGAGTTGAAGACGTCAGCCTCGCAGATGACGCACGCCGATTTCCGAAAGCGGATCAACGATCTGGGTCAAACACAGTTTGACGAAATTCGTTCGGTGCTCCGATCTGAGCAGATGCTGCGACAGCCCGATGATCCGCGTCATGTCTATGCCGAGTTTGTTGCCATCTATCACGAACTGCGGGTGTTTGCTCCCGAGTTGTTGCCGATTTATTTTCCGTCACTGGGTGACGAAGCCGCCGTGTTGTCGGCGATCGGTCGCGACTGTGATGCCGCCGCTGTCCTCGAAGCGATCCGTCCGACGGAGCTGGTTTCTACGGTCTCGGCCACGACTGCGTTGGCACCCGTGGCAGCGGAAAAAGATTTGCTCGAAGGCTTGCCAGTACGATCAGAATCGCCTTCGCCGCGCAAGTTTGCCGCGCTGGTGCGCAAGGCCGAACGACTGCGAATCAAGGGCAACAACGTGCGAGCCGCCTCTGTCCGCCGTCGGGCGTTTGAGATTGCTCCGCTGGAACATGTCGACAAGACGCGGGAGGAGATGGTCCTGGAGATTGAGTACCTCGTGCTGCGGCTTCAAGCGGCGCTTGAACTGACCGATGAAGACGTCCGGCCGTGGTTGGGCATGTGCGAACGTTTGCTCGCGGATGCTCGACGTGGTTTTTGGAACGCGAACGCACGGTTGCTTTACGACCTGCAACAAGTCTGCCTCGATCACGAGCAAGAGATCTATCGCGTCGATCTGTTGGATTGGGTGATCAGCCGAGGTCAGCGTCCGCTGAAACGCCCCTTGCCGAATCAGCGCTTCGTGATGATGTCGAAGCACCTGCGAAGCGCGGTGCTGCGCGTCCCCACGGTGCTGATCGACGAAGCCGGGCGAAGCGAGTTGAGCGACCTGCTGCACGCGGCTGCGGATGCCGCCGAACAGATCCTGCGTAAACGGCTTGAGCCGCTCATTGTGCAGTCGCTGACCGAAGCGGGATTCTTGCCGAACAGCGTGGTCGAACGAGTGGCCCGCCGCAAAGTGACGCAAGAACTGTTGGACGGAATCGTGCAACGTGGCTTCAACACGCTGGGTAATTTGCGAGACGCGATCTCTCGCAATCAGCTCAAGATGCCGGACCTCCACAATACGCGCGAGTTCTTCTCAGGAGATCCGTTACTCCGAGCGAACCGCTTGTTTGCCGCGACGATGGACGGCGTCTACCAACGCGGACCGTTTTATCTCCGCTGGCTACAACGCATGAACTCGCTCGCGTTCGGAATTCCCTACTGTCGAGCGGTCACGAAGTACGTGGCACTGCCGATCGGTTTGGCATTTCTGGCATTGATGGCAGCCGAGGAAGTCGCGCATCTCGTCGTTCGACAGCCGCCGACGCCACAGTTTTCCAATCTAGAAGCGGCGATTGATTCCGTGAATGCAACGGCCAACGCGATTGTTACCGAGGGGCATGCCGCAGTTCGTCACTATTTGGTCTACAGCCATCGGAACTTGTTGTGGCTGGGATGTTTCGTCTTTGTCTTGATTCACGGACCAAGATTTCGTGACGCGGTCATTTTGATTTTGAAGACGATGTGGAAACTCCTGAAGTTTGCGCTCATTGAAATGCCGGGGAAGATCGCCGCGTTTCCCTTGGTCAAGTGGTTGCTGAAGAGTTTCCCATTCCTGTTATTTCGCCGCTTCTTGCTGACTCCGCTGGTGGCGACGGTGGT
This sequence comes from uncultured Planctomycetaceae bacterium, assembly GCA_964589725.1. Lineage (GTDB taxonomy): Bacteria > Planctomycetota > Planctomycetia > Planctomycetales > Planctomycetaceae > CAYSHJ01. The sequence goes on from CAZPUJ010000526.1 coordinate 2,746, forward strand.
GCTTTGGAAGGTGTTGCCGGCCATCGGCGTTTATGAGCCGCTCAATCGCTGGTGGGGCACGGCGATCTTTTTGGGATCGCTGCTCGCGCTGAATTCGCGTTTCGGGCGAGACACCGAAGAGCTGACTCGCGAGTTCATGGCTCGGACGTGGTATCGCATCCGAGTGCACTTGGTGGTCGGCTTATTCACATTGATCGTCGATGCGTTTCGCTGGTTGATGGATGGCCTCGAACGTGTGCTGTACGCGGTTGACGAATGGCTGCGGTTCCGCAGCGGTGAGAGCAGTGTCACACTCGGCGTGAAAGCGATCCTCGGACTGGCGTGGAATGTCATTCGCGGCATTATTCGCTTCTGTGTGACGTTGCTGATCGAACCGCAGATCAATCCGATCAAACATTTTCCCATAGTCACGGTCTCTCACAAGTTGGTGTTGGGCACGCTGACGATTCCGTTGGCGACGGTGCTGGAGAATGTCTACGACCGACCGACCGCGTACACGATCACTGGCTTAATTCTGTCCGGCATCCCCGGTGTGTTCGGTTTTTTGGCGTGGGAGTTCAAAGAGAACTGGCGGCTGTACGCGGCCAATCGGCCGACGACGTTGCGTCCGGTCTTGGTTGGTCATCACGGCGAAACACTGTTACGGCTGCTGCGTCCGGGCTTTCATTCTGGCACGATTCCCAAGCTGTTCGCCCGAAGTCGACGAGCGGCACGTCAAGTGGTCAGCAATCGGCAGGCGAATCAACAGGCTAAATTCGCGGAGAAGCTGCATCATGAAGCCGAGAGCGTGCGGCACTTTGTCGAACGCGAATTAATCGCCCTCCTGGGTGAAAGTCGGACGTTTCGTGAGCGATCTTTGTCGGTCGGCCGGGTCGATGTGGGGACCAACCGTCTGGTGGTGATGATCTGCGACAAGAGACACCCTGACGAATCGGTGCGAATCGAATTCACAGAACAGTCCGGGTGGCTCGTGGCGAGTGTGCCTGATCAAGGATGGCTACGCGAACTGCCCGATGACGATCGTGCCATCTTCCGCGCCGCATTGAGCGGGCTCTACAAGCTGGGAGCCGTTGGTTTGGTTCGCGAACAAATCGAAAGTCATCTCATCGCACCGCCATTTCTTTCGCCTGTGAGTTCACCTGCCACTCAGTTTTCTGCCGCTGTCTCGGCCACCGAATCGTCTGCCGAACGGTCATCGCATCCCTACGATATTTCTGCCGCTGGTTTGGTTGTCTGGCCTCAGCACGACTACGCAGCCGAAGTGCATTACTCGTTGGACGAGCGTCCCACCACTGTGCCACGTCCACGCTCCATAGCGCGCGCCGCGGGCCTGAGTCCGGTCCCGCTGGCGGCCATCGTGTATCGCGAGCATCCGCTGAACTGGAATGACTGGCGAACCTTCTGGGAGGCAGAACAAATCCCGTCGGCTATCCCGACCAATTTGCTGCCGGACGTTGAGTTGCTCAAGCAGGCTTAGCCGCCTATTGAAGAAGCCATTAACTCGAATGCATCAAACGGAATTCTCGCCAAGGCGTCTCCGGAAAACACTTGCGTCTTCCCCGGCATTTCTTCACGATCCGGCCAGTTCGCACTTGCACCTTCATTTCTGGAGCAACGGAGGGCTGCTCATGTCTCAGCGAGTCATGTTGTCGACGACCACCGGAGAGGTTTATCAACCCGTTCGACTGCACTACATGGTCTCAAATCCCGAGCAGTTGAAGCAGTGTTTCGAGAAGCTGCGCTGTTTTGGCTTTGATCAGCAGGGGCAGCGCTGGTGTTGGGAATACGACGCGGAAGCCCGTCACCTGAAGTTCAAGATCCCACGCGGTCAGGTCCAATCGCCGGGCAATCCGATTGTCTTGGGATCCTTCCGAATCCGTGGCAACGGCAACGCCGACCTGGACGTGCGGTCGATCGAACGGGCGATTCAAGCGATTCAATTTTTCGACAAATACATTCCGCGTGACGTCGCGACGCTGACCGAGCTGAGCGTCGTCAATCGGCTGTTCTCGGCGGAAGACATCGCCCTCACGCCGGACGCCATTTTCGACAAGACCCCCGCACAACGACCGAACGTTTCGTCGTTCAGCGGCCTCAGGGCGAAGAGAATGAAGACCATGAGCCAAGCAAAACGATTTCGGATATGGCAGGAGCGGATGGACGAAGAATCGCGACGGCCTGTCCCCGAAGTCGAACTGCTTCCAACGCATTTTTACGAGGACGGGATCGTGCCGCTTGAAATGTCGCTCCAGCTTCGACAAGCCGTTGCGCTGGAACATTGGAACGGCAACGTGCATGTCACCATGCTCGACCTCATTCGGCGCCGCTTGGGGCTTCCTGAGACTCCGGTGCCGCCGGTTCGCAAGCCGCCGCTCGCACATCGGATCGACTGGAATTTCGCGTCTGACATTCCCTCGCTCGATTTCTTTGAGGGTATCGATCTCGCCTCACAGGGCGGGCTGGCGGAGGCGATCGATCGGTTTGTCAGTGACCTCAACGAAAACGGGTTCCGGCAATGGGAGTCCGTCATTCGCGTGGAGCAGAATCTGCGGCTCGCTCCCATTCATGAAAGGCTGAACGGCGAGTTACTCGACTTCCCTGATGAGGGCGACGAAGAGGACAATCGAGTCCTCTACATTAACGAGATTGCGCGACCGACTCAGCCGTGGTACGAGGTTCTCCGGCAGATTGCTCCGCGCCTGCTCGTCGAGCCACTCGTGACTTCGGAAGCCTATGACGACTTCGTTGATGACGGCTGGTTCCAGATTGCGGTGGCGATTGAAAACGGCAGCCGTGGACTCTCTTTGCCGACGGGCGTCTGTCGCCCCATGGATGTTCTGCCGGCCGAACTGCGACACAAACTCTGGTTACAACATTGCTGCGCCCTATTATTGGGACTCGGACAGGCTGCGGAGCTCACGTTGGAATCTGAGTCGGAACACTGGCGGATCGACCAATGTGTCCAACGGCTGATCCAGAATCGTGACAGCGTCGCGTTTCTCGGACTGACGCTATCGGGGTTGCTCGAACGCTGCCTGCTGCCGCTGAGGGACCGTGCGATTTTCGTCCGCCTGCTGAGCGAACGGCTGGCCTTGCCTGGCCCGGATGCGCCGCTGGCGGATCGCCTCGGCATCGGCCCCGTGACGCACACGCCCATTGAACGCGTCTCCCCAGACGTCATCCGGCAAGCGATTCTGCACTCCGAGGCCTACGCGCGGTACTTGGCTGCAGGGTATTTCGCCGACGAGTTCAGCGTCGATCCGGCAATTGCCCGACTCATCATCCAGTCCATTGACCAGTTCGGCTGGGAATCACTTGGTCCCCACACGGGCCGCTTGCTGGCGGACTGCGTCCAAAGCGCAGACACGATGGCCTGGCTGCTGGCACGCCTTCAAAAGTTGATCGCCGCCGACGGAGCCGATGAGGAGGCTGGCGATCTTGCGGAAGCACTCGTGCGGGGAGATCTCGCGTTTCTCACGCAGCATCGGTCCGCGGTCGATGATCTGCTCCGACAACTGGATCCGCAGATGTGCGAGATCATCGCCATTCGGCAACGCCATCGCGATGCCGATCTTGACTCGGTGTGGTCGTCGATGCTGGAGATCCTGAATGGGCCAGCCAGAGGCGAGTTGGACGACTGGGAGTCGCTGGGCACACTCGAAGCCGCGCGCCGCTTGGCGAATGATCCGCGGATGGCGAAGTGGATCACAGAGACTCTTGACCGGACCATCGACCAGCCGGACTACGACGCGAGGAAGGAAGAGTTGGCCATCGCACTGGCGGGCCGACTCCAATGCCAGCCAGCGATCCCGCTGCTCATGGAGTATTTGTACGAGGACGATGATCCCTGTCCCGACGCGATGCGAGCCTTGGGCCAAATCGGCGGAGACGAGGTGGTAGCGGCCGTGCTCCGCAAGTCCGCGACAGCGAGCGCTCGCTTTTTGGCGAATGCCGTCCGGGTCTTACAGGACATTCACACTCCGCTGAGCGCCGCCACGTTGCTCGACTGGCAATCGAAGACTCGCGACGAGACCGTTAGAGAACGTGCTCTTTCAGCGCTCCTGAGTGGCTTTGTTCCAGCGGCTCTGGAGCCGGCGCGTCGCCAGGTCCGGTCGTCGAAATCGGATGTGGGGAAACTCCGCTGGCAAGTCGTCGCTGTGTCGCTCGTCACCGGATTCCGCAGTCCCGAATCCGATCAGTGGCGGGAACTGGCTGGCGCGGATTTCATCAGTGACATGACCGACGACGATGATTTCGAGGACGAGTTCGAGGATGATCTGAAACTGTCGGACGAATCGGACTGGGATCACGATGACGAGGCTGGCATGGGCGTCGCTTCGCCGGGCGATGTTCGTTTGTGGGACCGTCGATCCCCCGAATTGGACGATCCCCTCCTGGGGCCAGGCAGCTTCGGCCTGGAAAGTCATCGTTCCGAACCAATCGGTCGTGAACGCGCAAAAGTTGGCCGCAATGATCCCTGCCCGTGTGGCAGCGGTAAGAAATACAAGAAGTGCTGCCTGAATCACGAGTGAACGGGAGTCCTGCCGATGAAATTCTGTTGTGCTGCACTTACCGCGTGGAGTCTGTTGCTACTGGTCGTCGCCGAGGCGACGGCTCAGGTTCCGTCGAAGCCGGGAGATTGGCCGCAATGGCGCGGCCCGAAGCGAGACGGCATCAGCTTGGACACGGGCTTGATGAAAGAGTGGCCCTCCGATGGTCCTCCGGTTGTTTGGCAAGTGGACTCGGTCGGCGTGGGATATTCGTCGATCGCCGTAAAGGACGGCCGCATCTTCACTCAAGGGGACGTGGCCGGCGTCGAGCACATCATTTGTCTCGACGCCAAAGTGGGGAAAACATTGTGGGTCATTCAGCCCGCGCCCGTGGTGTCGTTGTTGGAGACGCGCATCGCTTCGGACATGAAACAGCTTGATCGGAACCACGACGGCGTGGTCAGCGAATTCGAAGCACTTGGACGATTCGGGTGGGACTGGAACAAGTTCGACCAGTCGACGAACGAGCCGTTGGAAGCGGTGGCCGACCGCCGCTCCACGGCATTGCTCAAAGAACTCGACAAGAATGGCGACGGGACGCTGATCTTCGCCGAAGCGGGCAATGTGTTGCGTGACACGTTCGAACGGATCGACGTGCCCGATCCCGACACCGATGCCGCGGAACTCGCGGAAAAACGTGCGGCGGAGTTTCTGAAAGAACTCGACAAGGACGACGACGGCAAGATCTCGCGACAAGAGGCGCGCGGCACGGCGATCGATCGAAACTTCTCTCGCATCGATGAACGCGACCCTGCCACGAACAAGGGAGACGAACTGCTCACTGCTGAAGAGATTCGCGCGTCGCTGACAAAGTACGAAGCCAAACGGGACGGCGTGTTGTCGCTTGACGAACTGCGGCGCTACTACATCGCCAACAAGCTTTCGGGCGACGGCGAGCTGGCAGCCTCCGAGCTGCGCGCGGCGATCGGCGGATATCGCAACGGAATGGGTGACGGGCCGCGCGGAACTCCGACGGTTGATGGCGATCGAGTTTACGCGGAAGGCGGCAACGGCGATGTCGTCTGCCTGGAAGCGGCGACCGGCCAAACGCTGTGGTACGCGAATCTGCAGAGCGATTTCGGCGGCGGCACGCCGGGCTGGGGTTATTCCGAATCACCATTGATCGTCGACGACATGGTCATCGTGACTCCGGGCGGCAAGGGCGGGACGCTGGTTGCCCTCAATAAGCTCACCGGCAAACTGGTGTGGCAGAGCAAAGAAGTCACCGAGGGAGCTCATTATTCGTCGCCCGAAGTGGCTGAAATCAACGGCGCGCGACAGATCGTGCAGTTTGGGAATCAAAGCATCTTCGGCGTGTCGCTGGAAAACGGAAAGTCGCTGTGGCGATACGCCGCGCCAGCGAACGGGACGGCCAATTGCTGCTCACCAATCATCGACGGCAACTTGGTCTTCGCGTCGAGTTCCTACGGCGTCGGCGGCGGCTTGGCAAAAATCACCGGAGCCGGCAGCACTCAAACCGCTGACGAGGTGTATTTCGAAAAGAAGATGGCCTGCCATCACGGTGGCATCGTGAAAGTCGGCGACTACATGTACTCGGCCGGCGGCGGGCCGCTGATGTGCATGGAGTTCAAGACTGGCAAGATTGTTTGGCAAGCCCGCAGCGCCGGCAAAGGTTCCATCTGCGTCGCTGACGGGATGCTCTATATTCTGGGCGAAGGACACGAGGTCGCCATGGCCGAAGCGACTCCCGAAGGCTATCGCGAACACGGCCGCTTCAAGATCGCGCCTCACGGCCGTCCGGCTTGGGCTCATCTGATCGTGACCGGCGGACGACTGTACCTCAGAGACCAACAGTCGCTCACCGCGCACGACGTGACAGCAAAATAGCCGACCTACAATTTGCGAGACTGCTGTGCCGAGCCGCTCATCGTTTTTCATCGGGCTGGTCGTCCTATTGACCGGACTGTGTGTCCATCAAGAAGTCGCGCGAGCTGCGACGCGAGTTGAGTTGGTGATTGATGAGCCGTTTGCAGACCGCAAGTCCGCCTGGCCAATCACCACCGGTGTACCGTTTCCGCGCGGCACATTGCACAGCGTTGAACACTGCCGGCTGATCGACGATCGTGGACAGGAGTGTCCGCTGCAGGCGCGCGCGGCGGCGACTTGGGATGCCGAACGCAAGAGCGTGCGTTGGTTGACGATTGACTTCATTGCCGAACCGGGCCGCAAGTACGCGCTCGAGTTTGGCGACGACGTCGTGTGCGAGCCTGCCAAAACTCCGCTGAAGGTGACTCAAGACCAGATCGTGCAAGTGGCGACTGGGGCACTGCAGGTCGAGTTCGCAACGAGCGGTTCAACGGCATTGCGTGCCATTCGCTGCGATCTCGATGCCGACGGTCAGATCGAGCCGAAAGAACTCGTCGCGTCCGGTGCGGCCGAAGGAGAGCATTACTATTTGGATCAAGCCGGGAAGCGATTCTCGAGCGCGGCGGATGGCGGTGACCGACAAGTCGTCGTCGAAGCATCTGGCCCGATCCGAGCCTGCGTTCGGGTCGCAGGCTTCTACACCGGGCCAGGGGGCGAACGAATCGCGAAGTATCGAACTCGCTTTCATTTCTTTAAGGGGCTGCCGCTGGTGAAAGTGGTCGATGAACTGAGTTTCGTCGGCTCGACGAAGCAAACGCGCTTCGCCGACATCGGCTTCGCACTTGATGTAAATGTGACGACGGCGGGGCGTCGCGTCATCGTCGATGCGTCGGGCGAGGCGGGCAATCAGCCGATCGAAGTGCCGTGGCGGCCAGATACGCAGTCGGTCGCCAGCCTTCAAAAGTCGTTTCGGCATTATGGCAATCTCGAATGCGAAGCGGCGGTCGTCCAAAGGTCGGCACAGTCAGAGACGACGCTCGCGCAACCCGAACGGATGGGGGAATGGCTGCAAGTCGCCGACGATCGGAGTGCCGTGACTGGCTCGTTGCGTTGGTTCTGGCAACAGTTTCCGAAAGAGTGGGAGGCGACGTCGCAGCAGTTGGTGCTGCATCTGTGGAGTCCACGCGGCGGCGAGTTGGATTTCGGCTCGGCGGGCATCGATCAGTTCTTCGGAGCCGGCGGTGCGAAGTACCTGCGCAGCGGCCAAGATAAACATGACGGCAATCCGCTCGAGCGATTCTTTTATCACGCGGACGTTCCAGCGATCGCTCGCGGCGATGCCGATGGGCTGGGCCTCAATAAGCACCACGAATTCTTTTTTCACTTTGCTCCGGCCGGCCGTCACAGGGAGGGAGCGGAGTACGGACGCCTGGCCGCGTTGCAGCCGCTCGCTTTGGCAAGCGGAGCTTGGAATTGTTCGACCGATGTGTTCGGCCCGCTCGCCGCGCGGCCGAACGATTCGCCGTATGAAGCGACCGTTGACAAACTCTTTGATCTGTCGCGTCAGGTGCAGGACGAATTTGGCGACTACGGCTGGTGGCTGTTCGGGGCCGGCCCGCATTACAGCTATCAATGGGATGCCGAAACACAGAAGTTCTTCGCGGATTCGCGCCGCTTTGAATTCCACACCTATCAAAAAGAAACGCAGCTCTGGTGGAATTATCTGCGATCCGGCGAGCGCAAGTTCTACGACTGGGCGATCCCGTCGGAGAATCACTGGATCGATGTCGCCGTCTCCCACGTGCCGACCACGATCGAATGCGGTTGGCGCGGCGGCGAGCCTGAGCAACGCACGCTGAACTGGCGGCCGGGCGAATGGAGCATCGACAGTCCGACGCACTACATCCGGCAGCATGATCGAGCCGAAGCGTGGCTGCGCGGCGGGGCTCAGTTCTGGGCCAGTTATCATCGGACGCTCGAAACCACAACGCTGGCGTACTACCTGACCGGCGACGAGCGATTCAACGACGTCATCGAATTCTGGCGGACGTACTTCGGCGAACTGGCCGGCGTGACGAGTGCCTCGGCAGACGTCCGGCCATGGTATCGCGAGCAAGCGTGGTTCCGTGCGACCGCTGCCGATGAACGTCCGAAGACGTGGGCCGAGATGATTCGCGATTACGCGCCGTTTCTTTCCGGCACGCGGCATCAATTGACGATGTTCTTCAGTCTCGCGACGCTCTACGAGCACACCTGGGATCCGAAGATCGGGCAGGCGCTGCACGAGTGTGCCGACGCGTTTCTTGATCCGACGCATCCCATCGGCACGTGGCGGCCACAGGACAGCAGCGGGCCGGCTCATGCCGATGCTCCCTCTATGGGGCATTTCTGGGTGCCGGCTCTGTGGAAGTACAGCCGAGTCACGAACGACCCGCGCATGCCCGACATCCTAGCCCGCTACTTCGCCGCCGGTTATGCGGCCGATCCGTTCCGTGAGCATGAGTCAGTCGGCGTCTATTCCAACTCGTACCTCGGCTATGCCTTTTACTTCACCCGCGATCCCCGCTTCCTGCCGCTGGCCGTGAAAGAGTTGGAACTGTTGCGGCCGTACTCGAAGCCGCTGGAGAAACCGGATGAAGTTAACACGCGGCTTTACAACCCGTATGCTCCAGCTCGCACGTTCGCCGGAACCCCACGATTGATTTGGGCGCTCAATGCGGCACGAAACGAGGGCGTGAGAATCGGGCCACGACCGCTCCCACCACAGCGGTCAGCGATCGCGTTTGAGAAACTTACCGGGCAGGAACTCAGCGCGACATTGTGGGGCTTCGATTCCAAACTGACGCTCACTGGCCCGGACACAAAGTCGTTCACAGACTTTACCGTGAAGACCCAAATATTCGCATCAGAAGTTCAGCCCTTCGACCGCACGCTGCCGAACTACGAGGTCTACCTGCAGCGACTGACGATTCCGGCTGCGGCGGCTGCCGGTTGGTACGTGCTCGCACCGCACCTCGAACTGGCGGTCCTGGATTGGAGCAGCCCTTCCGCGCCGTTGTGGAACGGCGCTCGTCCGCTGGCCCTGCAACCTGGCGAGGTCGTGTGGTTGCCGCTGGCGGAAGATGAAAACGCCCTGCGACTCGAATCAGCTCAACCGTCGTCGCTGCAACTGCGAGACCGCGAGGGTGTCGAGCATCCCGGCAAAGTGACCGGCAACACGGTCGAGTTCTCGCTGGTAGGAGCACGCGCCGGCGTTGCGCGGATCGAGATGCAAACCAAACCTGGCTGGTTTCGGATCGTCGATCGTTCGGCGGAAACTTGTTGGGTCAACCCCGTGGCCGACGCGCCTCAGATCGGACCCGATGCGCGACACATCGGCCTCGACGGCAGTCCCGACCACGATTTGACGAAACCCTTCCTGCCAGGACGATTCGGCAGCGCGGTCCAAATTGTTCCGAAGCGCGTCTTGCGCATTCCCGATCACGTGACGGAAGCCGGCGTCGAACGGCCGCTGTTTGACGAGCAGCAAGGCACGATTGAGTTTTGGATTCGCGAGCAATGGGACGAGCGGCTGATCGCCGCCAGGCCGCTGAGTTTGCTGACCAACGGCGTGCTCACCGTCGCACATCCCAGCAAGTTAAAGCTCAACGAATGGACTCATGTCGCCCTGGTCTGGGCACCCTATCGCGGCGACCCGAACCGCACGATCGCCTACACCTATATCGATGGCCGCGATGCCGCCTTCTATCGCAGCGCGAATTGGGACGGCTACAGCAGCGCGCGTCCTTCAAGCGGGCCAAAGACCGGCAAGCGGCTCATGGAATTCGTCAGCCAAGCCGTCGCCGGAACGGCCTACTCGATCGACGAACTGCGGATCTCGAGCGTCGCCCGCTATGCCGATCTGCAAGTCGAATTTGGGCCGCAACAGACATTCAATCCCGTCCGCTTTGATCCGCCGACTCAGCCGTTCCTACCCGATCCTCAGACGCTGCTGCTGTTCCATTTCGACGAGGATCTGATTCCCGCAGTGCCAAAGCAGTCACTCGCCGCTCGCCTGGAGAATGATCGGCCTCTATGACGACATGCCCTGACCGGAGTCAGATGAGCCGTGAATCAAACTAATCCGATGCGCCAGCGAGGGCCAGCGCTCTGCATGACGGAGATTCCTCAATCCCAACTTTGTGATGGGCCCGCCCTCGCTGGCGCTTCGAGTTAGTGTGTCGGCTCAAAAAAAAACGGGACAGACGACTTCGCCTGTCCCGTTCAGTTCGCTCAACGAGTGGAAGCTCCAGCCGTTATGGGCAGAGCGTCAGCCACGAGAGATCCGTCTCGCTGGAAAGATTAAATAAGTCATCTTGGTCGATTTGGTCGACGACAACGTCGAGAGACAAATCCTCATCTGTCGGGTCGCCGTCGCCGGTGCCCGCGACCACTGTGTCCGCTCCTCCCTGGCCGTCGATGCTGTCACCGCCGTCGCCGCCGATCAGGATATCCAGCCCCTCGCCGCCGAGCAGTGTGTCGCTGCCGGTGCCGCCCACCGTGTCATCGCCCAGAATGACGTCGTTGCCGGATTGGCCATTCACGAAGTCGTCCCCATCTCCGCCGGCCATCGAGTCGTCGTCGTTGCCGCCGTACATGGTGTCGTTGCCGAACCCGCCGAAGAGCACATCGTTCCCCGCATTGCCGTTGACGATGTCGTCCTCACTGCCGCCACAGATCGTGTCATCACCGTTGTCGCCCAGCAGGCTATCGTTGCCGGATTCGCCGTCGATGTGGTCATTTCCACCTTGGCCGTTCGCGGTGTCATTGCCATCTCCGAGCGCGAACGTGTCTTCTCCTGCCCCACCCAGGGCATAGTCGTCTTCAGAAATACTTGTGCCGGTGTCGGTGATGGTGTCATTGTCGTCCTGGCCATTGAGGCTGTCATTCCCGTCGCCCCCTTCCAATTCGTCATCGCCGTTCCCACCCAGCAGGTTGTCCTTCCCGGCATCCCCAAAGAGGCTGTCGTTGTCACCGTTTCCATTCAGCGTATCGAGTCCGTCCCCGCCATGAAGCTCGTCATCGCCGGTGCCACCGGACATGTTATCGCTTCCATCTTCGCCAAAGATCACATCATCATCTTCGCTGCCATTCATTGCGTCGTTGCCGGCGCCGCCGTATAGCTCATCGTTGTCCAGACCACCGATCAGCGAGTCGTGGCCAGCGCCACCTTCGATGCTGTCGTTCCCAGCGCCACCATCAATCGTGTCATTGCCACCAAGACCAGACAACGTATCGTCGCCACCACCACCGACGATCGAATCGTTGCCACTGCCACCGGTAATTGAATCGTCGCCAGCGGCACCGGTGAGGGTCGTTTTTCCGGTGAAGCCCGTCGCGTCAATCGTGACTCCAGTGGGATCGGTACTCGTCAACTTAGCGGATTCGATACTTGCGAGAGTCGCTCCGGCGACGAGGTCGTCATCATATGTCGCGCCGGTCAACGTCATACCGGTGAGAGCGCCGGAAACAACGAGTAGGTC
>CAZPUJ010000527.1:0-9355 GCA_964589725.1 uncultured Planctomycetaceae bacterium
ACCGTTTGCAGAAGCCACCCCGTAGCGACCCGCATCCCATTCCAACTCAGTGTTCTGTCAACCGACTTCGTGAGGACAAGAACTTCCAAATTCCTCACCGCGTTCGCGGTGCGCTCTGTTGACAGAGTGGGGCCATATAGAAGTTGGGTTTGGTTTTACCTTCTTTCTTCATTCGTTCGATCATCGCGGGGCCACCGCCATTCTCCATCGCCTTCTTCATGGATTCCTGTTGCGCGGGCGTCATTTCTGGTGTCGAGACCGCCGGTTTAATCTCTTCCTGCGAGCATCCCGTGAGCATTATCGAGGCCGTGATCAAACTCAGTCCCAAAACTTGGTTCCACATGCGTGCATTCCTTTTTTGCTATGACGAATGGAAGTTCGCCGGTTGTGAACTGCTACCGTTCCGTGATCCGTTGCCAGTATTCGACTTCGTCAGGCCGCCGCAAGGTCCGATAGAACGCCAGAAGGACGTCACGGTTGGGTGCTTCGTTCGGAGCCAACAAGGCTCGGCGAAGCTGCTCTCGCTGATCCGGACGAAACAACTGCTGCACCTCCGTGGCGTGCTGACGGGCGGCATCGGCAAGCTCTTTTTGCCCGGACAACGCCAGACATGTCGTGTGACGGAATTGGCACCTCCAGTCGGCGTGACCGGGCCAAATCTCAAGTGCTTTGGCATAGGCCGCAGATGCAGCACCGTAATTCCGATGCAGATTCTCCTGCAATAGTCCGGCGGTTTTCCAGTACGCATAGCCTTCTCGGTGACCGGGCCATTGATCGAATGCGGAGGCGGCCTGTTCCAACTGGCCGGACTCGATCAAGACGCTCGTCAGCACAAACACGAATACCGGATCGTTCATGGCCCGCGGGATAGAGCGTGCTTCCTCCACGACCAGCCTGGCTTGTTCCAGATCTCCCTCGTCCAGAAACCAACGTGCAATGGCCGCGTGAATCAACGGTTCATTGGGCTCGGACTGCCGAAAGGCCACCAGTCGCTTCAGTTCCACACGTCGCGCGGAATCGCCGGGCGAGTTGCGAAAGCCCAGCATCTCATCCAAACTCGCCGTGATGTGCGCGGGGTCGTTTTGACTGAGAAACCAATCACGCAAGTAGTCGCTGCGCCGCTGGGCCGGGCCCAGTTCGTAGAGTCGACGAAATATCGGCTCGCACAGATCGCCCCGGCCAGTCATGTCCAGAATCCGCCAGTGCAACGAGTGCGCATCCACCGCCCTGGGGTCGATCACCACCGCACGTTGCAAGAGCCGCTCGGACTGCATCGGCTGCCGCAGCAACAAGAACCGCAGGCGCGCTTCCCGAATGCGTGCTTCCACGCCTTCGGCGACGTCGTCCGGGATTTCCCTCAGAACGACAACCGCGTTCTCGGCACTGCTCCGCGCCGGCAACAAGTCGTCGCGAGCGAATGCTTCCGCCAGCATCAGCCGCAGCGCGGTATCGCCGGGATTCAGCCACAACAAACGCGCCAACTTGGTGCGAGCCGCTTTCCATTGGTTGCGGGCGAGACAACTTTTCGCGGCAATGCGTTCGTTTCTGGCCCACAACGCCGCCGTGCCGATCACCGTCAAAAGCAGCAACGCCGATCCGATCACGAATCGGCGACGACAAGGCTTCGATTTCGACAAGGCGGTGTCAGACATTTCTCACGATGCGCTGAAGACAATTCACAACGAGGTCCGTCGCTCTACTGGATCGATTCGTGGGACACGGACCGCGGTTCGTCGCCCTCCAGAATCACCCAATAATGATCCCCAACCACATGGGAAAAGACGTCCACTCGGCCCGACGGCCAAAACACTTCGACTTTGTCGGCCTCGACCGCGTCCTTCAAACCGAACAGCATGCGCGCGTCGGACGTAGCAAGGTAACTTCCACCGGCCACAACCGATTGAACCTGCCTTCGGTCACGCACTGTCACCAGCACTCGACCACCCACCGGAGCCACTCGGTTCCGAGTCCGAAGCTGAATTCCCAAGTAATGCCGTCCCGTGTCCGTTTCGTTTTTGAATAGAGCCATCGGCCGATGCAGATTGGCGACCACCAAATCCAGATCGCCATCCTCGTCGTAGTCGGCGGCGGCCACGCCACGTCCCAAGGCCTTCTCGGCGAAACAGGCTCCGGCCGTTGCGGACACGTCGTCAAATCGCCCGCGGCCATCGTTTCGCAATAACTGCGGCGGCATCTCGTTGGGCTGCAGATTCGGACCGAGTACATGTCCGTTCGCAACGAACAGATCCACGGCTTCGTCTCGATCGAAGTCCAACGCGATTGTGCCAAAGCCGTTGAATAACATGCTGTTTGCCGCGATTCGCGAACCGAAACTGTCGTCATGGAACTGCAGTCGTCCCAGATTGCGGTACAGAGTGTTCTTCTGCGAGTAGAAGTGAGTCAAGTAGAGATCCACGTTCTCGTCACCGTCGAAGTCGGCGCAGGCGATGCCCATACTCGCTTCGACCTGCCCCGCGCCGCTCACGGCACATCCGCCGTCTATGGCGATGTCGTAATACGTCGGCGGGTGTGCGGCATCATCCGATGGTGTCCGGCCGCGAGTGAACAGGAAATTGGCGGCCATGTCGTTGGCTACGTAGACCTCCGGCAGCAGATCGTTGTCCAGATCGAGCACCGCCACGCTCATGCCCTTACCGTTTTCGCCAACAAGACCCAGAGCGGCTGACGATTCCACGAACCGGCCGTCGCCTTGATTCAAATACAGTCGATCCGGCACTCCAGCAAAACTGCCCGGTCCGCAATAACCTGCGATCCCCTCGTAGTGGCAAACCCGATGGTTCTCGAACGACAGGTCGAGATAGTTGACGACGTACAGGTCTTCGTCCCCGTCCCGATCGGCATCAAACCAAGCCGCTCCCGTGCTCCACGACGGGTCACCAGTTCCCGACAACTCGGTCACATCGGCAAATGTGCCGTCACCCTGATTCACGAACAACCGGTTGGGGCCGTAGTTGGTCAGGTAGATGTCCGCGAATCCGTCCGCGTTGAAGTCGGCGACCGCCACTCCTTGGCCGAATTGTCGCAGGCCCACTCTAGCCGCACCGCTCACGTCTTCAAACGCCCCATCGCCACGATTACGAAACAGACGAGTCACGACGTCCGGTGGCGTGCGTTCGAGATCGGGCCAGCAACACCCATTGGTCACCAGCAAATCAAGCCAACCATCGTTGTCAAAATCGAGCCAGCCAACGCCCCTCCCCATGACCTCCGGCAAGAAGAACCTTCCCGGGACGGCGTCATTGAAATAGGTGAAGGCGAGGCCAGCGTCACTGGCCACATCGACAAACCGTGGCGTGACCAGGTTCGGATTCTGATCTTGCGCAGTCACACTCTGCTGCTGGCGCTCTGACGCAGCGCCGGGCAGATCACACGGCGGCCAAGACTCGGAAGACGCCAATTCGGGTTTGCGTTCGTCAACACAGCCAGTCAGGATCACCAATCCAGCCACCATCACTACCAGCTTCGCGACTTCCATCGGCGAGTTCCGCGCACCGGTTAACGATCACGGAGCCTAAAAGTCACTGACTGGCTCACCGCCATTTCGCGTTCCGATCGCGGTCCAAGTGGACCATTCGATGTTTTGCGAAACAAACCGCACGGCACCGTCGCCCATACAAACATGAACGCCGCCCGCATGGTGGCTCTGCGAGGCAACCATGTTGTTGCCAGACCAGTCCTCAACCGGGCCGTTGTGGCAGCTTTTTTCGTTCGGATTCATCGTGTGCGTGTACGTCGAAGCCACACCCCCGAATGACCAGCCCCAAGAACTTCCCTTCATTCCTGTTCGGCCAGGATCGGTATTGAAGATCGCATTCGCTACGGTGTAGTTGTTGCACGTCTGCCGGTTCTGCGCCGGCGTGCCTCCGCTGCTCCAATCATGCATCGTCCAACGCGGGTGGTACTGGGTCCCCGGATCGACGGTGATCTCCGCGTAAGCGGCCATCATGCTGAGACCATCAGACACGTCGCGCGACCGCACAGGACCGTTATCGGGATTGGTGCCATTTCCCGGCCACCCGAAGACAGCGGCGAATCCGTTGGGGCGACCAGAGCTGTTCTGCGTGAATGGCTGCACGCCACGGTTGATGGCGTAGGTGAAATTTCCACTTCCGGCCTTTGCCGTATTCGGCTCTGAGGGACATATAAACACCGGCAGCCGCAGACTCATGGAAGCGATGTTTGAAGCGCCAAACCATCCACCGGAATCCCACGGGAAGTCATTCATATTGACCGTCTTGTAGGCCGCCGCATTGTCCAGATACGGAAGCATGAAAACCTTGTCGCTAAACGCCCCCTGACGCTCGCCCGTCAGAGCATTCCATCCGACCGAAATGGGAAATGTCCGGTTGGATTCGTGATAGTTGTGGATCGCCAGGCCGATTTGCTTCAGATTATTCTTGCACTGCGAGCGTCGCGCAGCTTCACGTGCCTGCTGAACGGCAGGGAGCAACAAGGCGATCAGTATCGCGATGATCGCAATCACCACCAGTAATTCAATCAACGTGAATCCCGATCTGCGAATTATCTTGCTAACGAATGACATGGCAGTGACCTCCTCAAAAACGAACGAACTCACGAAGGCCAAAAACGTGGATAAGAACAAACAGACAAACCAAGAGCTGAAAAATTAGCCTGCGAGGCACAATCTAAAAACTCGCCAGTCCCGTGCAACGAATGAGTTTGGGAACACCCGCCACGCACGGTCGTCAGGTCGTCTTGGACAGGCTGCGTCCTCATTGAGATCGTGTCCGAGCGTGACTAGCATCCGTAACATCAACGGGAGTTTGCCGACATGAATTCGCGAACGTGTCGCTGGGGCATTTTGGGAACCGCCAACATCGCGCGGAAGAATTGGTCCGCGATCCGGAATTCCGGGAACGCGACATTGACGGCCGTCGCCAGTCGCACGCGCGAACGTGCTCAGCAATTCATCGACGAATGTCAGGCGACCGTGCCGCATAGTCCGACTCCACGAGCGATCGGCAACTACGAAGGATTGCTGCAAGCCGCCGATGTTGATGCCGTTTACATTCCGCTGCCGACGGGACTTCGGAAGGAATGGGTGATCAAGGCCGCGAACGCCGGCAAGCACGTGCTGGCCGAGAAGCCGGTCGGCTGCGACGCGGCGGAAGTTGCCGAGATGATCGCCGCCTGCCGCAAGAACGACGTGCAGTTCATGGATGGCGTGATGTTCATGCACAGCGCGCGGCTTCGAGCGATTCGCGAGGTGCTTGACGACGGCGCGAGCATCGGGCGGATTCGGCGCATCGAGTCATCGTTCAGCTTCTGCGCTCCGGACGATTGGGTGAACGTCAACATCCGCGCCAGCGGCGAACTGGAACCGCTCGGTTGCCTGGGTGACCTGGGCTGGTACACGATCCGCTTCACGCTGTGGGCGCTCAACTATCAAATGCCGCACCGAGTCTGCGGCCGCCTGCTGACGCAAGCTCGTCGGCCTGACAGCCAGACGGACGTGCCGATCGAATTCTCCGCGGAGTTGTTCTTCGCGAACGGCGTTTCGGCGACGATGTACAACTCGTTCATCACCGAAACTCAGCAGTGGGCGATGGTCGGAGGGACGCGAGGATTTTTGCACGTCCCCGATTTCGTGTTGCCATTTTACGGCAACGAGGCGGCGTTCACTGTTCACAACGCCGCGTTTCGCGTGGAAGGTTGCCAGTACAACATGGAGGAGCACACGCGCCGGGTGGCCGTCGCTGAATACAGCAACAACGCGGCGAACGCTCAGGAGTCGAACCTCTTCCGCGGTTTCTCTGAGCTTGTGCTCAGCGGCAAGCCGGATGATTCGTGGGCACAGGTCGCGCTCCAGACGCAGCAGGTAATGGATGCCTGCCTGGCATCGGCTCGCCAGGACGGCAAGCTGATCGAGTTGCATCGCTGACGTCGGTCATGTGGGCATGTGGGAAGCGTCATGTCGCCAATCGAACTCCACACCGAACGGCTGATCCTGCGCGAATGGCGCGATGAGGACTTGAAGCCATTCGCCGCGCTCAACTCGGATCCCGAAGTCATGCGGTACATGCCCAAGCTGCTCAGCCGTGAAGACAGCGACGCGAGCATTCAGCGGATTCGCGAGCACTTCGCGCGTCACGGCTTTGGCCTGTGGGCGGTCGAGGTTCGCGAAGTCGAGCCGTTCGTCGGATTCGTCGGACTAAGCATGCCGAAGTTCGAGTCGCTGTTCACCCCGTGTGTCGAGATCGGCTGGCGATTGGCTCGCGAAGCGTGGGGCAAAGGCTACGCGACCGAAGCTGCTCAGGCAGCGCTGCAGTTCGGTTTCCAGCAACTCGCGTTAAACGAAATCGTTTCGTTCACGGTGCCGGAGAATCAACGCTCGCGGCGAGTTATGGATCGACTTGGCATGAATCACGACCCAGCCGGCGACTTCGAACATCCGTTGCTTCCCGCAGGGCATCCGCTCCGCAGGCATGTTCTGTATCGGCTTCTGTATCGGCTCGCTCTGCCGAACGGCGGCGCGAAGCTCTCTTAACCCTGCAGCACACTTTCGTGTTCCGGTCCCCTCTCCCGCCCGCATCGGGGGGAGAGGGTTAGGGGGGCTTAGGAGTTGATTGGCGGCCGACAACGAGCCGCTGTCATCAGAAGAGGTTGCACTGCGAATGGAGGCGTTGGCATCATTCGCCCCCTCACCCTAGCCCTCTCCCCCGAAGCGGGGGAGAGGGGACCGGAACACATTATGTGCGCAGCCGGACTAATTCGGGCGGCAAATTGCCGTCGTCGTTTTTATCGGGTCGGAACGTGCCACGCCTCGTCAAAGAATCCCGTTTCGACGACAGACGGATCGTCGAAGATACGCGGGTCGGACTTGCGCGCGGTCGAGGAATCGGCTTTGCGGATGGCCCAGTCGCCCAGTCGCGGGAACAGCAAATAGTTGACCGCGGACAGTTCCGCTTCGCGGAACGTGTGGCCACTGTTGATAACAAGGTAACGGTCGTAACCAGCGGACAACGGATTGGGATGGATCAAGACCGGAACGTGATCCTTGACGGAGGCGGTCGCGGAGCCGAGTCGGAGTTCATCGCGAGTCCACGTCAGCGGCAGTTGAGGCAGAGCCTTCATGATCCACGAATTCGATCCAGGGTCGCCGAACAGGACCAAGTGGCAGCGAGCGATGTCATCGGCGGTGACATCGACATCACGCTTCACGGGCAGCTCGCCACGGAAGTAGCGACGCCATTCGTCGGCGAAGCCATCCAGCGACGCGTCGGCCCAAGCTTGAACATCGGGCTGCCAAGCGGTGCCCGTGCCGCGTACGCACAGGAATCGCGAACAGAATGCGTCGTCGATCGGGCCTTGCAGTCCGGGACGTTTTCCGGATTTCCAATCGAGCGAATCTTCGGCGACCTGCCGCCAGCGATCGGCCTCGCGCACGAGACACAGCTTGGAGCGGGTTCCTTCGATGGCCACGGATTCGCCCAGAATATGAATCGTCGGCGGACGTTGCGGCAGCCCATCGAGCTCGATCGAAAGTCTGCGCACGTTGTCGGCGCGGGAGATGTCCAGAGTTCCATCGTCCGTGATCGCGGCCACGACTTCGGCACGGTGGTAGTGCCGGTCCAGGCCGTGAATCTCCAGCCAATGGCAGCGGTTGTATTTGAGCGTCCAAGTGACGAAGCGAACTCGGCGAGGTGATCGGTTGACACCGCGCGCGACGTGCGTAGAGATTTGCCGCAATTGCTCGGCGTGCGTCACTGGGTCGATGACGTGCCCGGTGCCGGGCGAGAGGAGGTTGGTCATCGTCAGGCCCTCGCGCCGCAGGGCTTGGCCCATCAGCACGTGAGCGTCGAAGAAGATGTCCTTCTCCCCCATCGCGGCGATCGCGGGAACCATCTCGGCGTTGGCCGCGTAGTCCACCGAGTCCAATAAGTGCAGGCCCAGCTCTTGATGCCCAGGCAGTTCGAGAACTTTGATGAAGTTCGGCAGCGGCGTTTCGGAGAAGCGGTGCGTGTCCACATATCCGCAGTATGGCCCCAACGCCACGAAACGGTCGGGATGCTTCAATCCCAGATGCCATGTTCCGGAAGCGCCCATCGACATGCCTCGCAGCACGACGCGGCGACGGTCGATGTAGTACTGCCGACACACGGCCTCGATGGCATCAAACACGTCGGTCTCGCCGGACCAGCGATAGCAGTTTTCGACGCGGCCCAGCGGATGTAGTTCGATGAAGTCGACGGCCGGAGCCTCGCCCGCGACGGCGAAACGATCCATGAATCGCAACTCGCTGATCCCGACCGGCCTCGTGCTGCCATGCAAGACGACATCCAATCGAGTCGGACGCTCATTCTGATCGCTTGCCGGAACGACCACGCCGAAAGGCTGCGTGGAACCGTCCACTTCGGAAACGTAGCCGCGGACGACTCGGCCACGCTGGTCGGTCCAAGCCACCTTGCCACTGGCCAGCGAGTCACATCGCGAAAATCCCTGGTCCAGCGATTTGTGGATCAACTGTCGATCGGCCATCGTGAACGCGACTTGTTCTCGCAACGCCCACTGCACGCCTTTGCGAAAGACATCGACGTCCGCCCAGCGATCGCGCGCGGCCGCATCACCGTCCGCCGTCTTGCCTCGCAACTCGGCGAGTCGCTCCGTCAGTTCCGTCAGCCGCCGCTCGAAGACCTGCCGCTCTTCCGCGGACAATGCGGTCGGCTCATCGCCCGCGCGCGCCGCGTTCACAGCGAGCAGCAGCGACAGCCACGCGGCGATAAACACGAGACGATAGCGCAGCGAAGCGACAGAGAACGTAGCCGTCACGCTCCGCGTGACGAGCCGAGCGCTTCCCAACGATTGGAATGTGTCGCCAATCATCGGTGTGTGAACTGTTCGGCTCATCACGCGGAGCGTGATGGCTACGTAAAAGCTTGCTAGCCAAACGGCGATTTTGCCCTCAACGCTATCTCGTGCCTGGTCCTCAAAGCGGCAACTATCCCATCGTTGATCGCTTCGTCGTCGAAATCTCATCGTCTGTGCTCCGAATCAAAGTGGGAGTGATCGAGTTGGCCATTATCACTCACAAGCAACGGCCACGGTACTTCTCGGCCATATGCCGCGGCTCTGTGAGCCGTGTGGAGACAGACCCTACAACTTCGTCCTACTCGCTTTGGCGGCGAGCTGGCGAACGTCAGAATGTTCGCGTGCCAATTCGCCTCTCGATCGGGAGTCTCAGACATGCGGCTGTTGCTTCAGTGGTTACTGTTGTTGGCGTGGAACGTTTCGTTGCTCGTGGCCGCGGAGGCGCCGTCGCGGCCGAACGTGATTCTGATCATGACCGACGATCAGGGGTACGGTGATCTGGGTG
>CAZPUJ010000528.1:0-7519 GCA_964589725.1 uncultured Planctomycetaceae bacterium
AAGGTTGGGTCAAACCTTCCGACCTTCCAAGCAACGCCGAAATCCGCGACGAGATCCAACGCTTCGCGTTCCTGTTCGAGGGAAACCGGCGGTTCGACAACCTCCGCGAGATGCGTATCGAAGCGTTGCGCATCATGCGGCTTTTGAGCGCGTTCAAGCCGAAGTTGATCGGCAGCACGCTGACTGGCCACGTGCGGCACGGGTCGGATATCGACCTGCACGTCTTCACGACGACGGCCGAGTCAATCGTGAGAGCACTCGACCAGGAAGGCATGACGTTCGACGTCGAGCAAAAGCGGGTCAGCAAACACGGCGAGGAGCGGGTCTTCACGCACATCCACATTCGCGACCGCTTCGACATCGAACTGACCGTCTACTCGGCGGAGAAGTCGGCGTACGTCTTCAAAAGTTCGATCACCGGCAAGGCGATTGAGCGAGCCACGATTGCGGAACTGGAAGAACTCTTGCACCGCGAGTACCCGGACATCTCGCTCGACGCCGAAGTGCTTGACGCCGAAAGCAAGGTCGATCGCTTTCAGGTGTATCGTTCGCTGCTGCTGCCGCTGGAAGGAGTCGGCCAGTCGAAGAAGCATCATCCCGAAGGAGACGTGCTGTATCACAGCCTGCAAGTCTTCGAATTGGCTCGCGAGGAATTGCCGTACGACGAAGAGTTTTTGCTGGCGGCGCTGCTGCACGACGTCGGCAAGGGAATCGATCCTGACGACCATGTGCCGGCGGCACTCGATGCGCTGAGCGAGTTCATCACGCCGCGGACTGCGTGGTTCATCGAGCATCACATGCAGGCGCATCAACTCGCCGACGGCACACTCGGCTTCCGCGCGAAGCACCGCTTGCGCCAGTCACCGGACTTCGACCAATTGATGCTGCTCGAAAAGTGTGACAGCCAAGGCCGAGTCCGCGGCAGGCAGGTCGATGACCTGGACGACGTGCTCGACTTCTTGCGCGACCTCGCGCGGACGAATGGGTAGGGCGGGGCAACTCGCCGCCTGGCAAGGCCAGCCGACGATCACGTCCGGCTAATTCGTCCGGTTGCGTGGTCTGTGGCGGCATACAAGCCCGAAGCGCAAGCGAGATTTCTGCGGATTCCCTCGCTTGCGCTTCGGGCTTGTATTTCAACCAAGACGCAGATTGAAGAATTAGCCAGCCGTGAGCCGACGATCGCATGTCCGGCGCCGAACCGGCTATCATCGCGTTCTTGAAAAAAAGGAGTTGCATTGCGGTCGCATTATCGCTGGCTTCTCGAATTCAGTTTAACAATTTCCCCACGTCGTCGTTCACCCCGCGCGAGCGGCGCCGTTGGCGTTTGATTGACGACAAGGCAGCGAACGCCAAACTCGGAAGGCCCGCGCCGACCGCCGAACTGGCGTTTGTGAACCGGCAGTGCCGCGAGAGATCAGTGATGACGGATCACGTTCCCGAGAAGTCGCAGCGTCGACGTCGCTATCGAGGCACGCATCCGCGGCAGTTCGGCGACAAGTACAAAGAACACGACGCCGAGCGTTACGCCGCCGACGTCGCCAAGGTGATCGCCAGCGGCAAGACGCCGGCGGGAACTCATCGGCCGATCATGGTCCGCGAGATCCTGGATGTGCTCGCTCCGCAACCGGGAGAGACAGCGGTCGATTGCACCATGGGCTACGGCGGACACGCGCGTGAGTTGCTGGCTGCCGTGCAACCGGGAGGCCGGCTGCTCGCTGTCGATGCGGACCCGATCGAACTGCCCAAGACCGAAGCACGGTTACGCGCGCTCGGCTTTGCCGCCGAGGCGTTGATCGTCCGACGAATGAACTACGCGGGCATCGCGCAGTTCCTCGCGACCGAAGGGCCGGAAGGGGCCGACGTGCTGCTGGCGGACCTCGGCCTCTCGTCAATGCAGATCGATGATCCGTCGCGCGGTTTCACATTCAAGTCCGATGGTCCGCTCGACATGCGGATGAATCCCTCGCGCGGGCTGTCGGCTGCGGCGTTGTTGTCGAAGTTGGACGCTGCGGAGCTGGCTCGATTGCTCGACGAGAATGCCGACGAACCCCGCGCATCTGCGATTGCAAAAGCGATTCTAAACTCACACGCGCGCCAGCCGCTGACGACCACCCGAGCCTTAGCCGACGTGATCCGCTCGACCTTCGCACGCACGCGACACATCTCGACCGAAACCGCGGACGACTCGCTGCGCCGCGTGTTTCAAGCGTTGCGGATCGCTGTGAACGATGAGTTCGGAGCACTCGACACCTTTCTGCGAAACCTGCCTTTGTGCCTGAAGCCCGGCGGCCGTGTGGCCATCTTGTCCTTTCATTCCGGCGAAGACCGCCGGGTGAAGCTGGCGTTCAAGCAGGGACTACGCGACGCCGTGTACGCTTCGATCTCCCCTGAAGTCCTTCGCCCCTCACCGGCCGAGCAACGAGCAAATCCTCGTTCCTCGCCCGCCAAGCTACGCTATGCAGTGCGAAGCTGAATCTTGGGACCTACGCCAGATACCGTTTGGTCGCCGCTTCCATGAGGGCCTGCTCGGTGAATTCGCCGCGGCAGAATTCGCCGGTGAGGCGACCTTCGCACAAGACGAGGATGCGGTCGCAGAGTGTGATCAGTTCCGGCAGTTCACTGCTCGTCACGATCAGACCCAAGCCGTCTCGGCAAAGGCGGTCGATGAGCTTGTAGAGTTCGGCTTTTGCGCCGACGTCGACACCGCGGGTCGGATCGTCGAGCAACAGAACTTTCGGCTCTGTGCGCAGCCAACGAGCGATGACGCACTTTTGTTGGTTGCCGCCGCTAAGGCTGGTGACAGCGGCCTCCGGTCCCGAGGTTTTCACGGCGAGTCGCTGAATCGACTCTTCGGCCGACAGTCGTTCGGCTCGACCAGAGATCAGCCCGAGTTGTCGCAGTTCATGCAGCGTGCAGACCGTGATGTTATCGCGTACCGTTTGATGAGCGAACAGGCCGAGTCGTTTGCGATCCTCGGTAACCAGAGCCATGCCGGCTGCGACCGCTTCTTGCGGATGCGAAAAAGACACCGGCTGCCCAGCGAGTATCACTCGGCCTTGCGGCGGGATCGTGCTTGCGCCGAACAGGCACTCGAGCAACTCGGTGCGACCGGCTCCCATCAGCCCGGCGATGCCGAGCACTTCGCCGCGATGCAACTCGAACGAAATGTCCTTCAGCCGCCAAGGTCGCGCGTGTCCGGGCCACGGCAACGACAAATTCTCGACACGCAGCACGACGTCGCCGGGCTGGCGCGGCTCGTGGAACGATGTCTCTTCGATCTCGCGGCCAACCAGCAAGTGAGTCACCTCGCGCGGATTTGTCTCGTCGCGGCGCAGTGTCTTCACGAGCCGGCCGTCGCGCAGTACGGTGATGCGATCGGCCAGTCGAAAAACCTCGTCCATCTTGTGCGAGATGTACACAATCGTGACTCCGTCCGCTCGCAGCCGGCCGATGATTTCGAACAGCCGATCGGTTTCCGCCTCGGTGAGCGCGCTGGTCGGCTCGTCCATGATCAGGATGTCGGCTCGGCACGAGAGGGCTTTCGCGATCTCGACCAGTTGTTGATCACCGACTCGCAATTGCCCGACTCGCTGATCGGGATCGAGCCCGCAGCCGAGTTGCCCAAATAACTCTGTGGCCTCGTGCCTCGCGGACGATTCATCGAGCAGGCCGAAGCGCCCGCGCCGTTCGCGACCGAGGAAGATATTCGCGGCGACCGAGAGCTGCTCGACGAGATTCAGTTCCTGATGAATGATGCTAATCCCGGCGGCCTCGGCGTCGCGAGTGCTCGCGAACCGTGCCGGCTTGTCGCACAGGCGGAATTCCCCGTCGAATTCGGTGATCACGCCGGAGAGGATCTTCATCAGCGTGCTCTTGCCGGCCCCGTTCTCGCCAACGATCGCATGCAGCTCGCCGGCGAGGATGTCCAACGACACGTCCTGCAACGCCACCACCCCGGCGAAACGCTTCGTGATTCGGTCAATCGCAATCAACGACATCCGGACGAGCCTTGAAGAAGTTAGACCGCAACACTCGCAAATTCCCTCGCAATTCGAGCGTGGGTATCTACACGAATCGCTCATGTCGTCGAAAGGGTCGCCTAACTATTCGTCAGGATCGGAAGATTTTGCTCACTCGCAAGAGTTTCGCTGCCCGGCCGAGTTTCTCTAGCAAGTTGGCCGCGAGGTCACGCCGAAACGAAAGCGACAGACCTCGACATGCGCAGATTCTGCGCGTGCGTCAGGTCGAAAGATCCGGTTGATCCGATTCTCTGGAATGATCCGCGATGGTGATCGGCGAACGGGAGTGGTGACTTATGGGACGATTTTTGTTGCGTGCTCTGATTGCGAATGGATTTGTCACGTTGCCGGAACGGTCGGCGGAGTCGCCGGCTCCTCGGCGACGGATGTTGCTGGAGCGGCTGGAGGACCGGCTGCTGTTCGATGCGGGGCCGGTGGCTCCAGTCGATGTTGATGCGGAGCTTGCGCAGCCCCTGGCATCGCACGAGGCGATGCCGCTGGAGACCAGTGTCGCCGAGCCGGCCGAGGTGCGGCTGATCGAGACACTGGATCAAGTCGACGAGGCCGTGGCGGATTTGATCGGGCAGCCGCTGGATGGCGCCCAATCGCTGCCGCTTGTTCCGAATGAAGCGCCGCGTGCCACGTCGCTTTTGAACTCGGACGAGGTGGCTCGGCAGTTGTTGACGACCTCCGACGAGCAACACACCGAGCTACAAGCGGCGACGACCGACATGCGGCTCGAGTTGGTCTTTGTGGACACTGCGGTCGAGGACTATCAGGCGCTGCTGGCCGGTGTCGATCCGCGCGCGGAAGTGGTGTTGTTGGATGCGAACCGCGATGGTGTCGAGCAGATGCTGGAGGTGCTGTCGCAGCGCAGCGGCCTGAACGCGATTCACATCGTTTCGCACGGCAGCAGCGGAGAACTGCGGCTGGGTCAAGCGACGTTGAATATCGATTCGATGTCTGGCCGATACGCCGAGCAGCTCGGCCGGATCGGGCAGTCCCTTTCCGCCGGCGCGGACATCCTGATTTACGGCTGTCACTTCGCCGACGGTCGTGCAGGGATGGCGGCCGCGGAGTCACTCGCTCTGCTCACCGGAGCGGACGTGGCCGCCTCGAACGATCCCACCGGCAACGCGGAACTCGGTGGCGATTGGGATTTGGAACAAGGCGTCGGTGTGATCGAAACGGGCCTCGCCATTGGGTGGCAGTCGCAACAGGACTGGCAACATTTGCTGGCGGTGCTCGATTGGGACACCGTGGATTGGACCAACGAGGCGTTGAGCGGCAGCTACTCGGTTGGCGGTGGCGCCATCAGCCTCAACATCACTGGCGACACGGACGACTTCGAGCCGAACAGTCCGGACGACGAGACCACGAACTCCGGCGGCCTATCGCCCGCTGAGGAATCGTTGTTGTTGTACGTCGATTACGAGTCGCAAACGACGATCGGAGACGAAGCGACCACGACCACGATCGACTTCTCGCATTTAGGAGGCGTGTCGAACGTCAGCTTCACGATCTTCGACATCGACCTGAGTTCGTGGACCGACCTAATCATCGTCACGGCCAATAACGGCGCAACAATCAATCCGTCGTCGGTGACGAGCGGCCCGGCCAACACGTTCGACGGCGTCAACATGGTCACGGGCACGGCGAGCAGCGGCACCACTTCCGCGAACGGCAACGCGACGTTCACGTTCAACCAAACGGGCATCACGCAGGTCACGATACTGTACCAGTCGGGTCGGCTGACCGATCCGACCGCTCAATACATCAGCCTGCACGACATCACGTTTGACGCCGACCGGCCGGACCTCGATCTCGATGCCAGCAGCGCGACGACCTTCGCGGGGGACAACTTCAGCTCCGGGTACAACAACAACACCGGCACGATGCCGTGGGCCGGTGCGTGGACTGAGAACGATCCCGGCGACGGCGCGCAAAGCACGACGGCGGGCGACGTGCGGATTGTGTCCGGCGAGCTGCGCATCTCGGACACCGCATCCGGCACCGGCGTCAGCGTCTCGCGCGGCATCAACCTGTCAAGCTACACAAGCAACTCGCTGACGACCTTTTCGTTTGACTTCCGCACCGATTCCGGCGTGGATAGCTCGGACGCGATCGTCGCCGAGATCTCCAACAACAGCGGCGCCTCGTTCACGACGCTGGAGACCTTCACCGGCATCAGTGGCACGTCGAGCGGTTCGCGAAGTTACTCGATCACCGATGTCATTTCGGCGAACACCATTGTCCGCTTCCGCGTCACCAACGGCTACAGCTCCTCGAACGAGTTCTTCTTCGTGGACAACGTGGCGATCACCGCTCAACCCACCGGGTTCTCGACCACGTTCACCGAGGACGGCGGCGCAGTCGCGATCGCCGATACCGACACGGCCATCACCGATACCGACAGCACCAACATGTCGCGAGCCGTCATCACACTGACCAACCCGCAGACCAGCGACGCGCTGTCGGTCTCCGGCTCGCTGCCGGCCGGCATCTCGCTCGATCCCGCGTCCACGTCGACCAACCTGATCCTCACCGGCAGCGCGATCAAAGCCAACTACGAAACGGCCATCGAACAGATCCGGTTCAACAACACCAGCCAGAACCCGAACACCACCACTCGCTTGATCACCATAGTCGTGTCCGACGATCTGGGAGGCGTCAGCAACACCGCCACCTCGACAATCACGGTCGTCGCCGTCAACGACGCCCCGACCGGCGGCAACCGCACCGTCGCGACGGCCGAGGACACCGATTACACCTTCACAACGTCCGACTTCCCGTTCAGCGACGTGGATGGCGATTCGCTGTCGCGAGTTCGCATTGATTCTCTGCCGACCGACGGCAGCGTGCGGCTCAGCGGAGTCGCCGTCACCGCCGGGCAGGTCATCACCGTCGCCAACATCACGGCGGGAAATCTGACGTTCCGGCCCGACACGAACGAGAACGGCTCGCCCTACACGACCCTCACGTTCTCCGTCGGCGATGCCAGCACGTTCGTGGCCTCGCCCAGCACGATGACGGTCAACATTTCTCCGGTCAACGATCCGCCGGTCGCCGACGACGAAGCGTTCACGGTGGCCGAAGACGGCTCCGTGATCATCCCCGCGCTGACGGGCGACAGCGACCTCGACGGCGACACGCTGACCGTGACTGAAATCGACGGGGCACCGATCTCGGTTGGCAGCCCGGTGACGATCGCGACCGGCGTCGTGAGCTTGAACGCCGACGGCACGCTGACGTTCACACCCAATACGAACTACAACGGCCCGGCCGCGTTCGACTACACGGTCAGCGACGGCAACGGCGGCACGGATGTCGGCAATGTCAGCGGTATGGTCACGCTGGTGAATGATCCGCCGGTCGCTGACGACGAGACCTTCACCGTCGCTGAAGACGGCTCCGTGATCATCCCCGCGCTGACGGGCGACACGGACCTCGATGGCGACTCGCTGACCGTTACCGAAGTCGAGGGCACACCGATCTCGGTC
>CAZPUJ010000529.1:0-15891 GCA_964589725.1 uncultured Planctomycetaceae bacterium
CATCGGAGCTATGCCTTAAAAAATCCACCGTGCGAACGGCGACTCGCCCGACAACTTCAGTGGATGTGTCTTGGCAACCGTCAACACACCGTCCGTGCGGGCGGATCGCGTGGTGAGCCGCGTGCGCGCCGTTCCGGGTAATGTGCTGCTGTTTTCCAGCGGGCATTTCATCCGAGTGTTCGCCAGTCGCTGGCTTGGTCTCGAACCGACGGCCAATAGCCAATACCTCATGCTCAGCACGGCCAGCCTGAGTGCGTTGGGATACGAGAACGAACTGTCGCGCCCCGTGATCCAGTTGTGGAATGAAACACGTCACGTGGGAACGTGATTGCCCATGCGCGCGACATGCTGCAAGCCG
Organism: uncultured Planctomycetaceae bacterium; assembly: GCA_964589725.1. GTDB lineage: Bacteria > Planctomycetota > Planctomycetia > Planctomycetales > Planctomycetaceae > CAYSHJ01. Next base: position 359 of record CAZPUJ010000529.1, read on the forward strand.
AGGGTTTGAACGAGCGAGTCGGCGACCCCGACCGGCACCTATCCGTCGATCAAGCAGTCTCTGATTTGGAACGATCATGTCCGACGCCATCCTGATCCTAAATGCCGGCTCGTCGAGCCTGAAGTTTTCGGTGTTTCGCGACAGCGATCCGCCGGAGTTGCTGCTGCGCGGCCAGTTGGAATCACTGCTGACCGAACCGCGATTCGTCGCACGCGATGCGTACGGGAGCGTTGTGGACGAGCATGTCTGGCCGGCCGGTTCGATGTTGGGTCATACCGGCGCGATCGAATTTCTTGTCGCTTGGGGCCAGCGCGGAAGTCGCCGAACTCGTGAGAGTTCGGACCGAAGTCTCACAACTTCGGCTACGAGTTTGGCGGTTCTCGACGAACTGCAACTCGTCGCGGCCGGGCATCGCGTGGTGCATGGCGGAACGAAGTTCTCTCAGCCGGTGCGCGTGGACGAGCGCGTGCTCGCGGATCTGGAATCGCTCGTGCCGCTGGCTCCGTTGCATCAGCCGCACAACCTGGCGGCGATGCGAGCGGTCGCGCAGCACGCGCCGACGCTGCCGCAGGTCGCGTGCTTCGACACGTCGTTTCATCGGACTCAGCCGGCGGTCGCACAGCAATTCGCTCTGCCGCGAGCGCTGACCGAATCCGGAATCCAACGTTACGGCTTTCATGGCTTGTCCTACGAATACATCACATCGCAGTTGCCGCAACTCGAATCCGCTCAACGTGGGTTAGACTTCCAGCCTGACTGTCAGGCTGGAAGCCTAACCCACGAAACCGGCCGCACGGTCGTCGCTCATCTGGGGAACGGCGCGAGCTTGTGTGCGCTGCGCTCCGGAGTCAGCGTCGCAACCACGATGGGCTTTACGCCGCTCGATGGGTTGCCGATGGGGACTCGCTGCGGCGCGATCGATCCCGGTGTGCTGCTCTACTTGATGGACCGGCACGGCATGAATGCTCGCGCGTTGGAGCGACTGCTGACGCACGAGTCCGGGCTGCTGGGCGTCTCCGGCATTTCCAGCGACATGCGCACGTTGCTGGACAGGGAATCGACCGACGCTCGCGCCGCGGAGGCCATCGAGTTGTTCGTCTATCGCATCTCACGCGAACTCGGTTCGTTGGTTGCCGCGCTCGGCGGACTCGACACACTCGTCTTCACCGGTGGGATTGGCGAGCATGCTCCGTCGATCCGAGCCCGCGTCTGCCGCGCCGCGAATTGGCTGGGCCTCGATTTCGACGAACGCAGCAACGAGCAAAGCGGCCCACGAATTTCAAAAGCGACCAGCGGAGTCTCAGCGTGGGTCATCCCGACCAACGAGGAGTTGATGATCGCTCAACACACCCAGCAACTACTGAAGCCAAGGCAACCTTGAGCGGCTCTGAAGACGCACTCGATCTGTTTCTGAACGGTTTTTCGGCTCGCGACCTGGCGACGAATCTACATCGCATCGTGCTGGGAACGTCGGCTGAGCACGAACTCGCGCCGCGTCCAGTGGGCACAGTCAATTCAGATCGACAGTAACAACGGACAACATAAGGAACCTGGCCATGAATGTCTTGGTGGTCGATATCGGTGGGACGAACGTCAAGCTGCTCGCGAGCGGCGAGTCGGAGCCACGAAAGTTTCACTCAGGCAAAACGATGACTCCGGAGCAGATGGTTCGCGGCGTCAAAGTGGCAGTCGGCGACTGGAAGTACGACGTCGTTTCGCTGGGCTATCCTGGAATCGTGCAGCGGGGCCGCATCCTCGCGGAACCGCGTAATCTCGCGCCGGGTTGGGTCGACTTCAATTTTCCCGCCGCGTTCGGCTGCCCGGTGAAGCTGATGAATGACGCTGCGATGCAGGCGCTCGGCAGTTATCAGGACGGGCTGCTGCTGTTTGTGGGCTTGGGCACGGGGTTGGGTTCGGCACTGGTGTCCGACGGCGTCGTGATCCCAATCGAGTTGGGGCATCTCTCGTATCGCAAGGGAGAATTTGAAGACTTCGTCGGCAAGCGCGGCTTCGAGCGGCTCGGAAAGAAACGCTGGGAACAGCATGTGGAGTTCGTCGTGGCACGGCTGATCGACGCACTTCGTCCGGACGATGTGGTGCTCGGTGGCGGTAACGCCCGGAAACTCAAAACGCTGCCACACGGTTGCCGCCTGGGGGACAACGCCTTCGCCTTCGTCGGCGGCTTCCGCTTATGGGATATGCGACCAACAGTGTGACCTCGTGGCGGACGCTGCCAGCGTCCGCGCTCCATCCCAAAAAAATATTTCATCGCCGACGCAAGCTGCGTCGGCCACGACAAAACGAAAGGCGGAACCATGAAGAAAGCCGATTTGGCCACGAAACGCTCCGCCAGCATCAGCCTGGCCGACGAGGAACAAGTCAAAGAGGTACTGACCAACGCCGTGCTCGGACTGTGGGATGTGGTCAACGGCCTCACCCGATTGCGGCCGTCACGACGCGAGCGGTATCGCGTCACGATCTTCGGCTCGGCGCGCGTGAAGTCGGGGACGTTCGGTTACGAAGCGACCAAGCGCTGTGCCGCCGAGCTGGCCAAGCTGGGCTGTGACATCATCACCGGCGGAGGCCCCGGCTTGATGCAAGCCGCCAATGAAGGGGCCGCCAGTGCTCCGGAGCGAGCTAAGTCGATTGGCATCCGCGTCGATCTGCCGTTCGAGCAGGAGGTCAATTCGTTCGTCGGCCAGGCATTCGAGCATCGCACGTTTTTCACGCGACTGCATCAGTTCGTGCTGACCTCGGACGCCTTCGTGGTCGCTCCCGGCGGCATCGGCACGGTGCTGGAGACGCTGATGATCTGGCAGTTGCTCCAAGTGCATCACTTGAACGACACGCCGCTGATCCTGGTCGGCGATATGTGGCCGGGCCTGGTCGATTGGGCAAGGATGTCGATGCTCTCTACCGACCCGCCGTTGGCCAACGCCGAAGACATGAACATTCCGCAATGCGTGGCGAACGGCGACGAGGCGATCACACTGATCCGCAAGCATCACGCTCAATGGCTGAAGAAGAATGGGAAGCGTGCTGGCAAGAAGCGCAGGTAGCCGAACCACGGCAGGCTAATTGATTCTTTTGGGCAATCTGTAGCTCCGGCCCTTGTGGCCGGAATGATTCGATAATCACCGAGAGAACACCGACTCATCCGTCAACCCGGCCACAAGGGCCGGAGCTACGGATTCCTCAGACGCTGGCAGTGTCCGTCACGAGAAATCCATGAAGCAATTTGCCGACCTGATGGTTCTGGTCTTCGTGGTGTCGAGCGTGTTGAGCGTCGGCCTGAATCTGACCGTGTCGCAGATCGTGGCTCCGCTGAGGCAAGCGAGGTTGGTGGCGTTGTCGTTGGTGCCCAAACAGGAAACTCAGGCATGAACCAAACAGGAAACTCAGCCATGAAGCTGCCAGACGAACCACAGCGGCAAGAATGAGCCGTAAAAGTCGAATCGTTTTCATTTTCGCGAGAAATCGTTTTCATTTTCGCGAGTATTTGATTCAATACCATAAACCTATATCTTGCACCGTGATATCACAACTTTTGGAGTCTGCAACTATGGCAAAGCAGAACATCGTCGACGTTGCGGAACAGAAGCGGTTGAATGACACGCGCGAGGCGGGAATTCCGTGGAAAAAGTGGGGCCCCTATCTCAGCGAGAGGCAATGGGGCACGGTCCGCGAGGACTACAGCGAAAATGGCGATGCTTGGAACTATTTCACCCATGACCAAGCTCGCTCGCGAGCCTACCGCTGGGGCGAGGACGGGCTGGGGGGAATCTGCGATGACAAGCAGCGGCTGTGCTTTGCCCTCGCTCTGTGGAACGAACGGGACGCAATCCTGAAGGAGCGCCTGTACGGGCTCACCAACAGCGAGGCGAACCATGGCGAGGACGTCAAGGAGTACTACTTCTACATCGACAGCACTCCCACCCACTCCTACATGAAGTATCTGTACAAATACCCGCAGCGGGAATTTCCCTACCGCGACCTGGTCGAGACGAACCGGAAGCGGTCACGCGAAGAGTTCGAGTACGAACTGCTCGACACAGGCATCTTCGACGATAACCGATACTTTGACGTGTTTGTGGAATACGCCAAGGAGGGTCCGGAAGACGTACTCGTCCGCATCACCGTTCACAATCGCGGTCCGGAAGCGGCCCGGCTTCGCGTGTTGCCGACGCTTTGGTTTCGGAACACATGGTCGTGGGGCAGGGACGATCGAAAGCCTTCTCTGCGCGAGGCGGGACCGGGTGCGATTCAAGCTTCACACCATGAACTGGGCGAGTACTGGCTGTATTGCGATGGACGGCCGGAGCTGCTGTTCACGGAGAATGAGAGCAACGCCGGCCGGCTCTGGGGCGAGTCTAATCCTTCTCCCTACGTTAAGGATGCGTTCCACGCCTCGATCATCTCGGGCAAGCGCGAGGCGGTGAATCCCGCCAAGGTGGGGACCAAGGCCGCCGCCCACTACGTCCTGGAAGTGCCCGGCGGAGGCAGCAAGACAGTTCGCTTGCGGCTCGCAGCCGCCCGGATGGACGACGCCGGCGCTCGGCGCGGGTCTCCAGACCCCGCCGAACGTGGCTTGCTCGGAGACCAGCCACAGCGCGGGGCGCCGCAGCGCGGGGCGGACGACGCATTCCGCGGCTTCGACGCAACATTCAAAAGCCGCATCGCAGACGCGGACGAATTCTACGATCGGATTTCGCCGAACTCGCTGAACGAGGATCAGCTCCGAGTACACCGCCAGGCGTTGGCGGGGATGCTGTGGGGCAAGCAGTTTTACTACTTCGACCTGGAGGAATGGCTGCTCGAGCACAAGAGCCATCCGCTGCTCGACGAAGTCCGGCGCGGCACGCGGAATACCGAGTGGTATCACATGCTCAACGCCGACGTGATCTCGATGCCGGACAAGTGGGAATACCCGTGGTACGCCGCCTGGGACTTGGCGTTTCACACGGTCTCTCTGTCCCTAGTGGATTTCGATTTCGCCAAGGAGCAGCTTCTGCTGATGCTGCGCAATCTCTACGCCCACCCCAACGGACAGATTCCCGCCTACGAGTGGAACTTCAGCGACGTGAATCCTCCAGTACACGCGTTTGCCACGCTCTGGCTGTACAAGTACGAGCGGACGCTGGGCCGGGCCGACCTTCGTTTCCTGGAACGATCGTTTCAGGGATTGATGCTGAACTTCAACTGGTGGGTGAATCGGAAAGATCCGACCGGGCGCAACGTGTTCGCTGGGGGCTTTCTGGGGCTGGACAACATTGGCGTCTTTGACCGGAGCTCGCAACTTCCAACCGGCGGATCACTGGAGCAGGCGGACGGTACGGCGTGGATGGCGTTTTACTGCCAGTGCATGCTGGAAATGGCCTTGATCCTGTGCGAATACGACCCGATGTACGAGGAGGTCGCCTTCAAGTTCGTCCAGCATTTCATGTGGATCTCTTATGCGATGGACCGCATCGGCGAGCATCATGACGAAATGTGGGACGAGCAGGACGGCTTCTTTTATGATCTGCTGCGGCTGCCGGACGGAAAGGCGATGCGTTTGAAAGTGCGGTCGCTGGTGGGACTGCTGCCGCTGTGCGCGTCCACAGTGTTCGAGGGGGACGCCGTGACGCGATATCCGAAACTGATGGAAATGATCGTCCAGTTTCGAAAGCGACACCCCGAATTAGTCTCGCATGTGGCCCCGACCGACGAGGGTTTCATCGGATACAAAGGACGGCGTCTGCTGTCGATCCTCAACAAGAAGAAGCTGGAACGAGTGCTCGGTTACATGCTCGACGAAAATGAGTTCCTGGGGCCGCATGGTATTCGTTCTCTCTCGCGGTATCACCTGGATCATCCATTCACATTTTGGGTGGGTCACGATGAGTACAAGGTGCAGTACCTGCCAGGCGAATCGAATACGGGGATGTTCGGCGGCAACTCCAACTGGCGCGGTCCGGTGTGGATGCCGGTCAATGCGCTGATCGTCCGGGCACTTCTCAACCTGTACCAGTTTTACGGTGACGAGTTCAAGGTTCAGTGTCCGACCGGTTCCGGCCAATACATGACGCTGTTTGAAGTGGCGAAGGAGTTAGCCCGCCGGCTGACGGGCACTTTCCTGCGCGATAGCAACGGACGACGGCCAGTCTACGGAGGGACGGCCAAGTTCCAGGAAGATCCGCATTGGCGCGACCTGATCCTGTTTTTCGAATACTTCCACGGTGACAATGGGGCCGGGCTGGGGGCCAGCCACCAGACGGGATGGACCGCCTTGGTCGCACCGCTCCTTGACATCTTCGGACGTGTCGACGCCCAATCCCTGCTCGAGACCGAACGCTCGCGTGTGCTCACCAGAGTCATAAAAGAGCAGGTGGGCGGAGAACAGACCAAGAAATGAGGGAAAGAAGTGTGCTTTGTCAGGCTATGCTTTTAGGGACTGGGTGAGCCAGCCACGGCTGACTAGAAGTGCCATTTGGTAAAAGGTTGCGGTCGTGGGTGGCACGTCCCTGACCATCGGGAAGGGCGTGGAAATCCAAGGACACCACAATCCACACGCCCTTCCCGATGGTCAGGGCGTGCCACCCAAACTCACAAATTAGCCAGCCGTGGTGAGCCAGCCGGGCAACTGTCTGGTTCACCCGGTCGCGGCGCACAGGCCCAGGAGAGTGAGAAAAATATGGATTTCGGCGAGTGGATCAGCAAGCTTCCGTTGTGGGCCGTGTTCGTGTTCACGATGGCGATGTGTATGGGCTCGGTGGAGGTGGGAGCCGCGCTGGCGGGAATCGCGCTGCGGAGAAAGTCGGAGAAGGAGCCGGATGGTCCGTTGGGCTCTCTCGTGGGGGCCGTGTTGGGGCTGTTCGCGTTCATTCTGGCGTTCACGTTTTCAATGACGGCGTCTCGGTTTGACACTCGCAAGCAATTAGTGCTCGCGGAAGCGAACGCCATCGGCACCACCTATCTGCGAGCCGGCTTGCTGCCGCAGACTCAAGGTTTGGAAGTCCGGCGGTTGCTGCGCGAGTATGTCGACCTCCGCTTAAGTATCACGATCGAGAATGCCCAGGACTCTCTGAAGAAATCGGAAGGCATTCACGGCCGGCTGTGGTCGCAAGCGAAATCGCTGGTTCAGGAAGACATGGACTCCGAGATTCGCAGCCTGTTCATCGCCTCATTGAACGAACTGATTGATCTGCATCAAAGCCGCAAGACAGTCTCTTTGCAGTACCGGATTCCTGCGACGGTTTGGGCGGCCGTGTACGTGTTGACGGTGCTGTCGATGTTGGCTGTGGGCTACCAAGTCGGCATGTCCGGGATGCGGCGATTGCGAGGAACTCCGTTATTGGCGGCCTCGTTCTCGCTGGTGATTCTGATGATCGCCGACATTGACCGTCCCGGCGAGGGCCTGATGCGCGTGAGTCAGCAACCAATCGCCGATGTGCAGCAGATGATGCTTGGCGATTCTCCGTGAGAGGAAGTTACAGGAGTGCCAAGTTCGTGGCGGACGCTGCCAGCATCCGCATAATGGGGCTCAGAATGTCGCATCGCGAAATCATCACACAGGGAGACTTGCCGCATTGGTACGTGCTGGGGGCCGCTCATTTCGTAACGTATCGCTTAGCCGACTCGCTCCCGGCCGAAGTCTTGAAGCGCTTGCGAGCCGAACGCGAAGCGCATCTCGACCAGCCGACGATACCGGGAGTGCCTCGGTGGAAACAGAAGGCTCAAGCTCACAAACAATTCTTCGCGGCGTATGGCTGGGATTGGCCATACTGTTCCTCTCACGATCGGAGGCACCCACGCGACAAACGACTGGCCGAATGGTGGTGACGTCGTAACCGTGGCGGACGCTGCCAGCGTTCGTCAATCTTCGTCAATCTTCGTCAATCTTCGTCGATCACAGTCCATGCCGACGCTGGCAGTGTCGGCCACGATCAAAAACACATCAGGAACCGTCATGTCCAAAAAATCATCCGCAAAGTCAGCGAATGCGACAGAAAGCCCAGATCAACCACCAGAGACATCCGCCGCACCGCGCAATCTGGCAAGTCAGCGCGAGTTTTGGCAGACGAGCGCTGCGTATGATCCGTTGCAACCGATGGGATCCAGGGAGACTCGGTACGAGCAAGGCAATGCATTGCGAGCACAGACGCCGCGCGGGGCACATGCCACCTGGACGCCGGCCGCGGATCGAGCAGACCCGGTGGCGACATTGTTAGCCAGCAATGCGGGTCGCGATGAAAGGTTGATCCCGCTGCGGATGGGGCGCATGGCAGAATCGCCATTCGCGTTCTTACGCGGAGCGTGTGCGGTCATGGCCGGAGACTTGGCTCGCACGCCGATCAGTGGGCCGCAAGTCCTGCTCGATGGCGACGCGCATATCAACAACTTCGGGATGTACGGCACTCCGCAGCGGGATGTCGTGGTCGACATCAACGACTTCGATGAAGGCACGATTGGCCCGTGGGAGTGGGATTTGAAGCGGTTGGTCGCCAGCGTGAATGTGGCCGGTCGCGAAAACGGACTCGATGCACAGGAACGCTCTGCGGCCGTCATGCGGTGCGTCGCAGGGTATTCGCAGAATGCTCAGCGGTTGATGGATTTCGGAATCTTGCAGACGTGGTCGGTGTTCGCCTACGCAGAACTAGATCGGCACGAGGCCGAACTCCAGCGGAGGGGGATTCAGGTCAGCAACAAGTTTCGAGCAGTCCTCGACAAGGTGCTGACGAAGGCTCGGCGGACAGACAACGCTGCGCAGTTGGCGAAGGTCGGTCGGCGGCAAGCGGATGGGGGTTGGCGCTTCGTGGAAGACCCACCGATCTTGACAAGTCTCGACGACGACACTCGTCAGAAGGTCATCGCTTCGCTGACCGATTATGCCGAGACGCTCGGACCGGCGTACCGGTTCATGCTGCGTCGCTACTCCGTTGCGGACGTGTGTCATCGCGTGGTCGGCGTCGGCAGTGTCGGGCTACGAGCATACCTCGTGCTGCTGTTCGGCAACGGCGATGACGATCCCTTGTTCCTGCAAATCAAAGAGGCGGTCGCACCGGCGCACGCGCCCTACTTGCCGCCGGTGGAATTCCGAATCAATCACGAAGGCTTCCGAGTCGTCGTTATTCAGCGTATTTTGCAATCGCTGGGTGATCCCCTGCTGGGCTACACGACCATTGACGGCCGGCACTACTTCGTGCGGCAGTTGAAAAACCTCAAGGCCTCCATGCCGATCGAATTTCTCACCGGCGAGCCGTTCGAGTTCTGGGGCTGGATCTGCGGAGCACTACTGGCACGCTCGCACGCTCGCACCGGCGACATCGCCAAAATCGCCGGTTACATCGGCAAGTCCGACGTCTTCGCTACCGCGCTCGCCGAATTCGCCGAAGCCTACGGCGACCAAACCGAACGCGACCACGCGGCTCTTGTCGAGGCCATTCAGACGGGGCGCGTCGAGGCGCAGGTCGAGGAAGAGGTGTAGACCCGCAAAAGAGATTTAGTAGCCACGCTCGCCAAGAGCCTGTTGAATTTCTCCGCCGCCGAGTTCACCTCGGCGGTTCACACGTTTCTGCACTACGATTTTCTCGGCAGATTTGAGTAGTGCAAAAACGTGTAAACCCCTGAGGCAAGCTCAGGGGCGAGAAATTCAACAGGCCCCTGACGGGCGCGGCTCGGTATCGAATCTCTCGTTTTGAGCCGCGTGAGGAATAAACATGACTCCAATCCTCGCCAACGAACGCGAACTTTTTTTTGAACGGGGCGGTCCGTCGTATCGTTTGATGCAGCGAATTGGGCTCATTCGTGGGAACGATCCGTCGGTCATGCGGCGAATCGTGGCGTTTCTCGCACTGACCTGGTTTCCGCTGTTGATTCTGTGTTTATTGGAAGGCCGCGCCATCACGGCGACGCCCGAGCAGTCCTTTCTGCAGGACTTCGCAACCTACGCGAGGTTCTTCCTCGCGGTGCCGCTGCTGATCGCGGCGGAAGTCATCGTTGGGCCGAGGCTGACGTCGGCGGGAATGCAGTTCGTGCAGGCTGGCTTCGTGCGTGCGGAGGATTATCCGGCCTTCGATCAAGCAATCGCTCGCGCGGCCAAGCGCCGCGAATCGTTGTGGGCCGAACTGATCCTCCTGGGAGTGGCCCTGATCGGTGCCTGGACTTTCACGGCGGAGACAATTGTCGGCGCGACAGGGACGTGGCATTCCACGTTCATGGCGGGTGATGCGGGCCGCCGGCTGTCGTTCGCCGGGTTGTGGTATCACTTCGCCGCGGTGCCGCTGTTGCAGTTTATGTTTTACCGCTGGCAGTGGCGGCTGCTGATCTGGTTCGAGTTTCTGTTCACTGTTTCGCGGCTGAACCTGAAATTGGTCGCGACTCATGCGGACCAAGCCGGTGGTCTGGGGTTTCTTGGCGTCGCGCACACGTCGTTGGGCGTTTTCGCGTTTGCTCTAAGCTCCATATTAAGTGCCGACGCCGCGTTTCGCATCGTGTTCCAAAACGACGCGATTGAAACTTTCAAGATGCCGCTGGTGATTCTGCTGATCGCCACTCAGACGGTGATCCTCGCCCCGCTGCTGATGTTCTCCCCGGTTCTGGCTCGAACACGGCGCGAGTGGCTGCGTTCGTACAGCCTGTTGGTCGTGAGCTACAACCGAGCCTTCCACGAAAAGTGGATTGACGGCCCACCGCCCGAAGGGGAGCCGCTGCTGGGCAGTGCCGACATTCAATCGCTGGCGGATTTGGGTGGCAGTTTCGAGTTCATTCGAGCCATGCGGACGGTTCCGTTCAGCCGACGAGTCATCCTGCAACTCGCCATCATCACAGCTCTCCCGGGCCTGCCGCTGCTGTTGCTAGTCGTGCCGGTTGAAAAGATCTTGAATACGCTGGGCGGAGCTTTGCTGTAACCCTCAATCAAGCGACCCCGCCGACCTTGCGTCGGCGGTTTACGGGTTTTTGCACTACGCTTTTCCCGATGAATTCGAGTAGTGCAGAAACGCTTGAACCCCTGAGGCAAGCTCAGGGGCGATTAAATCAACAAGCTCTCACGACCTCAGCGACGCGGAGCACAAGGACAACAACCATGACGAACCCCCGATACCCGTCCGTGTACCAGATCAACACCCGCGTTTGGCTGACCGAGTTGTCTCGAAAGCTCGGCCGCCGCGCGACGTTGGACGACATCCCCGACGCCGCGCTCGACGAGTTCGCTCGGCAAGGCTTCGATTGGATTTGGTTCTTGAGCGTGTGGCAGACCGGAGCGTTCGCACAGAAAATTTCGCGCTCGAACCCCGAATGGCGGCACGAATTCGAGCAGACGCTGCCAGATCTGACTGATGACGACATCGCCGGCTCCGGCTTCGCCATCACCAGCTACAAGGTGCATCGTGATCTCGGAGGTGATGCGGCGCTTGCACGCCTGCGCGAACGGCTGAAAAAACGGGGCCTCAAGCTGATGCTCGACTTCGTCCCCAACCACATGGCTCCCGATCACCCGTGGGTCGAGCAGCATCCCGACTACTTTGTTGGCGGCAGCGAAGTGGATTTGGCTCGCGCGCCGCAGAACTACTTTCGAGTCCCGACGAAAACCGGCTCGCGGCTTTTCGCGCACGGCCGCGACCCGTTCTTCCCCGGCTGGCCTGACACGGTCCAGCTCAACTACGGCAACCCCGCACTGCAAGAGGCGATGATCGGCGAACTAAATCGCATCGCTGGCCAATGCGATGGCGTGCGCTGTGATATGGCCATGCTCGTCCTGCCCGACGTGTTCACTCGAACGTGGGGCATCGACTCGAAGCCATTCTGGACAACCGCGATTCCGCGCGTCCGCAAGAAATCTCCCGACTTCGTGTTCATGGCCGAAGTCTATTGGGATCTCGAATGGACGTTGCAGCAGCAAGGCTTCAAATACTGCTACGACAAACGCCTGTACGACCGCCTGCGCGAAGGCCACGCTCGCCCCGTGCGCGAGCACTTTCTCGCTGGCCTCGATTACCAAGACCGCCTGGCTCGGTTCCTGGAAAACCACGACGAACCCCGCGCCGCCGCAACGTTCGACACCGCTAAGCATCGCGCCGCCGCCGTCATCACGTTCCTTTCGCCCGGCCTACGATTCTTCCATCAAGGCCAATTCGAGGGCCGCCAAAAACGCATTTCGCCGCACCTCGTTCGAGCACCCTTCGAACCCACGGACGCTGCCTTGTCCGAGTTCTACAAGCAACTGCTCACCGCGCTGCGACAACCGGCAGTGCGCGATGGGAACTGGCAACTCGTCGAATGCCGCCCCGCCTGGAACGGCAATCCGACTCACGAGTGCTTCATCGCCTTCGCCTGGGAGAAGTCTCCGGCCGAACGAGTAATCGCCGCCACGAACTTCTCAGATCATCAAAGCCAAACCAAACTGCGTCTGCCATTCAACACCGAGCCCAACAAGACGTACCGGTTCCAAGACCTGATCAGCAACGCCAGCTACGATTGGCTTGGGGCGGAGCTTTCGACCAGCGGCTTGTTCGTGGACTTGCCAGCTTGGGGCAGTCACGTCTTTTCCATGACCACATTGCCCTGACAAGCCGGTTGCGGCGAGTTCTTAGAGCCTCTCACAAGACTAACCCGAAGCGTGAGCGAGGGACGGATTCACGCTCAATTCCTCGACGCCCTCGCTTACGCTTCGGGTTGGTTTCAGAATCGGCCGCGATCGGTATAGCCCTCGCTCTTTCAGTTCGCCTGAATGGTAATCACGGGCAAACTTTCCTTGGATCCCGTGTCCGCCAAGGCGAGAAGAACCAAGAGGTAGCTCATCGTACGCTTGGAATGAGAGTCGCTTTTCTCGATCCAGAACCAATGGTCCTCGTAACGGACGGCCGCGAACGAATCGCACGGCTCCTCGCTGCCGCTACAGACTCGGAAAACGGGTTGTGCGCCCGGATCCTGCTCGCCGATCGGTGGCGCACTGCCATTGGCGAGGTGCTCGACCGGCACTTCGACAAAGCTGGAAAGTTCCGAGAGAATGCGAACGACGGAGCGCGACAAGATGGCGATCTCGTTCGGATTCGTTGCCGCACCTCCGAAGGCAACCCGGAAATCGCGCCGGTCGGGATCAAGGCGCAGAGCTTTTCGGACCTCGCCAAGCTCCCTGGACAATTCAGGATCGATGTTTGTGTCTTGGAAAAAGAAAGCCACCGAGTCTTTATTGTCTTTATTGTCTTTGTCACGCTCGACGCGGATGCCGACGTTGCCTGAGATTTGAGCCTTGCGAATCGTCTGGACGATCGAGGTGAATTCAGGGTCCGCGGGCCGCAACTGGCCGCCGGAGACAGAGCGGTTTCTGACGCCGTTGATCGAATCCACCGTGAGATTGAACACGACGTCGGCCGGATAACCGGATTGCACCAGGAACAGTACCGAACCGGGATTGATTGGCTGCGTCAGATTCCGGATGAACTGCGCCCCGGTCTGCGGGACATACGAAATCGTGGGCCGATCTTGGTAGCCGCCCTGGAGATTCAAGCTGGCCCCGAGTTGCTGCGCGAACGAGGCCACGGGACTGACGGGAGGGAAGATGCCCGCATTGGCGGTGGCAATCCCTTGCAACGTGTAACCGCTGGTGATCTGGGGAACATCGACGAAGAAGGGCGTGTCCATGTAACGCAGCTTCACGATGTTGAGAAGGGTTTGCTCCTTCCACGACTCGGCAATCGCCAGATTGTACGGGATGCGGTCGGCAGTGATCGAACGCGGTCCATAGTGCCGGCAGCCGATCAGACCGAGCAGGATCAATACCAGGAGAGCAAATGCACCCAGGCGCGATTTCAGGCAGTATCTCTTGGAAACGTTCATCGGCCACGGCAAGAGTTCGAGGAATCGGTCCTGTTAAATTGAGTCGGCTTTAATCATTACTCGGCTCGTGAGGGCTAAGGCCCAAATGGAATTCCTTCGGGAATGATGGTTCGAGGTGTCTGGCGACCGCGTAGCTTCACCATTCTCCCTGGCCGACGATGAAGACGATGCATTGACAGCACACGTCGAGCTCGGCAAATACATGGTCACGGAATGCTTCGAAAACGTGCCGAAAAGCCGTAAACTACTCGAAGCGAGGCATGTGGAACTGGAGATGGTCAAGGTGATTCGGCTGGGGCGACCAATAGTCGCGCTACCATAACACCTTGCGGGGGCATCGAAATGACGTGGATTGCTGGTTGCCTGGTGCTGCTGGGTCTCGTCCGCCCTGGCGGACTCGATCCATCCTACGATCCGGCTCGTGACCTTGCGGTCATCGCGAAGACGGGGCCGCAAGGAGAAGGTTCGGCGGCAGCGAAGGTGGCTCGGGATGACTTGGCGAAACATGGGATTGAGGTCTTGCCACGGTTGCTTGTCGCGATGGATACCTCAAATGCGGTAGCGGCGAATTGGTATCGGACGGTTTATGAAGAGCTCGTCGCTCGTGAACTCGCGCGGGAGGGAACCAAGTGGCCGATCGAGTTCTTCAAGGAATACGTCAGCGATGCAAAGCGTGTCGGCCGGCCCAGGCGGTTGGTGTTGACGTTGCTCGACAAGCTGGAGCCCGCGTTTCACGAGAAGTGGCTGCCGACTCGGCTGGATGATGCCGAGTTTCGGTACGACGCGGTCGGGCTCGCGCTGGCGGCGGGGGATCGAGCGTTGAAGGACAAAGATCAAACCGCCGCGCAGGCCGAGTTCCGCAAGGCGTTCGAGCATGCTCGCGACAGCACGCAGGTCACGCAGGCGGCGGCGAAGTTGAAGTCGCTTGGTGAGCCGGCGGATGTCGTCCAGCATCTGGGTTTGGTCACGGACTGGTGGCTGGTCGGCCCGTTCGACGCGCCGCAGAAGTCCGGATTCGCGAAGGTGTTTGAGCCGGAAGAAAGGCTCGACCTGCAAGCCAAGTATGCGGGGCAGGGGGGCGCGGAGATCAAATGGCAGCGGCACCGCGAGACCGACACGCTTGGGCAGTTGAACCTCATCAGCGCGCTTGGCGCGACGCGTGAAGCGGTTGGTTACGCCTACTCGGAGGTCGACGTTGCGCATGCGCAGCGGGCTCAGCTTCGCTGCGGTGCCGACGACAACTGCACGGTGTGGCTCAACGGCCGCAAGGTGCTGGCTCGCGAGCAATGGCTCAACGGCACCCGCTTCGACCGCTTCATCACGCCGATCGAATTGACGAAAGGCCGCAACAAACTGCTGGTCAAAGTCTGCCAAGGCCCGCTGCACAAAGACCCCGAAGTCCCCAACAACTGGTCGCTGCAACTGCGGCTGTGCGACGAACAGGGACGCGGGATTGAGTTCAAACCGATGGGAACCGAGAGATAATCACGAAGGCACAAAGACACGAAGATGAGAATTCCCTTTGTGGCTTTCACGGCCGGCTCATTGGTCCGGTTGCGTGGTCTGTGGAGGCATACAAGCCCGAAGCGCAAGATGTAACGTCGAAAGTCAAGTCGGGCGGGGGTGATGCCCCCTGATTTTTGGTGTTGGCTTTTGAGTCGCGCGGGAGGATGGTACGAGACGGTGAATCCGCCGCGGCGGACGGGAGTCGGGGG
>CAZPUJ010000530.1:0-8315 GCA_964589725.1 uncultured Planctomycetaceae bacterium
CGGCGGTTTCGCAGGTCTCGGTCGTTCCCGGCTCCGGTGGCGATTCGATGACGCATCGCAGACAAGCCGTCTGTCCCGGCAGCACGGCCATCACTTGCCCGTGACTGCCGATGCACCCGCCGTAAACCCACGGGATGCCCGTCTCCAGCGAGAGGTCGTTGATCAAGAATCGCGTCTCGAAGTTGTCGGTGCCATCCAGAATCAAGTTCACGCCGCTCGCCAACTGCCGGATGTTTCGCTGATCCGCGTCCGCGACCACCGGCTCCAAGACGACTCCGCTGTTGATCCGCTTCAATTTCGCGACGGCCGCGATCGCTTTCGGCATCTGCGACGCGACGTCGTCCTCGTCGAACAGCACTTGCCGTTGCAAGTTGGTTGTCTCGACAAAGTCCCGATCCACGATCCGCAGACGCCCGACGCCGGCTCGCGTCAGCGTCTCGGCCAACACCGATCCGAGCGCTCCGCAGCCAACCAGCAACACGCCGCTGTCCAGCAACCGCCGCTGACCGATTTCTCCCAGCGGAGCGAACCGCGTCTGTCGACTGTATCGTTCGAGCGAATCGGTCATCGGTAGATCGCCATTGAGGTCGAATGAGGCACTCGTCCAACGCGCCAGCGCGAAACGAATCGAGACGTTGGCGAGCGGGGCGGCGTCAGCCCCCCGGTGCTGTCGCGAAACCGGCCGGCTGACGCCGGGCCGCTCGCCTCAAATGTCTCTCGGACCGTCGTGTCGGGTTCGATTTGACGTCGCCTAACTACGCCCTCGTGTCGCGTGGCAGTATAAAGCGGTCGGACTCGCCTCCCAACTCACGACCTTGGTGCAATGCGGCATGCGACAGACCGTCGGCTGGCTGATGCAACTGGCAGCACTCACGTTTCTGCCGCTGGTGATCTTGTTTCAACTGAACTTTGGCGTCCGACTGTTGGTGATGCCGATCAGCACGCTGATCGCCATCGTCGTCTTCGTCATCGGAACGAAACTGCGCGGATCATGACTGTGCGGATCATGACAGTAGCGAGACAACGCATCGGAATGCTGGGGTATCTTGCAATTGGCATTTCGCAATTTGCAATTTGCAATTTGCAATTGTCTTCGCTCAATGCGCAGCTCGTCGCGTCCAGGCCGACCGACGAAGCCATCACGCTCGAATTGGACAACACCGTCACGAAGCGTCTTGCCAGCGTCGAGGATTTCGTTGCTGAGAGGCAATGGGATATCGTATCCACGCTACTGCGTCAGACGCAGGCCGAGAAGTCTGACAAGCTCGTTGCGATCGCTCCCGGCTGGTATGTGAGCGTTCAGAGGTACTGCCAGTGCCGCGCCGCCTTGCTTCCACCGGCCGGTCTGGCGGCGTACCGCAACCACGTTGATGCGACCGCGAAGAAATGGCTCGACGATGCTCAGCGAACTCACGACCGAGCGGCATATCTGCGCATCGCGCGGCAAGCGTTCGCCAGCTCGTATGGCGATGAGGCCCTGCGGCGCCTGGCCGAACTGTCTTGGGAACAAGCAGACTTCGCGGCCGCGCGGACCTACTGGGAGATGTTGCTTCCCGTCGCCGCGCCGTTGCGATCAGCCGCCGGCATCGGCTTGTTAAGGCATCCCGACTCATCGTTCGATCCGGCTCAGATGCGTGCGCACTTGATTCTGTGCAGCTTGTTCAAGGGAAACCACTCGCGAGCGGAACAAGAACTTGCCGTGTTCCGTCGAGTACACGGCGAAGCGACCGGCCGTCTGGCGGGTCGCGACGGAGTGTTGGTTGAGCTTCTGACTCTCTCCCTTTGGCCCTCCGTTCTGAAGGGCGGGAAAGAAGGGGACGGGCCGCAACTGGATCGTCGTTGTTGGAGTGTCTCGCTGCCGGCGCCACGAATCGACTCGGCCGATAAACGCGATCTATTTCCGGTGCTCGCGAGCGACACGCTGTTCACGAGCAACGGCGAATCAGTCTTCGCGTTGGATGTCGTTTCCGGTCAGCCGAAGTGGCCCGGAGATGCGGCGGACGGCGACAGTCCGCAAGCCGCTTCTATTCATTCGCTGGCGGACCCGATCGCGCCGCGCTGGCCAGTTGTTGGTCGGCGGCAACAGACGTTGTCGATTTACGGAGATCGGCTTTATGCCCGACTCGGTACGCCGGTCACTGGTCGAGCAAAACAAGAAACGGAATCGCACAGCGAGTTAGTCGGGCTGGATATCGGTTCCGGAGAAGGCAAGCTCGTCTGGCGCGTTGCGGCGGAAGAGGTTGATCCGCAAGATCCGCTGCGAGCGACGGCACCGTGGTGTTTTGAAGGCTCGCCGGTCGCGGATGCTCGACGAGTGTTCGTGGCCTTGCGCCGCAGCCTGCCGCAGGAGCAGATCAACGTCGCGTGTTTTGACGCCGAGACCGCGAAACTGTTGTGGAACCGCAAAGTCGGTATTACCGTGGCCTCGACTGACGAGACGGTCAATGCGACCAGCCACCTGTTGCTGACGTTGGCCGAGGACAGTGTTTTCCTCTCGACCGACGCCGGAGCGATCGCGGCATTGGAAGCTCACGATGGTGCGATCCGCTGGATTCGCACGTACTCGCCCGCGTCGTCCGCGGCACGCGATCATCGTCGCGGCGGACTCACTCCTTGCTCGTACCACAACGGAGTCTTGTATGTCGCGCCGCTCGACAGTGATCTGTTGATGGCACTGCACGCCGAAAGCGGATTGCGATTATGGCAGAAGCTCTGGCCCGACCCGATTCAATATCTCTTGGGGATCTCCGGCGACACACTGATTGTTTCCGGCCGGTCATTGTGGGGAGTGAACTTGTCGACGGGTGAGCTGGCTTGGCCGCAGCGTCGCATCGGCTACGACGATCCCGAAGGATTTTCGTCGGGTTGCGGAGTGCTCGTGGGAGACGACGTGTGGTGGCCGCATCGAGATGAACTGCTGGTGGTCTCCGCGACTACCGGTCAGATCACTCGACGAGTCGAGTTGCGCGAGTCGATCCATGAGCAGGGCGGGCGCGTCGCGGCGTTTGGCGTGTATCTGTTGATGAGTCACGGCAACCGTCTGACGATGCTGGGGCCAAAGTGACTGCGTCACTGCGAGGCTTTTTGCGTTCCGGTCCCCTCTCCCCCGCTTCGGGGGAGAGGGCTAGGGTGAGGGGGCGAACGGTGCCAAGGCCGCCATTCGCAGTGGAACCTCTTCTCTTGACATCAACTCGTCGTCGGCCGCCAATCAACTCCGAAGCCCCCTCACCCTATCCCTCTTCCCCCGATGCGGGCGGGAGAGGGGACCGGAACACGCAGGTGCGCGGCACTATTCTTTCACAGGCTCGGAGTGACGCGGCTACTTTACTCGGCGGTCGGTCGCGGTTAATAACGTCACGCTTTTGCCCTCTCTTCTGAATCCAACCGTGACGCTTGACTCATTCAACTCTGAAACGCCGCGCGACGAGTATCAACATCGGCGCGACGAATTCTTTCAACAGGCTCAACAGCGCGCGCGAATGGACCAGCGGTTGTCGCTGACGCGCGCAGTGTTGTTCGTGGCGGGAGTCGGTTGCGCCGCGTGTTCGCTGACAATGCCGGAGTTCGCCTGGTGGTGGAGCTTGATTCCGATTGTGGCGTTTGTCGCGGCGGTCATGTGGCATGAACGAGTTTCGCAACGGTTGGACCGCTGTCGTCGCGGCATTGCGTATCACGAAGAAAACCTCGCTCGGCTGGAGCATCGCTGGCACAACGCGGGAGCGACGGGTGAGCGATACGTCGACGAGCATCATCCCTATGAATGCGATCTGGACCTGTTTGGCAAAAGTTCGCTGTTTCAGTTGCTGTGCCGAGCGCGCACGAGATTGGGCGAGGACACGTTGGCCGATTGGTTGCGGGCCGCGGCCAGTCCATCCGCAATCGACTTCCGCCAGCGAGCGGTCAACGAGTTGCGTCATCGCGTCGATCTCCGCGAAAATCTGGCGTTACTGCCGGCGGAGGTGCATGACTCGTTGAATCAGCGGCTGTTGCACGATTGGGCGGCACAGCCGCCGCACGATGTTTCTCGACGGTGGCTGGTCGCGGCTGGCGTGCTGGGAATCGCGGCGATCGTCACGGGCTTCGGTTGGTTCGTGCTCGATTGGCCGCTGGCGATTTGGGTCAGCGTCATCACGATCGAACTGCTGTGTCACTTCGCCTTGAAAGACTTGATCCACCGAGTGGCTCACGACATCGAACAGGCGGACTCCGGCTTGGCCATCTTGTCGCAAGTGCTGGAAGTCATCGAAGCCGAGCAATTTCACTCGCCGTTGTTGGCGGCCTTGCATTCGCAGTTGCAGACGAACGGTCGCGTGCCGTCGCGGCAGATTCGTCGCCTGCAACGGCTCAGCCATTGGATCGAGAATTCGCTGCACAATCAGTTCTTCGCGCCGCTGGCATTTTTGGTGTGCTTGCCAATCTGGCTGATCCATGCGATCGAACGCAGGCGAGCGACCGTCGGGCCGCACATCGAGCAGTGGCTGGACGCCGTCGGCCAGTTCGAGTCCCTCAATTCGCTGGCGGGATACGCCTTTGAGCATCCCGCCGATCCATTCCCGGAAATCATTGTGAATGCCAGCCGAACCCCGGCTGCCTCCGAGAAGCCGACCTTCTCGGCGGACCTCTCCGCGACCGAACCGCTGTTCGACGCCGTGGGCCTGGGGCATCCGTTGCTTCCCGACGAACGTTGCATCCGCAACGACATCCACTTCGGCCGCGAGCCGCGATTGGTGATGGTCAGCGGCTCGAACATGTCGGGCAAGAGCACGCTGCTGCGCACGATCGGCAGCAACGTCGTGCTGGCCCTGGCCGGCGCGCCGGTGCGAGCGACAACGCTACGTCTGTCGCCGTTCGTGCTCGCTTCGTCGATGCGAGTTCACGACTCGTTGCTGGAAGGATCGTCGCTGTTCTTCGCCGTCATCTCGCGGATGAAAGGGATCGTCGAACGGACCGGTGGTCCCGTGCCGCTGTTGTTCCTGATCGACGAGATTCTGCCCGGCACAAACTCGCACGACCGCCGCGTCGGCGCCGAAGCGATCATCCGCCGCCTACTCGACCGCGACGCCGTCGGCTTGGTAACGACGCACGATCTCGCGCTGACAGACATCGTCGCCGAACTCGGCCGCCTGGCACTCAACGTCCACTTCGAAGACCGCCTCGAATCCGGCCGCATGACCTTCGACTACCAACTCCGCCCCGGAGTCGTCCGCCGCAGCAATGCCCTGGAACTATTGAAACTCGTGGGATTGACTGAAGAGACCAGCCCAACGCCGACACACACCTAATCCGCGTCAATCTTGGATTCTTGGAGCGGGCTCCGCCCGCAAACCAATTCCCTCTCCCCCGCATCGGGGGAGAGGGCAGGGTGAGGGGCCGAACGTTGAGTCAATACTCGAAGACAGCCCCCTCACCCCAACCCTCTCCCCCGATGCGGGGGAGAGGGAGAAATCCTTGCGCCGCACGGCGATTTCAAACGTTTGTAGAAGATGGATCTGTTCCAATACTTCTCTCCCGTCCGAACAACCCCAGCGAGCCGGTTGGCGACAATGCTCCCGCAGGCGTCGGAGTGTCGACCTCTGCGACTGTGGGCAAGATCACTTCCTCCAGCCAGCAATGCTTGAGTTCTTTCACGAGCCACAGAAATTTTTCGAGGTCGACCGGTTTCGTCAGATAGGCCGCGACATCGAATTGCTCGACATCCGCGCGATCCTCGGCGGCGGTTGAGGCGGTCATCACAACGACCGGGATTCCTTTCAGCGACTCGTTCACTTTGGCGGCGGCCAACACATCACGTCCACTGATGCCGGGCAGGCCCAAATCCAAGAGGATCAAATCCGGCCGCGGCGCGTGCGAAAATTTGGCTTGGTGACGCAGGAATTCCAGCGCTTCCTCGCCGGTCTTCAACCAAGTCATGCGATGCTGAATCTTCCCCTTCTGGAGCGCTCCGATGGTCAGTCGAGCCGCCGTCAAGCTGTCCTCGACGAACAGAATCTCCATGGGCCGACCGACCGTCTGACTGCCGCTGGCAATGCTCATGACAACGCCCCTCGTGCCGAAATCACTCCCCTCACGAAGTTGATGCCAGTCTATGCAGCCATCGGACAATTTCACAGACCGCAATAACATCACGGCCGGGGAAACGGAGTCGCTCGACGTCAAGCGGCGTGTCCCAGCTTTGGACCAGTGCGTCCAGAGGAATTTGGACTGCGGCGACTTGTCGCCGCTTTCCGTCGCGGCGGAGCCGCTATTCTTTCGGCCGTGGTTGTTTGGCCGCTTTCCTTTGCCGATCACATGTTTTCAAATGCCCAAGTGGCTCCGCCACAGGCCAGAGCGGAAACGACCGGCAGCCACGTTTCTTTCACGTCAATCGGCCGGCGAATGGAAAGCGATGACACGATGAAACCCACCACGGCGGACGGTCACGTGGCAGACGACTTGTACGCCAACTACGCGCGCCGCTTGAGCCGATTGGCGGAGCGGCATCTCAGTCAACGATTGGTCGGACGAGTGGATGGTAATGACGTCGTTCAGTCGGTGCTGCGGACGTTTTTTCGACGGGCCGATGCCGGAGAGTTCCAGATCAATCAAAAGTCGCGTCTGTGGCACTTGTTGGTCAGGATGACGCTTTGCAAAGTCGCAGCGCTGGGTCGCCGTCACACGGCGGAACGACGGGATGTGAACCGCGAAACAATCGGAGAATCCACCGACGCCGCCATGATGGCCGCGCTCTCGCGCGAGCCGGGGCCGGATGAAATGACCGCCTTCGCCGATCAAATCGAGTTTCTGTTGCAGGGATTGTCCGACTGGCACGCTCAAGTCTTAGAATTGCGTCTGGCCGGACTCTCGCCGACTGAAATCAGTTCACAAACCGGCCACTCGCGACAGTCGGTCTATCGAGCCTTGTCCGACCTCCAATCCCGTCTGCCCGTATCGGGACTGCAGTGACTTGGCAACGCAAATTTGGAGTGCGGGGACTTGTCACCGCTTTGGCTCGTCGCGGAGCCACTTTCAATTTCTCCCGCGAATTTTCCAAATTCCGCGGACACTTCGCCCCGTCAGCGCAATTGGATTCAGTGGCGAACCTAAGTTTACTGTGACAGATCGGCGAACGGGGGGCGTCAGTCAACCAAAGCTGTGACAAGTCCCAGCACTCCATATGGAGTGCGGCCGACCCAGAGGGTACCCCGTCGCCGCTTTCGTTCGCCGCGAAGCGGCTTTCCATCTTCAGCTTGAGGTTTTCACCCGTGACCAACATGATGACCTACCGATTGACCGCCGCCATGGTCGCAGCCTGCGACGCACGGGGAGGCAGGAGCATTCCGATGCCCGAATGTCCGTCCGCCGATGTTTTGTCCGCCTTCCTGCACGGCACATTGGATGACATTGAGACCGAGACCGTCGCGTCGCATGTGCGGGAGTGCATTGTCTGCGACGCGATGCTCAGCGACTTGAAAGCCGATCCGCTCGCACTCGCCGGTCAACTATCGGCCGTTGCCGCCGATCGGGCGCTGGGAGCGGAAGGCGCTGGCCGAGCCGGAACACTTGGTGAATCCATCGCTCTGTTAGCAGCCGATGCGCAGAAACAACAGCGCCTCGGCCCGTATGAGTTGCTCGAAAAGCTCGGACAAGGCGGCATGGGTGCGGTTTTCAAAGCTCGGAATACGAAACTGAATCGGATCGAAGCCATCAAGATTCTGTCGCCGCACTTGGCCAAAGACGCGAACGCCGCGAATCGCTTCGAGCGAGAAATGCAAGCCGTTGGTGCGCTAAATCATCCGAACATCGTCCAAGCGCGACACGCCGACGAAGCCGACGGGCAGTTGTATCTCGTGATGGAGTTCGTCGACGGCCGCGACCTCGCGAGCCTTCTCAAGCAACACGGCCGCCTGCCGATCGCCGACGCCTGCGAGATCATTCGCCAAGCCGCCCTCGGCCTGCAACATGCTTACGAACACGGCATGGTCCATCGCGACATCAAGCCGAGCAACCTCATGTTGGCGCTCGATTCACGGGCTACGGTCCAAACTCAATCGCAAGTCTCACACACGCACCACGAAGAGGGGGCGAGTGGGAGAGGGGGCGAGAATTGCAGTTTCTCCCCCTCTCCCCATCGCCCCCTCCCCCACTCTCAAGATCCTCGACCTCGGCCTCGCGCGGCTGGACAGCGCGACCGAGCAACTCGGCGAGCTGACCTCGACCGGGCAGATCATGGGGACGCTGGACTACATGGCTCCCGAGCAGGGTGGCGACGCGCATCAGGTCGATATCCGCGCCGACCTCTACAGCCTGGGAGCCACGCTGTACCACCTGCTGAGCGG
>CAZPUJ010000531.1:0-9721 GCA_964589725.1 uncultured Planctomycetaceae bacterium
TGCGGTGAGCCTCACGCATCAGCCGACCAGCGTTCAGGCGGAAGCCAATGAGCGTCGCAGCCAGGCTGAGAATCGACGGGTGGCCTTGTTTCGCCTGCGCCTCAAACTGGCCGTCCAAGTGCGAACGAAACGCGATCCGGAAACAACCCCGTCGGAGCTCTGGAAATCCCGTTGCCGAGCTGGTCGGCTGGCGGTGAATCCGGATCACGCGGACTTTCCCGCGATTTTGGCCGAAGCACTGAACGTCTTGGCTGTGAACGACTTCGACACAGGCCCAGCGGCGACGGCGCTGGGTTGCTCGGCCTCACAACTGGTCAAGCTGCTGAAGGACGAGCCGCGAGCGTTTGAGCTGTTCAACCGCGAACGAACCGCCCGCAGCCGGCCTCGTTTGAGCTGACGATGGCGGTTGAGAATGTTTTCGATGGACTCGAAACGAGCACAACCGAAGGGTGTCCGTTTTTCTCCAAGATTTCGCTCCACATTTACCAATCGGCCGGTAGACTGTTCGCCGTGCGTGCGGAGTTCGCGCCGTTGCTCTGATCAACCTCCCGGGATTCGCGCCGTTGAATTCGGGCCGGCTGGCCCGTGGTCGCGGTCACTTTGATAGGCTCCGCCTGGACATTTCAATGGATTCATGGTCCTGCGAAAGAAGGAGCTTATCATGAGTAAACGGAGTCCCATCGAAGAGACCAAGCGCCATGTTCCGGCCACTGCGGCCCTCTCAAGTGTGCCGGTGGTCGCTCGCGAAAAACGCTCGCCGGATGATTTTGTGCTGCGGCACCCGCACCGGTTTGAACAAGACGTACGGTTCCGGCTAATGGCCGAACCGACTTTGAACTTCTCGTCGCTGACGGTTCGTCGCATCGACAACGGCGTTTGTCTGGAGGGAGTCTTGGAGACGGACGACGACTCGACCGACATTTCTCGTCTGGTGCGACGTATCACGGGGGTCGAGAAGGTACTCAACCGTTTGGTTGTCCGCCGATCGCACATGGTTCCGCCTAAGGGCTAACCGCTTGCCAGCCTTTCCAGATGAGTTCCACGTGGTCATTCGAAGGGTGCCGAATCGGCTTCCGAAAATTCGCACTCCTTTCGTCTTGTCCCCCTGTTGCAACCTCTGATATTGTCCCGCCCCGCTGATCCAATTGGATCGAAAACAGGCACGACATTCCGCGAACGCGACAATTCGCTTTGGCAAGGAGGCCATCGTGAGCTGGCTACAGTCGCAACATCAAGCGTTGAAAGTCCAAATCCGTTGGCTGATCCGGCGCGACATGCCGGAGGTGCTGGAAATCGAGCGACAGAGCTTCGAGTTCGCTTGGACCGAAGAAGATTTCCTGTGTTGTCTCCGCCAACGCAATTGCATCGGCATGGTGGCCGAGTGCAATCATCGCATCGTCGGCTTCATGGTCTATGAGCTGCACAAGGCGAAGCTGCATATTTTGAACTTCGCGGTCGATTCAGAATTTCGCCGTCAAAGCGTCGGCTCACAAATGGTCGAGAAGCTCGTCGACAAACTCTCGCAGCAACGTCGGAACGAAATCATCCTCGAAGTCCGCGAGTCGAATCTCGCCGCGCAGCTGTTCTTCAAGAAACAGACCTTCAAAGCCGTGCTGGTGCTTCGCAGCCACTACGACGACACCGACGAGGACGCTTACGTCATGCGTTTCTCGCTGCAAGACGCCGACGACATGCTGCTGCCGTTCGCGCCCAACAACCGCATCTCCGAATACGACGCCGCGTGAGGGACTCGGAGTCGCCGGTACACTTCGCGCTCCTGAACTCAACTTCTCGCAACGCACGTTGCCCGTCAGCCCGGTTTCCCACGGAAGCCGGGCTGATTCTGTTCTCACTCTCGTTTGTTCTCGCGTCGGATTGCCAGTCAGCTCTTTGGTTCTATGCCCTCGGCTCAAGTGACCAGCACGATCGGTGCGAATTCAACTGCCAATCATTCGCCTGCAACTCTCGCGTTCCGTGCGATTCCTTGTCAGCATCTTCGTGAGCGGTTGTGATACTTGTGCCCGCGTCTCATCAACCCACTACTGAACTCTCATGAACCCGATCCTCTTCGCGCTGCGTCGGCCGATCACCGTGATGGTGGCGATCATCGCCGTCCTGCTGGCCGCGTTTGTCGCCGTGCGGCCGAAGTGGTTTGACGCGACCCTGCAGAGGGTCGGCATCGAACTGCCGCTGAAGCGGATGCCGATCGACATCTTTCCGTCGCTGAACCTGCCGGTGATTTACGTCTGCCAACCGTACGGAGGCATGGACCCGGCGCAGATGGAAGGGTTGCTGACCAACTACTACGAGTTCCACTTCCTTTACATCTCCGGTATTCACCATATCGAGAGTCGCAACGTGCAAGGCATTGCCCTGATGAAGCTCTTCTTTCATCCGGGCACCAACATGCCGCAGGCGATGGCCGAGACGATCAACTACGTCAATCGCTCCCGTGCCTTCATGCCTGTGGGCACGGTGCCGCCGTTCGTCATGCGGTTCGACACCGGCAGCGTTCCGGTCGGATACCTCGTCTTCTCCAGCGAGACGCGCACGATCGCCGAGATTCAAGACCAAGCGTTGTTCAACGTGCGTCCGCTGTTCTCCGCGTTGCCGGGTGTGAGCGCTCCGCCGCCATTTGGCGGGAGTGCTCGCAGCATCGTCGTGCGGGCGGACCCGGATCGGTTGCGAGCGTACGGCATCGCGCCGGACGACGTTGTCAGCGCACTCGTGGCCGGCAACACGGTCAGCCCGTCCGGAAACCTGCGAATCGGCGACAGCTACCCCATGGTCCCGACCAACGCGATGGTCAAAGACATTCGCGAGCTGGGCAACATCCCGATCAAAGTTGGCTCGACGGCGAGCGGCGGTGGCCCGACCGGCGGAGCGGCGGCGATAGGTGGGGCAAGCACCGTCTATCTTCGAGACATCGGCGTCATCGAAGACGCGGCCGACATCGCGACCGGTTATTCGCTGGTGAACGGCCGCCGTGCCGTCTACATCCTCGCGACCAAACGGGCCGACGCCTCGACCATGAGCGTCATCGACGAGATCAAAGCCGCGCTGCCAAGCTTCCGGTCCAAAGTCCCCGCCGATATCAACGTCTCGTTCGAGTTCGATCAATCGCCGTACGTGACTCGCGCGATCGACAGCCTGATGGCCGAAGGCATTCTCGGCGCGGTGCTGACTGGCCTGATGGTGCTGCTGTTCTTGCGCGACTGGCGCAGCGCGTTGATCGTAGTGCTCAACATCCCATTGGCCATCGCCGCATCGATCGTCGGACTGTGGCTCTGTGGCCAAACGATCAACCTCATGACACTCGGTGGGCTGGCGCTGGCCGTCGGCATTCTAGTCGACGAGGCGACCGTCGCGATCGAGAACATCCACACGCAACTCAGCCGCGCGTCGTCGGTCGCGTGGGGCGTCCGACTCGGAGTCGTTCAAACGGCCATCCCTCGTTTCCTGGCCATGCTCTGCATTTTGGCGGTGTTCGTGCCGAGTTTCTTCATGCAAGGCGCCGCCCGCGAACTGTTCGTCCCGCTCTCGCTCGCCGTCGGCTTCGCGATGATCGCGTCGTACGTCCTGTCGAGCACCTTCGTGCCCGTGCTCTCGACGTGGCTGTTGCGTTCTCAGGCGAGCGGGGGGCATCAGCCCCCTGATGCGTCAGAGGCTGCCGACATTCATCCGACAGTGCCGACCCCCAACCAAGCGATCAGCAATTTCAAAGACGCGACTGCCCCATGCTCCGTTCCACCCATCAGGGGGCTAACGCCCCCCGCTCGCCAGGATCTCTACGCCCGTCTCGTCGCGCTAACCGTCCGCCGGCGCTGGCCAGTCATCGCCACCTATCTTGCGGTATGTGGTCTGACGCTTTGGTGGGCGAGCGGCCGCATCGGCGTCGAAATCTTTCCATCCGTCGATGCCGGCGAGTTCCGCCTGCGTTTCCGGGCACCCGACGGCACGCATATCGCCAAGACCGAGCAGATCGCGCTCGACATCCTTGACCTCGTCAAGCAAAAGGTCGGCGCTGACAAGATCGGGTTGACGCTCGGCTACGTCGGCACCGTGACGACCAATTACCCGATCAACGCCGTCTATCACTTCTCACGCGGGCCTGAAGAGGGTTTGCTGCGGATCGCCCTCAAACACAAATCAGGCATCAGCACCGAAGCCATGAAAGAAGAACTCCGCCGCGAATTTCGCGAACGATTCCCGAACGTGCGGTTTTCGTTCGAGCCGGCCGACATCATCAGCGAAGTCATGAGCTTCGGGGCCCCGACGCCGATCGAGATCGCCGCGCGCGGCGGCAACCTCGCCGAGAACCGCGAGTACATCGGCAAGGTCCAAGCCGCGCTGACCAAGCTGCCGGCGATTCGCGATCTGCAAGTCGCGCAATCGCTCGACTACCCGACCGTCGAGATTAAAGTCGATCGCGAGAAAGCCGGACTCAGCGGCACCACGGTCGCACAGGTCACACGGTCGGTCGTCACGGCGACTTCCTCCAGCCGCTACGTCGTGCCGAACTACTGGCCGGATCCAAAGAGCGGCATCGGCTATCAAGTGCAGGTCGAAATTCCGCAGCCGCAGCTGCACTCGGTCGACGACCTTGGTGCCCTGCCGATCCAGCGAGGTTTCAAGAACTCGCCACTGCTGCTGCGCGATGTTGCTTCGCTGACGACCGCGACGGCGCCCGGCGAGTACGACCGCTACAATATGAAACGCGAAATCAGCCTTACCGCCAACATTGCCGGTGACGATCTCGGTGCCGTCTCGCAGCAGATCACTCACGCTCTGAATGCCGTCGCCAAGCAAGACGCTGCTGACCGCGTCGCCGCCGCGCCGCCGGGAACAAAGCCGACAGTGATCACTCACGAGCTGCGCGGTCAAATCCCGCCGCTACGACAAATCATGAGCGGCTTGGGCATCGGCCTGCTGCTGGCAGTTCTGGTCATCTTTTTGATGTTGTCCGCCAACTTTCAGTCATGGCGACTGGCGTTCGTGACCGTCTCGACGGCGCCGGCGGTTGTCACCGGCGTTGCCCTGGCGTTGTTGGTGACCTTCGCGGAAGAACGACGCCGTCAACGTAGCCATCACGCTCCGCGTGATGAGCCGAGCGTGCACAACGTGTCGGCTGCTGATTCCGCGGTTTACGGCGCGACCAGCCGCTTACGAGCCATCGCCATGACCAATTCGGCCATGCTTGTCGGAATGTTGCCTTTGGCGCTGGGTTTCGGCGAATCGGGGCAACAGACCGCGCCACTTGGCCGGGCCGTCATGGGCGGCTTGCTGGCCGCGACGTTTGCGACATTGCTGATCCTTCCCGCCGTCTTCGCCGTCGCCCAATCACGAGCTTCGATAAAGTCCGCATCACTCGATCCCGAAGACTCAGAAAGTGCTCACTTCGCAAAAGAATAGCAATCCGTTGTCGTTGCCTTAGAATCACTCTTCAGTGGCCGCGCGAATACGAATGGCGAAGTTCAAGACATGTCCAAGCCAACGATTGAAGACCGTCTCCGCAAGCTCGAAAGCCAAATGACCCAGTTGTTAGGTGTGGGAAGTGCTCGATTAGCGTCACTGCGACCTGGTCATGAGGATTGGAAGTCCACCATTGGCATCTTTCAGAAGGGCGATGGCATGAAGGAAGTCTTCGATGAAGCTCTGAAACTTCGTGAAGCTCATCGCCAAAAGTTCTACAAGGCGGAAGCCCGTCGTCAAGCCGCGGCAAAACGACGGCGTGTGAAGTCATGATCCTGTTGGACACTGACCACTTCACCGTTCTGATCCACGAGGAATACCCCGGACACACGAACCTTGCCGCGAAGTTCGTCGTGGTGACCGAGTCAGTTTGTTTGCCGGTCGTTACTGTTGAAGAGCAGTTGCGAGGTTGGTTGGCGCGAATTCACCGTGCCAAGCACGAGGATCAGAGGATCAATGCCTATGACCGATTGATCGAGTTGGTAGGGGTTCTGCCGGCATGGCGCATCGTGCGCTGGGACGATTCGTCCGCGAGCCAATTTGCTCGCTTGCGACGAATCGGTGTGCGGATTCCGACACAAGATTTGAGAATCGCGTCGCTAGCGTTAAGCTGCGGCGCGTTATTGCTGACTCGAAACGCACGCGATTTTTCGCGAGTCCCCGGATTGCGATTTGAGAGTTGGCTGGACTGAGGGGCATCCATGAAACGGATCACGATTCCGTTCACTCTCCTGGCGGCTTCATTCGCTGGCTGCGGGCATACCGCCACGACCTCGTCATCACCGACGATGACGTCGGAGTCCGCTTACGGCGCAATGCGAGTCACGCCGATCACGCCAACTCGCAAGACGCTGGTCCGCACCACCGAGCAGCCTGGCCAGATTGAGGCCTTCGAGGAAACACCGATTCACTCGAAGATCGCCGGCTTCGTAAAGAAAGTTCACGTCGATCTCGGCGATCGCGTCACCGGACCCAAGCCCGCAAGTGGCGATCAGCCGGAACAACCGGGCCAAATCTTGGCCGAGCTCGACGTGCCGGAATTGGACGCCGAACTCAGACAGAAACAAGCCACGATCGCGCAAGCGGCTGCTGAGGTGACTCAATCAACGGCGGCGGTGAAGGTCACCCGATCGGCTCAGGAGTCGGCCGTGGCGCTGCTCGACGAAGCTCAAGCATCGGTCGAGCGAGTGGACGCGATGTTCGAACGCTGGAAGTCCGAGTTCGAGCGGATCAAGGAACTCGCCGCCAAGCAAGCGGTCACGTCGAAGGTTGCCGACGAAACCGAGCAGCAATTCAAAGCGGCCGACGCCGCACGTCGCGAAACAGCCGCGCGGATCAAATCCGCTCAAGCCAAACTCCGCGAAGCCGACGCCGCGATCGAAAAGGCCGATGCCGATCTTGTCGCCGCGAAGTCGAAACGCAAGGTCGCCGAGGCGGACGAACAACGGACGCGAGCGATGCTGGGTTACGCGACATTGCGGGCACCCTTCGACGGCATCGTCACCGCGCGCAGGATCGACACCGGACATCTCGTGCAGGCGAGCACCAACTCCGGCGGCCAGCCGCTGTTCGTCGTCGTCCAAGCTGAGTCGGTCCGCATTTTATCGACGTTCCCGAAGCCGACGCTCGTTCGGTTCAACCCGGCAGCCCGACTCGCGTGCGCGTGCCGTCGAACGCGGCCGAAGCCTTCGACGGCCAAGTCACGCGAACGTCGTGGACCTTGCAATCCGCCTCGCGCACGTTGCGGACGGAGATCGACGTCCCGAATCCCGACGGCCGCTTGCGCCCCGGCTCGTACGTGATCGCCGAGGTCGAAGTCGCGCGCCGCCCCGACGTTCTCGCGCTGCCCAAGTCCGCGATCCTCAAACAAGGGACCGACTCGTTCTATCTCGGCATCGACGGCAACAAGATTGTGAAACGCCCGATCAAAACTGGCATCGTCGCCGGCACCGACGTCGAAATTCTTTCGGGCCTTTCCGGCGACGAACAACTCATCGGCGGCAACGTCGCCGCGTACAAAGAAGGCCAAACGGTTGAGGTCATCGCGTCGAGGCCCGGTTCGTAGTTTCCGCTTCAGCGGGCTGCTCTCGTTCCAACGCGCTCCGGCGGGCACGACAATCTCTCCGCGACCCACAAAGTTTGCCACCGCACGCTGGCTTGCTCCGTCTTCGCGCGTATTGCGATCCGTTCGCGAAGCACCATTGGAACAAACGGAATGCTGGATTCCATCGCCAGAGTTTGCCGATTCAGCAGAGACAGCCGTTCGTTGAAGGCCCTCACGAGGCGTTTGATTGAACGGCTGATCGACGAATTCCGTGGCTCAGCAAAGAGTGCGACTAATGTTCCGCGGGCGAATCAGCTTGAAGCTCGTGGCCTTCAGTGGCTGCATTTGGTCCGTCGTTTCCGGTTGCTCCACGACACGAATGTCGAGCCACCTGCAAGCTGCTCGACCGAGCGTTGTATCCACAGCCGAATCGAAAACCGAGTTGAATTCCAAGGCGGTGCAGCCGCCCGCGACACGGGTTTCGGAATCGAGCATCGCGCTCGCAGCGCACACTCAGTCTGAAGTGACGCCGCAGCCCCTCGCGCCGGCGAGCGAATCGGCGTCAACGGCGACATCCGAAGCCGAGGCGAACTCTCAAGCCGGTTTCGCCATCGACCTCGGTTCGGCGCTGCAAATGGCGAGCGGGCAGAATCCGAACGTGGCATTCGCCCGCGAACGGATTGCCGAGGCATACGCTCAGTACGAACGGGCCGAGGCGTTGTGGCTGCCGTCGATTCGCGCGGGAGTCAACTGGAACAAGCACGAAGGTCGCATTCAGGATGTCGCGGGCAACGTGTTCGACACCAGTCGCGGGTCATGGTACGGCGGCATGGGAGCGAATGCCGTCGGAGCCGGATCGCCGACGGTACCGGGACTCGTCGCGTCGTTTCATCTGACGGATGCCATTCATCAGCCGCAAATCACGAAGCATGCGTGGGCCTCGCGGCAATACGCTGCCAGCGCGGCCGAGCAAGACGTATTGCAACAAACGGCAGTCGCGTATTTGGAGTTGCTGCGGGTACATCAAGAGTTGGCGATCGCTCGCGACATCGAACAGCACGCGGAAAAACTGGTCGAGCTGACCAAAGCCTATGCCGACAGCGGACAGGGACTGGCCGCGGACTTTGATCGCACTCGCGCCGAATTGTCCATCCGCCGCAACGATGTCCGGCGGGCAAACGCAAGGTGTGTCGGTCGCGGCGGCGCGATTGGCTCAACTGCTGCACCTCGATCCGACCTCGCCGCTCTGGCCGACGGAAAAGAATGTCGTGCCGTTGTCGCTGTCCGCGGAAGGGGCTTCGATTCACGAACTCGTTGCCGACGGTTTGTCGCATCGGCCGGAAGTTGGCGAGCAGCGTCAGTTGGTGGCTGAAGCCTGTGAACGCCTGCGCCGCGAACGCAACGCGCCGCTGCTGCCGAGTCTGCTGCTGGGCGTCAGCTACGGCGGCTTCGGTGGCGGCAAAGGGGATGACTTCCGCAGTCCGCGCGAGCGACTCGACGCCGATGCGGTCGCGTTTTGGGAGATCCGCAACCTCGGCTGGGGCGAATCCGCCGCCCGCGACGAAGCTCATTCCCGCGTCCATCAGGCGCAGCATCGGGAGATTGCCAGGCTGGACCGCATCGCGCGCGAAGTGGTCGAGGCACACGCTCAAGTCGAGTCGCGCCGGCAACAACTGTCAATCGCCGAGGAGGGAATTCAAGCGGCCACGAGTTCGTTCGAACGGAACTCCGTCCGCATTCAAAACGCGCAGGGCCTGCCGCTGGAGACTCTGCAATCGTTACAAGCTCTCGCGCAAACTCGTCGCGAATACTTGCGATCCGTCACGGACTACAACACGGCTCAGTTCGCGTTGCAACGAGCACTCGGCTGGCCAAGTTCAAAGTAAGCCCGACGCGCAAGCGAGGGATTTCGTCACGCGCCCCCTCGCTTGCGCTTCGGGCTTGTGTGACAACGACAGATTTGCGATATGCACTCCGAGTCACTTGTCCGACGGGTAGCTGATCGCGCGCATCCAGTCCAAGAACCGTCGCGCGTAGTCATCAAGATTTGCTTCGCTGCCACCTCCGCGCAGCGGCGAGCACATCTCATACGCGACGTGGCCCGAGTAGCCGACGTCGCGCAGCGCGGTGAAGAAGGCGCGATACTCAATGAACCCCTCGCCCATCGGCACCGCGCGGATTGCGTCTGCCTCGCGGACGTAGTTC
>CAZPUJ010000532.1:0-10256 GCA_964589725.1 uncultured Planctomycetaceae bacterium
AACCCACATCCCGTCGTAGTCGATCAGTCGCAACGCGAGCTTCCCTTCGCTTGATCCGGGAACCAGCATCACGTTGCCGTGTTGCAGGTCGCCGTGAGCGACGCCGGCTTCACGAAGCAGCGGCAGCATTTTCAACCACAGGGGAAAGAAGGCCTTCAGAAACCGCGGCCTCGACAGATACTCCGTCACGAACTGCCGCAGCGTCAGCCCTTCGACCCAGTCCATCTTCACGACGGGATACCACTCGCCCCGAATTTTCATTCCGTGTTCGAGGTATTTGAACTCGACAGTGAACGGCAGCCGCGCCGCTTCGAGTTGCTGGCTGATCTCGCGATAGCGTTCATTCAACCGAGCCATCGGCCGCGTGAAACATTTGACCGCCCACTGTTTTTGACCGTCGCGCGAGCGGAATTGGTACACGTCGGCGAAGTTGCCGGCACACGGCGGGCGCGGCAGACCATTCTCCAACGTCGCCACTTCGGCGGCCTTCAGGTCCGGGTCTGAGCAACAGACATCCGGCATCTGTACGGCTTTGGCGTAATCACTGGAGACTGGCCAGTAGTTCGGCATCGGACACCCCGTGTGCCACATGAATCGCACTCAATCGACAGAGTCATTCGTCGCGTTTGCGACCGCGAACGGTATAACAACAATTCCGCGAACCATGAAGTTTACCGATCAAGCAGACGAGCAACTCGCTCGCAAATGACGTCAGACGATGTATCGCCGTCGCAGATTGAAACCCGACACCGCTCGCCCCGAATCGGCATGCGCAGTGCAAACATTATTTCTTCTTGCTGCTGCTGCTTGCTGCAGACAGTCGCGATTCATCGGGAGTCATTGCCAGTCGCCGGTCAGACAGAAGGCGGCCCAGTAGT
Source organism: uncultured Planctomycetaceae bacterium (assembly GCA_964589725.1). GTDB lineage: Bacteria > Planctomycetota > Planctomycetia > Planctomycetales > Planctomycetaceae > CAYSHJ01. The sequence continues at coordinate 879 of CAZPUJ010000532.1, forward strand.
AGGGGTGCGGTCGGCTGGCCGGAGCGGGATGACGTTGCGACACACGAGCACCGCGGGATTGAGCCAAAAGTCCGTCGACGGATTGACCTTTCAAGAGAGTTTGCTCGCTGGTGGTCAATTGGAGTTCGGTGAGGTCGCCGCTGAGGAACTCGCGCTGCGCTTGCATGAGGGCCGCGCGTTTCGAGAGGCCCTGCCGTTGCCGCAATTCGTGGAAACGGACCATCAACCGAGTCGTCGGTTCGTCGGGGACTTTCCACAAGCTGGAAACGACTGTCGGGACTCCAGCACGCAGAAACGCGCGGGACAGGCCGACGAGTTCATCACCACTGCTCAAACGCCCAAGCTGCGTTTCGCAGGCGCTCAAGACGGCAAGTTCACAATGGCGGAGATCGAGTCCGAGAAACTCACCGACTTCCAATTTGCCGTCATGCCCCTCATCGGGTGTGCAAAGCAAGGCTGTCCGCAAGGGCGTTGACGGCACGAAGTGAGTGTGACCGGCGAAGTGAAAGCAGCGGGCTTGCGCCAGTCGCGTCACGACGTCACTTTCGGTTGCGGCTTCCGCTTCCAACAGTTCGCTGGCACCGGACAGACTTTGAATGCGGCGGCCTTCAATCGCGGCGAACGGCAACGGGGCATAATCCAACGGCGCGCGGGGGTTCGCCACGATCAGCGTTCCGATCGATTGTTCGTTCACCGGCCCGGAACTGTGGACAGTCTCACGGGCGTTGACGCGTCGATGCCGCGCGTAGACCAGAGCACTGGCGCTAGGCGCGTAGGAGACTTCAGACTGCATCAAGAGAAACGTTTGCGAATCGGGCATCAGCGTCTGAAATGGCAAGTAGTGCAACGCCGCCGCCGGCACGATGCAGAGGCGCTTCACGTCTTGATGCTTGCCGATCGCCGGCCGCACGAGCCGTGAGTAGAGTTCTTGTGCCAGAACGGTGTAGCGATCGGTCTGTGGATTCTGAAGCAACTCGCGGAAGGTGGCCACGTCGTCGTGCAATCGTTGCCGACCGTAGCCCGGTATCCGTTGGACGTGAATGCCACCTGTCGAAATCGTGGCCACGAACAGTTGCCGTTCGGTTTCGAAGTACTCGAGCAACAACGTGTGCTCGTCGAGTAACGTCTGAAGGGCGGCGAGCGAAGCCGGTTGGACGGTGGCCAATGACGCGACTTCTTGGAGCTGAGGTCGGTCAGTGAAGAGTTCCAGCAGGCGGTCCTGTTGCCGCTCGACTTGTTGGGCATCGGGTGGCTCGTTGCCTAACGATCGCGGTGCGCGGAACGTGAAGAGTTGCGGTTGTTGGCGGCGCACTTCGGTCGCGGCGGCACCTTTGGGGGCGACCGCTTCTCCGGACAGCAGATCGAGCAAGGAGCGTGCTTTGGCGCGTTCGATCCACTGCCAGGCTTGCTCGGAGTCACCGCGGGCGACGCACAAATCGATCAACTCTTCGTAGACGCGGAGCTTCGAGCCGAAAAAGCCGGAACGGACCGACTCGGACCGCAGTGCCGCACGCAAGGATTCAATTCGCTCGACCGCCGCGAGCAGGGATCGCTCCGCCTTAAGCGTTTGCTGTTGTGCTCGGCAAGCGAGCCCCTGCCACAACAGAGCGCGCCATCCGACTTCGAACAACTGCTGTTGATCGGCCGCGTCCATCGCTGCCTTGGCCAATTGTTGCACAGCTTGGTAATCGTGATTGTGCCAAGCGAGTTCGGCCTGACGCAGGCGAGTGACCGGCTCACCAACGTTGTCTTTCGCCTCGCGATACCAAGCCAGTGCCTGGTTCTGCCATTTCGCGGCGTCCTCTCGCAAGGCCGCCGCTTCGTTGGCCGAGGTCGCTTCCAACTCCAGTGCTCCTTGCAGGCAGGCTTCTCCAAGCAAGCTGGCCGTGAGGGCGTGATAGGACAAAGGATGTGACCCGGCCAACATGACCACGACGACATACTCTTCCGGGCTGATGGGCAAGGACTGCTGGTGTTCGGCGTGATTCAGCCGTTGTGATTCGCCCCCTACGGGATCGCGTTTGGCGTCCTGGCGACGATGTTCGTCGATCTTGGCGGCGTGCGTTTGCTGAAGCTGCAATGACTGGCGAAGTCGGTTGAATGCCAGACGCCAGGCTCCGCGAGTCAAATCCAACCGACCGCGGAGATTGGCGATGTCGGCCAATCCGTAAACGTGCTCGGCCTGAACAAACAGACGCTCGGCTTCCGTGGCGTAAGTCTCGGCTCGGTCGTGGTCACCAAGATCGAAGTACAGCATGGCGATCGACGCCAATTTGGCCGCGCGGTTGACGGTCATCGAGTGCGCGGTGAGTGCCCGGCCGACGCTCAAATTGGCACCCGTGTCGGACTCCGAGAGGCTGCGAATCCGTTCCGACATGCTGGCCGCGTATTCGACTGAGCCTTCCAGATCCAAGGACTGAAACAGACTCGCGATGGCGCGGTCGTAGTGGCCGATCCGCTGCTGCACCCGGCTCATGCTTTCCAAGGTGCTGACCTTACTTCGTGGCTCCTGACATTTGTCGGTGAACTTCAAGCAAACGTCGAGCAGCGCTAAACCGTCCAACGGCAAACCCTGTCGCGCCATGTGCTCCCCCAATTCGCTCAAATCCGTCGGACAGCTGAGCGCTGTGAAGTTCAGTCCGAGTTCGATGAGTCGAGTCGTCGGCAGGTCGTCCGAGGAAGAACTCCAGGCCGCTGCTTGATGGCTCGGGAAGTCAGTCGCGATCCGAGCTTGCGCATTGCTATGCACATCCTCGGTCGCGGCGGCCAACACGCGACCTTGCATCCAGGCTGAAGTGGCCGCGTACCAACGTCGGGAACGAAAGGCTTCAAACCCGGTGCGGAAACAGCCGCGAACAATGTTGCGGCGTACCTCGGGATGCAGCCGCAACCAAAAGCCTTGCGTGCCAAAATAGGTCCGGCCGCCGAACTTGATCCACACCACTTGCCCGTCTTGCAAGACACACTCGCTGACAGGGGCCTTTTCCGTGTGAAAGTCCCGCTCATAGAAACGAAACTGAGTGACGCCGGTCGTCTCGAAGAAGACGAGCAGCTCGTCACCCGGCTTCCCATCGAGATCATACGGATGTCCTTTACTGACGGTGGCGACCAACTTTTTGGCATAACCTTCGTTCCGATGAATCTGCTGAAACCGCGGTAGCAGTTCGAGGGATCGCCGTTCGAGTTCGACTAAACCCGCGCCCACCTGTTGGGCATCGGACTTGGCTGCGAGGCGTTCAATTTCCGCGTCGAAATTCGCGAGTTCCCTGCGGACCAGCGGCTCCAGGGCAGGGACATTCCGTCGGCCTGCGCGACGCACTGCGGCGTCCCAAACGTCTATGACACCCAGACGCTGCGGTTCCAGGTTCGGAAGTGGTATCGGCGGGGTGATCAGCCATCGCTCGGTCGTGCCGGTCTGCCACGGCTGCGTGCGCGTGTCGATTCGCAAATCATGCACCCAAGTGCCCAGACGATCGGCTTCGATGAAGGCCACGCGGTCATTCTCGAAGTAGTACCAGAAGTCCGGCTGACCGTTTTCGTCGCTGTCATAGGGCCATTCCATCTGTCCCGGAACTCGACTAGTTTGTGCTTGAACGAGGCCCGCTTTGAGACGTTGGATAAAGTCGGTCTGCGGCGACCGCTGCCGCATGTACCGGCTGGAGATGGCGAGCGCCCAGCCATCGGAACTCGGACGCCGCAGCAGTCGTTCGAGCCCCTGCGACAGGCTGGCGGTCGACATTGCCGGGGCAACGCTGGTGTCGCCATTCGCGGAGACGCTGGTGTCGGCAGTCGCGGAGGCGACAGGCGTGGTCTCTGCGTTTGATGCTGTTGTTCCGGAACGAGTTGGCGTCGCTTGCCCTCCGGTCGCGGAGTTCGTCGCCGGTGCGTTCGAGAGCGGTGCCGGTTGCTGACCGCATCCGATGAGCATCCCGCCGAGCACGCACAGCATCTGGCTGCTGATCAGCTTCTTGGTCATCGACTTCTGCCGCATGTGTTTCTGCACGGCCGAGCTACTCCGACACCACGCGACTGATCCGGACAAACTCGTGCGTCAGTTGCACGGACGACGATCTAGGCATGACACGGGCACCACGAGTGCGGAGCCATGACAATCGGCGATCGAGATCGACGACTTCGTTCAGACTGGGTGGTTGGTCCAATAACGGAGGTAACGCTTCCGACGAGGCCACGATATGTACGGTTTCGTCTCCTTGCGACCGAGTCGCACGGAATTCGAAGGTTGCAGCCGGTGGAGGGATCACGTGCGTCGAGTCCGCCGCGAACCTCAGCGATGACTCCTGACGATGGGGATAAAGCCGGTTGAATTGATGAAGTTCGTCCTCGTACCACACCTCGACGTAACAGTCTCGCTCGGAGCGAAGCTCGATCTGAAAGGGGCGATCATCGATCAACACGCGGAGTCCGGACTTGGCGTCGGCTCGGCCACCGATGGCTCGGCCACCGATGAGTTTCACAGTGAGCGGAAAATCATGACGCAATGACACCATGTCGCCCGTGAATGGAAGGTCGCCCGTGAATGGAAGCCCGTTGATGGTTGTCGAGCTTGCGGCACCGGTGGTGCCATCGCCAGTCGATGAGTCGCCTGCCGGCTGCTTGCTCGAAATCGCCCGATTCGCATTCCTGCCCAGCAGGGAATTGGAGAACCACCAAATCACGAATCCGATCACCACAACCACGACTCCAGCGGCGGCGGTCATGGGAATCAGCCGGTGCCGCCCGCTGCCCTTCTTGAGAAACGCTTCCAAGTCACGAACAAGTTCCGCAGCGGTTTGGTAGCGTTGCTGGGGTTGAGCCGACATCAAACGCCGCACGATCTGCTGGACTTCAGGCGGCACATCGGGAAGGGGCCGCGGTGGCAAAGTCGTCGGCAGTTGAATCTTCCAGGTAATTACGTCTTGCAGAGAAAACGGTTGCTTGGCGGTCAACAAGAAACAAAAAGTGCAGCCCAAACTGAACAAATCGCTCTGTGAATGAGCCAGGTGCGCGTTGGCGGCTTGCTCGGGCGCCATGTACCCAGGAGTTCCGAACGATTCTCCCGGCTGTGTGCAGCCGAGTTGAGTCCGTTCAGTGGCGATGGCCAGTCCGAAATCCAGAATCTTGATCTTGCCGTCGGGAGTGCGCATCAAATTGGCGGGCTTGATATCGCGATGTACGACGTTGTTGCGATGCGCGAACTCCAACAACCGCGCTGCTTGACAAACATAATCCGCAGCTTCACGTACTGGCAGCGGACCACGCCCCTGCACCCAACGGGCGAGGTCGGAGCCTTCCACATACTCCATCACTAAGTAAGGCACATTGTCAGCCACGCCGAAGTCCAGGGCCTGCACGACATCTGGATGTTTCAAGCCGGCCTGCGTTTGAGCCTCTCGAACGAAGCGTTGCGCCTGCTGCGGACTGCTGACGAGTCTCCGCGACATCACCTTGAGCACTCGCTTCACCCGCAGCGCTTCGTGCTCGACCAGGTAGACGACACCCATGCCACCGCAATTCAGCACCTCGATCACACGGTACGCACCCAGCCGACTTCCCGGCGGAAGCGTCTCGTCCACCGGCGGTGCCGACGTCGGATGATCAGACGGTTCTTCGTGAGCTCCTGCCGCGTGCAACAACTCGATCACCGCCAATTCCGCCGCAACTAGCTGGGCCTCGGGATGCTGCCGAATCCAATCTTCCGGAGTGACGCCGTCGCCCCGCATCAATGTCTCGGAGTACAGAATCAGCGAGTCCTCGGACTCGGAACTCGGGTGAGTCGCAGCGTGAGGCTCGTGGGACGTCATCGGAGTCTTCCGCCACTGGGTCTTCCGCCACTGGGATTGCAGGACTCATCGAGCATTGCACAGTTGGGGACGTTGGGGATGGATCCGGACGCATCGCAAAGGCAATTCCGCAACTTCTGGATCGCTCGCGAGCAGCGTTGCTTCACGGCCGCTTCCGAATGCCCGAGCCGAACCGCGATTTCTCGGAATGGCAGCTTTTCGAAAAAGTGCAGACGCACGACTTCCCCGTCCGAAGGTAACAGTATTTGAATGGCCTGCTCGACGCGTTGCTTCAATTCACGGTTCATCAGCACGGTACGGGGGCCAGGGCCGACGTCCCGCACCAGCGAATCACCCATGCCATCCGACGAGTCCAACTGCACTGCCTCGTTGATCAGTTTGAGTCGCGCGCGAGCCCTATTCCTGAGGATTTCAGCGATCCAGGCGTGACACTTTTTCGCGGTTTCTCCACGACAATTGTGAAACTCTTTGCGCACCGTGACAAATACGGACTGCACGACGCTTGGTGCGTCCGCGTCATGCCTCCCCAGTTCACGAGCGGCAATCCGCTGAAACTGTGGCTGGTGCCGTTCGAAGAATTGATCGAGCGCTGCCACGTCGCCGCGCCGCGCTTGCATCAGCAATTGTGCGTCAACGGGATCGGCTGATAGTGAACTGACGACCGGGTCGACGAGGTGAGCGGCTTCTCTCACAGCCGGCTCGAGATCTGGTCCAACCTCGGCGGACAACTCGTCGTCTTCGTTGTCGACCGGCTCGTTGAGGTTCGTCATGGTCGAATCGCTTCAGTTCACGAGGCGTAGTATTCGTGCCGCTATTGTGCGAAACGAATCTGCCAGTGTCGAGATTCACCGTATTTCTCCGAGAACCAATGACAATTCTCAGGCCGCAAAATTGCGGCAAGCAGGAAAGTGAAAAAATCTTTGTTACCAACAGCCCCTGAGTTTCTCTGTGGTTAGGGAAAACGACAGACAGCAGCCACTGAATGACTCACCGTCTCTTTAACTTTAACTTTGGGAGCTAATCATGTTGCGAGAATTTCAGAACGAAACGGTCGAATACATTGGCAAATCAACGCGGAACGTCGAGAGCCGAGCCGGAATTCGTTTTGACAGCCCGCCTTCCCGGCTGGACGACCTGTGGCAAATCTTCGCGGACAGCGTCGCAGACATGCTGCGGCAATTGCGTGCGACACCGCTTGCGGCGCAGGATTGGGATGGTCTGCAACAGGTGTTGGCGTCATTGCCGATGACCACGGACGAATTCGGTAAAGCGAAGAATCGACTGCTCAACGCCAGTCGGTACGCGAAGACCGGCGAGTTCGGTGCCGCACAGTTTGAATTGCGTTTGTTACCGACGAGCATGGCTCGCGCGACGTAAACATCAAGAAAACACTCCGGCTGTCGACTCTCGTATTTCTTCCACAACAGCTTTCCCTCTGGCAAAGTCAGACAGCGCAACGCGCAGGCAATGACGAGATGTGGAAAGCTGTCGATCTCCGGTGCGAACACTTTCTGCTTGGCACGTTGAGGATGTTGATAGCAGGAGTGTCCGAGCTCCGAGGGCTGTTGGCCAGTGGACTTGTCCACGCTTTGCGTGCGCGCACAGCAGCGCGTATTGTGACGCGTGAGGAGCGAAGTTCATGTCGAATCGTCGAGTGTTCACGAGGGAGTTCCGAGTCGAGGCCGTGGCGCTGGTGTCGCGGCAAGGCTTGAGTGTCACGGAGGCGGCACGTCGGCTGGAGATTGGGCCGAATCTGCTGCGGAAGTGGCGGCAGCAGTTGGAGTCGGAGGGATCGCGAGCGATTGCGGCGAAGGCACAGCCGACGGCATTGGAGGAGGAACTTCGTCGTCTGCGGGGCGAGAACGAGCGGCTGCGGATGGAGCGTGAGGTTTTAGAAAAAGCGACGGTCTTCTTCGCGAAGGAATCGCGATGAGATACGCCTTCGTCGAGCAGCATCGGAGTGAGTGGCCGATCGTGATTCAGTGCGAGGTGCTGCGGGCGTCTCGCAGCGGGTTTTATTCGTGGCGGAAGCGTCCGCCGAGCGCGACCTCGACGAGGCGGGCCGCGTTGACTCCGGAAGTTCGCGAAGTGCATCGGCTCAGCCGCGAGACGTATGGAGCTGTGCGCGTGCAGCGAGCGTTGGCGAAGCGTGGGACGACGTGCGATCGCAAGACGGTGGCGAAGCTGATGCGTACGGCGGGGATTCGGTCGAAGAGTTCGCGGAAGTTCCGCGTCACGACGACCGATTCGAATCGCGCTCAGCCAGTGGCGGCGAACCTGTTGGCTCGGGATTTCACGGCGGAGAAGACCAATCAGAAATGGGTGGCGGACATCACGTACATCGCGACTCTGGAAGGTTGGTTGTACCTGGCGGCGGTGCTCGACCTGTTCACTCGCAAGGTGGTGGGCTGGTCGATGTCGGAGCGGATCGACAGCCGGTTGGTGATCGATGCGTTGGAGATGGCCGTGTCTCGACAACGTCCCGACATCGGCTTGATCGCGCACTCGGATCGGGGCGTGCAGTACGCCAGCGAGCACTACCAACGCACGCTGACGACTTAGGGCATCGAATGCAGCATGAGCCGCCGCCGCGATTGCTGGGACAACGCCCCGGCCGAGAGCTTCTTCGCGACATTGAAGAAGGAGTTGGTGCATCACGAAGTTTATGAAACTCGGGGCGAGGCTCGCGTGAGCCTGTTCGAGTACATCGAAGTGTTTTACAACCGCGAACGCCTGCACTCGTCGTTGGGTTACGTTTCACCCAACGACTTCGAGGCCGCCGCATGACCGAGAGGTGACCATTCCAGGGCCAACGATTTTCGCGGCGGCGGGGGGCATTTGTTTCCCGCCGCGCTCCGTCTATGAAATCATCGAGCCGACTGCGCGCGGCGGAAAATGCCCCCGCCGCCAATCCCCCAGGCCTGCGGCCTGATTCTCAGAAACCTGTCCCGTGTCAAACCATCAGTACCACTCTTAACCCAGCGCATGCAAAACTTGGGCAGGTCCACTTCCGAGAACGCCCACTTCAGGTGCGCGTTGCCGATCTTGTGGCCGTGACCGGCGGTCTTCTTCCCGGCTGATTCGTGCGCGCACTTCACCAACCGGCAGTACGACACAAACTGCTGCACGCTGCCGAAACGCCCGATGTCATGCACTTCGTACAGAATCACCATCGCCAAGATCGGAACGCACCGCCCGCTGCACGCTTTCGTCGCTGAACTGCTCGGCCACGCCCAGGCGATTCGAACTGTTCCGCAACCGCTTCTCCGGAGGCTCGACGTTGTACTGGGATAAGGGGTCGGGTGTGCGAATTTCAGAAATCGCCGCTCTCGACTTGGCCATGATTGACGCTCACAACGGCGATTTCTGAAATTCGCACACCCGACCCCGCGTTCAATGCCAAGGACTCCGCCATTCCCCGACGGCTCCCGAACGACCTGCGGCAGGGCCTGAACGTGACCAAAAAAAGCACGTTCCGCGCCCGCGCCATCGGCGGCTTCGGAGTGAGCGGCCCGTATCAAATGTGGATGGCAGTTGAGTGAGCTGCCGCGCAAGAGTGCCGCGCCGATGGAGTTGG
>CAZPUJ010000533.1:0-4860 GCA_964589725.1 uncultured Planctomycetaceae bacterium
AATGTTGTCGCCGAGGATCAGACACGCCGGATCGCCCGCCAGAAACTGTTCGCCGATCAGGAACGCCTGCGACAGTCCGCCGGGGTTTGGCTGCTCGGCGTACTGGAACGTCATGCCCCACTGCGAGCCGTCCCGCAACAGCTTGCGATACAGCGGCAAGTCATGTGGCGTGCTGATGACCAGAATCTGCCGCAGTCCAGCCAGCATTTGCGTCGCCAGCGGGTAATAGACCATCGGCTTGTCAAACACAGGCAGCAACTGCTTGCTGATGACTTGCGTCGCCGGGTAGAGGCGCGTGCCGGAGCCTCCGGCGAGAATGATACCTTTGCGAATCGACATATGAATGCTCCCTATGCGTTAATCCCGTCCCCTCTCCCCATGGGAGAGGGTGGCCGAAGGCCGGGTGAGGGAAACGAGAGTCGTTTGACTCACTTACGTCAATGGAATCCCACAAGCCTTCAAGATCGCATCACCGACGCCATCGAGATGCTGCAACACATCATCGTTGGAAACTCGAAGTACTCGATAACCATTCGCTTCCAGAATCTCCTGCCGACGAATGTCAAACTCTCCGCGGTCATTGTGACTGTCTCCGTCAAGTTCCACGATCAGTCGGTGCTCAACGCACAGGAAATCAGCGATGTACTGGCCGATCGGAACTTGGCGTCGGAACTTCAAACCTGCAAGGTGTCGATCGCGAAGGATGCTCCAAAGTCGGCGTTCGGGATAGCTGGAGTTTTTTCGGAGGTCGCGCGAGCGGTGGGTTTGGAGGTCATGGTCTTTGGGTGGGCCGGGCATATTCGACTTCCGAATTGCTGCGTGGACGAGAAAAAACGGAGTCAACCTTTGACCGGATCCCTCACCCGGCCTTCGGCCACCCTCTCCCAAGGGGAGAGGGACAACTACGGAGTCAAACGCCGTGATAGCTGCGATACCACTCCACGAATTTCGCCACTCCAACTTCGATGGGCGTTGCCGGTTTGAAGCCGACGTCGCGGATCAAGTCATCGACATCGGCGTACGTCGCCGGCACGTCGCCCGGCTGCATCGGGAGGAAATTCTTCTCGGCCTTCTTGCCTAGGCATTTTTCGAGAGTCTCGATCAAGTACAGCAACTCGACCGGTTGGTTGTTGCCGATGTTGTAGACCTTGTACGGCGCCTTACTGGTCGCCGGGTCGGGATGATCGCCGCTCCAGTTGGGGTTGCCGGTCGGGATGTGGTCGGCGACTCGAACGACTCCCTCGACGATGTCGTCCACGAAGGTGAAGTCGCGGCGCATCTGGCCGTTGTTGAAGACGTCGATCGGCTTGCCCGAGAGGATCGCCTTCGTGAACAGGAACAGCGCCATGTCCGGCCGACCCCACGGGCCGTAGACGGTGAAGAACCGCAGGCCGGTCGTCGGCAGGCCGAACAGGTGGCTGTAGGTGTGAGCCATCAGCTCGTTGGCCTTCTTTGTGGCGGCGTACAGGCTGATGGGGTGATCGACGTTGTGATGCACCGAGAACGGGTTGTTCGTGTTCGCTCCGTAAACGCTGCTCGACGAGGCATACGTTAAGTGCTTCACGCCGCTGTGTCGGCACGCTTCCAGAATGTTGACGAAGCCGACGAGGTTGGCCTCGACGTAAGCGTGCGGATTTTCCAGCGAGTATCTGACCCCCGCCTGAGCCGCCAGGTTGATGACGACGTCGAACTTTTCATCTCGGCAAAGCGTCATGAGCCGCTCGCGTTCCGTCAGGTCCGCCTGCTGAAACGTGAACCCCGGCTGCCCGACAAGCTGCTTCAGCCGAGCGTGCTTGTGCTCGACCGGATAGTACGGGACGAGGTTGTCATACCCGACCACCGTGTCCCCGCGAGCCAGCAGCTTCTGGCTGGTGTGAAACCCAATGAACCCGGCCGCGCCGGTGACGAGATATTTTTTCCCAGACATGGATGCCTCCTTTGCATCACATTCAGTTTCGATGGCTATTGTCCCGTAGTTGCTGACGGCGCTTGCCGACTGGCGAGATGTTCGAGCAACGCCGTCGGCGCTAACACCGGAATCGAACTGTGAGCGAACCCTTTGGGATCGCGACTCACGATTGCTTCCGCTCCGATTTCAACAGCACAAGCGACTTGCAGGTCATCCTCGAAGTCCTCGCCGCCGAACGACCTCGCGCGAGCGATGGTCTGCCGATCAACACCGACGATGTGCAAAGTCTGCACGCACGCATCGAGCGCCTGGAATGCCCGCTCTCGATTCGATTGCCGTCGCATGACGTACAACAGAGTCGGCAGTGCTGCCGCCGAGAAGTGTCCGCGGATCAAACCGCTGGCATGTGCTTGCCACACTCCTGCCGCTTCCACAGCCCACGGCGAGCGATTCAAAAACAAATCGAACGCCACATTGAGATCGAACAGAACGATCACGATCCGTACTTCTCCATTCGATGCTCGCTGACCCACTGCTTTACTTCGGCATCGCTCGGTGGAGGGCGATCTCCCGCCGCCACTCCAATCAACGACTGCAACTTCTGTGTATCGGTCTCGGTAAACAGACCGGGATAGCGTGCTCGCATCGCGGCGATGACATCCTCGGGCGATGTGGTCGATTCCGAAGCTGAGCGATGCACGCGTTCGTAAAGAAAGTCTGCAATGTCAATTCGCTGGGCCTCGGGCAACTCCAGCAAGGTCTTCAACATATTCTCAGCGATTTGTGTCATGAGTTCTTGTCTCCAGGACTAACAAGCGCCAGCAACAATCGAGCAACGCGAAGATCGCATTCCGCATCAACAGATGACAAGCCCATCGAATTCCTCTGAATGTCTTGAAGATGTGCAACCAGTTTGGATTCATCGCACCCATCGAGCAGAAAACGGCAAATCGTCCCTGCGTAAGAATCGTACTCGTCCGTGGCCGTCGATGCTCCGTTGACGCCGATGGGATCCCATTCCTCCCAAAGAAGTTCGCAGACTTCTCGATACAGAAGGGTCATATCGTGTCGCGAAATCGCTGGCATCTCGACAGTCGTCATCGGATTGTGGTGTTTCCCGCGCACTCCGGCACTGAAGTCGTAGTGGGGAAGCAATTCGTCATAGCCCGTCTTGGGTTTAGTTCGTTTGCTCATCGCATCACGCTCCCACGGCTAAAGTCCTCGCTTTCGTTGATGGCTCTGGAATTGGTTGGCCATCGTCGCGAAGGGCTTCGATGTAAAGCTCGATGGCTTCCTTCATCAGCTCTTCGGTTTCCTCAACCGTGTCGCCGCAGGCGACGCAGCCGGGGAGATCGGGGACGTAGGCTGAATAATTCTCGCCGGCCCATTCGTAGATGACTGTGTACTCTTTCATGATTCGTCCTCCAATTCCGCCTGTCGCAAGATGCTTTTGAGAGTTCCGGGATCGATGTCTTTGTGGGCTTTCCCGCAACCACCACGATGCCACGTTTCACAGGATGTATCAAGACGCGATGACTGCCTGCGTGCGACTGATGAACCAACCGTCGGCAGCGAGGCGGTCCAACATCTCTCGGACTTTCACGGGCATTGAACGATCCTGCCTGATTGTCGGAGGTCCACACGCTCGTCACATCTTGCCGCGTACCTGCGGCAATAACGAGAGACCAAGATAAGCCGCAAGCTTTCCAGCGGTGTCGAGCGTGATGCCGCGCTCACCGTTGACGAAACGCTGCAGGACGGGTGCGGCGATGCCACTGCCCTGAGCAATCGAGTACAGAGACTGCTCGGTCGCCGCGATGGCGGCTTGAAGTTGCCGCGTCAGCGGCGCGTCACCCTCGCCCTTCCGCCAACTCAGATACTCGTCCAGACTCATCGGACCAGCATACTCGCCCGATTGCAGCAGCTTGGCCTTGGTCGGCTTGTCCTGGAATTCAGCTCGCACCGCGCGGAGCCGCGCGGCCTCGTCGGGTTTCAACTGTTGCTGACGACGAATGCGCTCTGCCATCTTGATGACCTCCATCAGCACATCTTCGACCTCATCGACACTCAATCCGTGCTCGGCGATGTGCTGAACGTTTCCGTCCGGGTGGTCATCCAAATCCCATACGATTTATTCGATCAACATCCCCGAAACCTCTCACCAAAGATTGTACCAATTGATATCTATCTGCCAATCGGTCTTATCGGGCTTTCGATGGTTGGGCCGGTTACGGCGAACACCGCCGGAATGCGGGACTACGAACTTGCCAACAACTGCCGGTAATACTCCACTGTCTTCGCCAGCCCGACGTTGAGCGGCACGCGCGGTTCCCAGCCGAGCCAGGTGCGGGCTCGGGTGATGTCGGGGCAGCGTTGGCGGGGGTCGTCTTTCGGGAGTGGCTCGAACTTGATCGTAGATTTCGATCCAGTCTCAGCGATCACGGCTTGGGCCAGATCGAGCATCGACTTTTCGTCCGGATTGCCGACGTTGACCGGGCCGGTGTGTTCATTTTGGTCCATCAGGCGAATCATGCCTTCGATGAGATCGTCGACGAAACAGAACGAGCGCGTCTGTTGGCCGTCACCGTAGATCGTGATCGGCTCGCCGCGCAATGCCTGACAGATGAAGTTGGAGATGACCCGGCCGTCGTTGGGGTCCATGCGCGGGCCGTAGGTGTTGAAGATACGGATCAGCCGCACCTCGACACCGTGGGCCAAGTGGTAGTTCATACACAGCGACTCGGCGATGCGTTTGCCTTCGTCGTAGCAGCTTCTCGGGCCAAGCGGATTGACGTAGCCCCAATAATCCTCCGTCTGTGGATGCACTTGCGGGTCGCCATACACTTCCGATGTTGAAGCTTGCATCACTCTGGCTTTGCACCGCTTGGCCAGGCCGAGCATGTTGACCATGCCGACGGTCGAGGTCTTGATCGTCTTGATCGGATTGAATT
>CAZPUJ010000534.1:0-4030 GCA_964589725.1 uncultured Planctomycetaceae bacterium
CACCAGCCCCGAACCGCCGATCGCCAACACCGAGTACATGTTCCCGTTCGTCAGCGTCGTGAAGTGCCCCCAAAACGAAATGATCAAAAAAATCGGAGGCACCCTCGTCGCGTCCTGCCTCACCAAAGACCCCAAGTGGTCGCAAGAACTGCTCGACGCGACCAACATCGACCGCCTGAACATCGGCGAGGTGAAGACCATCCAGCTCCACTGGATGCAGCCCCACGAAGGAAACATCATCGACTTCCTGTTCCGCGCACGGGCGTTTCAAAACAGCCCGCCGCCGAGCCATTGATCTTGTGACAGTGTTTGGCCACAGATGGAACACGGATGAAACACGGATCAGACGCAATTCATGTTGATCCGTGTTTCATCCGTAGTCCATCCGTGGCTGAAAATCTGCGATGCTTGGGTTTTTGCAGAAACGCCGATCCGGGCGAGCGAATTCCATCGGTGCGAAGTTTGTCGTCTCGGTGAGCGACCCAATCACCACGCAGCTCCGGCGGACCGTGGCCCGCGCGACCTCGTTTGACGCTTTTCCGAGTCACCGATACCATTCCTGCCTTCCGCACGGCTCGTGGTGAGTCGGTTTGCGAGATAAGTCATCATTTGGAAATCTTTCGAACGCCTTCCCCGTGAAGGTGTGCTTCTCAAAACAGCGACGTCCGACGTTGAGTTCGACGCGGCGAAACGCGACGAGAAGTGGAAAGGGTCACACGTGTCAACCATTGTTGTTAAAGACATCCTGGAAGCCGGGGTTCACTTCGGGCATCGCACCAGCCGCTGGAATCCCAAGATGCGGCCGTATATTTACGGCAAACGGAATCAAATCCACATCATCGACATCAAGGAAACGGTGCGCGGCCTGTTGCGAGCCAAGAAGTATCTGGCCAAGGTCTCGACTCAAGGAAGTTTGGTTCTGTTCGTCGGCACGAAGCGGCAGGCTCAGAATCCGATCATCGAGGCTGCGGCCTCTTGCGGCATGCCGTACGTTTCTGAGCGTTGGTTGGGTGGCACCTTCACGAACTTCCGCACGATCCGCAATCGACTGAAGCGGCTGGAAGAGTTGGAAGGTCTCGTGACCACCGGCGAGATCAACGCGTACTCGAAGAAGATGCAATCGACGCTTGGCCGCGAGCGGGAAAAGATCTTCCGTAATCTGAACGGCATCCGCATGCTGAACCGTCTGCCGGAAGCGGTCGTCGTTGTCGATCCGACGAAGGAGCACAATTGCGTTCACGAGTGCCGAATCTCGGGGATCAAGATCGTGTCGCTCATCGACACCGACTCCGATCCCGATAAGGTCGACCTGCCGATCCCAGGGAACGACGACAGCATTCGCTCGATCCGTTTGATTCTCGGACACTTGGCCGAAGCCGTGATGCAAGGCAAGAGCACGGTGCCGACTCAAGACAAAGACGCTCCGGCGGCGGACGAACCGAAGGCCGTCCCGTCGCTGGCGTAGCAAATTGCAAATTGCAAATTGCAAAATGACAATTTTGTCCACGGTTCGAGTTAACCAATTCTTGATTTGCAATTTGCAATGCTTGCGGTTTAGCCGCGTTAGGATTTAAGGAGACCGAAAAATGCCTGAGATTTCTGCCGCCGCCGTTAAGGCATTGCGCGAAATGACCAATTTGCCGCTGATGGACTGCAAGCAGGCGCTGACTGAAGCGAATGGTGACCAAGATCAAGCGGTGCAAATTCTGCGCAGCAAATTCAAAAAGGTGATGCTCAAGCGCGCCGACAACGCCACCAGCGAAGGCCGCATTGGGATCGAAGTCAAAGCCGACGGTTCCGAAGCGGTGATGATCGAACTGCAATGCGAGTCGGCTCCCGTCGCCGCTGCCGAGTCGTTCATCGCCTTGGCTCGCCAATGCGCCGTGCAGTTGCTCAACGGTACCGGCGCCGACTCGCCCGCGGCATTGTTGGCTCAACCGGCTCCCGGGGCTCCCGGCAAGACACTCAACGATCTCTATGAAGACGTGGTCAACTCGATCCGCGAGAAGATCGTGCTGGCCCGCATCACGCGCGTCAAAGGCCCTGTCGGCGGCTATGTCCACCACGACAACAAGCAAGGCGTACTGTTCCAAGCGACCGGCGCAAGCTGCACCGCTCCAGTTCTGCGGGACGTCGCCATGCACGTCGCCTCGATGAAGCCTGTCGCCACGTTCCCGGAACAACTTCCCGCCGACTTGGTCAACGCCGAACGAGACCGCTTGCGTGCGGAAGCCAAGAAGACCGGCAAGCCGGACAACATCGTCGAAAAGATCGTCGATGGCCAGATGAACACATTTTATAACGATCAAGGCGTGCTCGTCTGCCAGCCGTTCGTGAAGGAGCAATCCAAAACCGTCAGCCAGGCCCTCGCCGAAGCCGGCCTGAAAGCCGCCAGCTTCACCCGCTGGGTGCTCGGGCGATAAGTTCGTCGTCCCGCCTTCAGGCGGTCGTGTTGAGAGTCATCGAACGAGGGGCGACATGGCCCCTCGATTCGTTTGCGACTGGGGACATTGCAAATTGCAAAGTGAGAATTGCAAATTGCAAGATGAGCATTTAGACCGCGATAAATTCCCTAACGACGTGTTCTACAATTCTCAATTTGCAATTGAGGCCCGCATGTCCGACGCTCGTCCATACAAACGTGTGCTGCTCAAAATCAGCGGCCAAAGCTTCTGCCGCCCGGGTGAGACCGGCATCCACATGGACGAGATCATGACCATGTGCCAGCAGATCAAACGAGTCGTCGATCAAGGCGTGCAACTCGCGATCGTGTGCGGCGGAGGTAACATTCTGCGCGGCAAGGAATTCGCCGCCGTCAGTGCCGCGATCAAGACGCCTACTGCGCACTACATGGGGATGTTGGCCACCGTCATCAATGGCTTGGCGCTGCAGGACGCGCTGGAAAGCGTCGGCGTGCAGACGCGGTTGCAAACCGCCATCCAGATGGAGAAGGTCGCCGAGCCATTCATTCGTCGCCGCTGCGTGCGGCATTTGGAGAAAGGCCGCGTCGTAATCCTGGCCGCCGGGACCGGCAGCCCCTTCGTGACCACCGACACGGCCGCCGCGCTCCGCTCGCGCGAGATCGAAGCCGATGTGTTGCTGAAGGCCACCAAAGTCGACGGCATCTACTCCGAGGACCCGGAAAAGAATCCGCACGCCGTGCGGTACGCGGAGATTTCCTATCAAGACTTCCTGCGACAGAACTTGAAGGTGATGGACGCTCAAGCCATTCATCACTGCATGGAGCACAACATCCCGATCATCGTGTTCAACTACAAAAAGGTCGGTAACGTCGAACGCGCCGTCGCCGGAGAACGAGTCGGCACGCGAGTACTGCCCACCGCCGAAATGGGCAAGGCCTAACGCGGATTTGTCATTGCCTCCGCATGGAGATGACGTGTTGTTCGACACTAGCCCGAAGCGTAAGCGAGGCGTCTTCACGTCTCGCCTTCGCTTATGCTTCGGGTTAGTGTGGAGCCATGAATATCCGGGCTAAGGCAACGCTTTCGAACAGGTCACGACGCGAAATCCCCGATCCGAAATCTTCATGCTCTCTTCGCAACACCAAATTCTGATGGGTGTCAGCGTCTCGTGCGTCTGCTTGGCCGGGTTGATGCGCCAGCGCTGGCTGTTGGCCAACACGAGCAAAGGGCAACGCCTGGTCCGCTGGTGTGGTGAGCCGATCGCGCGCTACGTCTGGGGCCTGATCTGCGTCTCCGGAATCGTTTTCGGATCGCTCTTGGCCACCGGCGTCATTCGACCGATGAATTGGTAACTCGTGGAGCCTCTCATTCCTCCGGCACCTCCAACAAGTACAAATCGTGCCGGCCATCGCGCTCGCAAACCGCGATCAGCCGGCGGCCGTCGAGATGCCAGCAAGCGAAGTCATCCTTCTCGGCGTGCTGAGTCACTCGGACCAAACCGTCACCGGCGGCGTTGATGACGTAGAGTTCGTAGTTGCCGTCGCGATTGCTGGTGAAAGCGATCCGTTTGCCATCGGGAGACCGGCGCTTTTATTATGAGGCCAAGA
>CAZPUJ010000535.1:0-15847 GCA_964589725.1 uncultured Planctomycetaceae bacterium
AGCATCGCTCCCAGGCTGAACAGGTCGGCTCGATGATCGACGTGCTCACCCTGCGCTTGTTCGGGAGACATGTAGGCCGGAGTACCCGTGACGGTTCCGGTCTGAGTCAGATGCAGCTCATCGTCCGTCGCGCGAGCCAAACCGAAGTCCAGAATCTTCGCGCGATCGATTGTAGTGACCGCATCGCTCGTAGTGACCGCATTCATGCGGTCTTGTCTCTTGGCCGGGTCGGCGTCGTCAGGCGGGACCGCATGAATGCGGTCACTACGAGCCTCCAACCAAATGTTCGCCGGCTTAATGTCGCGATGGATGAGTCCTCGCTTGTGAGCCGCTGCTAAACCCAATGCCACTTCTCGACCGATACGCAATACGTCCGCAAGTGGCAAGGAACGCTCGCGGCGCAAACGGTCCTCGAGCGATTCGCCTTGCAGAAACTGCATCGCCAGGAACGGAACCCCCCGGTCATCTCCGACTTGATAGATCGTCACGATGTGATCGTGCTCGATGGCCGCCGTCGTACGCGCTTCGCGGAGGAATCGCATGCGCGCTGATTCGCTGACGGCCAGCGAAGGCTTCATCGCCTTGAGCGCCACTCGCCGCTGCAACTGCGGGTCTTCCGCCAGAAACACGACTCCCATGCCGCCCGCGCCCAACACCTTTAACACGCGATACGGCCCCAGTCGCCCGAGTTCATCCGGGGCTTGCGGCGGAGCAAGGAAGTCGTACAGCGCGCGCGACGACTGTTCGGCGGACGGTGCCTCAGAACCGAAAGGTCGAGCCGTCTGGTGGTCTCCGGCCGGCATTTTCGCGGGGGTGATCGAACCCGCAATGATCGTGTTCGTTGCGGACAGATCGAGCGGCTCATCGGCCGCCCGAGTCGTGTGCGACAACTTCGAGATCAACGCCGTGACCTCCGGCGGATCGGTCTGCAGCAGCTCGGCCCCGCGTGCTCGCACCAAGGCCACCAGCGTGTCCTCGGCCTTCAGCACCTCGATGGTTTCCTCGCAGCGGGAACACTGCTCCAAGTGCTGCTCCAACGCATCGGATGCCGCATTTGGCAACTGGCCCAAAATGAGTTGCTGGAGTTGCTCCGAATTCGGACAAGCGGACGATTCCGACATGACTGACCTCGCAAGCTGAAGGGTCTTTGAGAAACGTGCTGCTTCCTTGTATGCGCCGGTTGGGAAAATGTTTCACGAAAGTTTGGAGATTTCCTGAAACTACCGAATTCCGGGTGGCTCTGAACCTTCTTCGTTTCCTGCCGTTTACGCCGAAGGCGTTCCACAACATAGCCCAGGGTCGCGGCGCTTCGCCGCGCACCCTGGGTCAACTGACCGGACGTGTTCGTTACCCTGAAAGGGTTACACAACGATGTTCGCCAGTTTGTGTAACCCTTTCAGGGTAAGAACTTCGCTTTTAATCCGTACCCAGGGTGCGCGGCGATGGGCCGCGACCCTGGGCTATGTTGTTCAACGCCTTCGGCGTAAGCCACAGGCGCAACCGTTGACCACACTTGGAATTCGTTAATGTCAGAAAATTTATCGTTGCCGCTGCCGTCCGTCACTCCACGATCAGCCCCGCCAACTCTTGCCGCAGCCTGCGCAAGACTCTCGATTTGGCAATGTACACGGCCCGCACACTGATGCCGACTTCCGCCGCCACTTCAGCGGGAGGCCGGTCCTTCACGACGTACTCGACAAACGCGGACCAAGTCGTCGGTTGGAAGTCGGACTTCAGCAGCCTCAAGGTCCGCTCCACCACCGCCTGCCGGTATTCCTCCTCGCTCAAAAAATCCGGCTCATCGGTCACGGCGACTGCGGAATCGCCCGCATCCAGCGATTGAGCGGCGTTCAGTGGATCGCGGCGACGACGGTGATTCTCGCGCCACTTGTTCAACGTCAGCGTGCGCAGCCAGCCTCGAAAGCTCTGCGACTCGTCGTATTTCCAACCGGGGAGCTTTTGCACGAGCAGCGTGAAAACGTCCTGCACCAGATCGGCGGCGTCAGTCGCGTTCAGCCCGGCGCGGCAAGCCCACGAAAACAACATCGGAGAATACAGCTCGACGAACCGCGACCACGCGACCTGGTCCCCCGGTTTCTGAAGCCGCTCGAGAAGGCTCAACGACGTCGAATTCATCGCTCGGAGACATCCTCGGCTGAAATGAGCGGTGCATATCCAGCGTTCAGACTATCGGAGTAAACTCGATTCGACCACCGCGCGAGCTTAGTCCGAACACGGGACGCCGTAATGGCATGACCGCGTTGATACGACTGAACCAAATCGCCATTCGCCAGTTGGAAGTGCTCACGGCGACTCCGGTCGCGAAACGACTCAAAGGATAGCGCGGTTAATCATCTCGAAGGACAAACCATGTTCGCGCGGCCCGCTTTCTTGTCGCTGATCGTGCTTCATTTTGTTGCCGTGGCCCAAGCTGCGCCGCGTCATCCGGCCGACACCGTGTTCCACGGCGGCGCTGTTTACACTGTCGATGCGGCTCGAAGTTGGGCCGAGGCGGTCGCGATTCGGGCGGGACGGATTGTTTACGTGGGGACCGATGCCGGTCTCGCACCGTGGATTGGACCACAAACCCGCAGCCTTGATCTCCAGGGAAAAATGCTCCTGCCCGGCTTTCACGACGCGCACGTCCATCTGGTCGGTGGTGGCATTGAGTTAGACGAGTGCAATCTCAACGGCCTGACGGACGTCGACCAAGTCCTCGCGGCAGTGCGGCAGTTTGCGGAACGACATCCCGATAAGAAATGGATTCGCGGCGGTGGATGGCCGTTGACTCTGAATGGGGGCAACCCGCACAAAGACTTGCTCGACAAGATCGTGTCGGATCGGCCAATCATTCTCGACGCCTTCGACGGACATTCGTCGTGGGTGAACTCGCGGGCTTTGGAAATCGCCGGCATCACGGCGGAGACGCCCGACCCGCCACGTGGCCGCATCGAGCGCGATCCTCAGACCGGCGAACCGACGGGCACGCTGCGCGAGTCGGCGGCGCGGCTGGTCATCATCAAGACTCCCCCCTATACACACGAGGAATTCGTGCGTGGTCTTCGCCGTGGATTGGAAATGGCCAACCGCTTGGGCATCACCTCGGTGCAGGAGGCGCAGGTCTCTGACCAGCATCTGAACGCCTTCGCGGAACTCGACCGAGCCGGCGAATTGACCGTGCGGACGGTCGCCGCCATGCGGTTTGATCCGGCCAAAGGGATGTCCCAGATCCCGCAGTTCGTCGAGTGGCGAACCAAGTTTCAGAGCCCACGCCTGCGAGCGACCGCCGTGAAGATTTTCCAGGACGGCGTCATCGAATCGCGCACCGCGGCGCTGCTTCAGCCGTATTTGACGGAAGGTCGTGAGGAACGCGGTTGGTTGAATCTGGAGCCGGAAGTGTTCAAGCCACTGGCCGCCGAGCTGGACCGGCTGGGATTTCAGATTCACATTCACGCGATCGGAGACCGCGCGATCCAAAGTTCGTTCGACGCGCTGGAGTTCGCTCAAGCTCGCAACGGCCGCCGCGATTCGCGGCATCACCTGGCTCACATTCAGCTCTTCGACCCGCCGGACATCGCCCGCTTTCAGCGGCTGGGAGTTGTCGCCAACTTTCAGCCGTTGTGGGCTTGGGCCGACCCGTACATCGTTGACATGACGCTGCCCGTACTCGGCCCCGAGCGCTCGCGCTGGTTGTACCCGCTGCGTCGCGTCGCCAGCACCGGCGCGGTGATTGCCTGCGGCAGCGATTGGTCCGTGTCGTCGATGAATCCGCTCGACGCGATTCAAGTCGCCGTGACCCGCCGCGGACTGAAGCAAGGCCCCGGTCCTGCCTGGATTCCCGAAGAGACGGTGGACTTGCCTCTCATGCTGGCCGGCTACACGATCAACGGTGCCTATGTGAACTTCGAGGAGACTGAAACCGGTTCGATCGTCGTCGGCAAGGTGGCCGACCTGATCGTCGTCGATCGGAATCTGTTCGAGATCCCGGTCCACGAGATCCACCTCGCCAAAGTCCTGTTGACGCTCTTGGATGGCAAAGAGGTCTATCGCGATGCCGGTTTCTCGGAGGGCGAGTGATGAAGACAGAAGAGGATTGTGCTGGGAGAGGCCCGATGTTGACGGAAGCTCTGCAATCCCATGCTCGGACGGTCGCGCATCTGGCGGTGTACTTTTGACGAGTTAGGGAAGCCGTACGATTTCGATTTCGACATCACCCGTTCCGACCGGCTGGTCTGCACGGAGGTCGTGTATCGTGCGTACCAAGGGATCGGCGGCTTGCAATTCCCGCTGACGCGTCGCGCCGGCCAACTGACTCTGGCGGCCGAAGACTTGCTGCGGCTATCGCTCGCTCGACAAGGCTTCGAACCGCTGGCAATCTACGCGCCTCGGCATCTAAATCGGCTTCTACATGGCCAAGAAGCCGATCCGGTCCCGGCAGCAAGTTTGCAAGAACCAACGTAGCGATCATCGCTCCCGACTGACAAACGCGGACAGGTCCAGTTCTTGGACTTGGTCGCAGAGCGACCGCCGAAGGTAGCCGTGGGTTTCAACCCACGGTCGGCAATCGCGCCACACAACCTCGTCGCGGAGCGACGATTGAACCATCGCCACGCCATCGGCCGCCAAATTGATGCGTGTCGTCGTCTCCACACATTCAATCGTCGCTCCGCGACGAACCATTCGCGCGTCATCGCCATCCGTGGGTTGAAACCCACGGCTACCATCAAATGTCGCTCCGCGACGGATGCCGAGATCATCCGGACGCTCGAACGCTGCGTTCGAGAGATTCGATTCGCCTTGATCTCAGGCCGGGATCTGAGGCACAGTACCGCTCAGAAGTGCTCGATCTCTACAGCGATTGAGGAGCGATGCGGTCATGGGAAAATCAACCGGCCACCCAAAGCCATCGACGGGGAAGAACAAAGCACCCACCAAGAGTCGAGCGACGACGGCAAAGTTGGCCCGGCCTCGGAAAACGCCTTTGACTCGCAAGGGGATGTCGCCGAGGCGATTGTTAGATGCAGCCGGCAGCATTTCTGCGACGACGCTCGACGCCATGGAAAAGGCGATTGAAGAAGGGTGCGGACGGGTGGAGTCTCATGGCGAATAGCGTGTTGCTCGACACGAACATCGTGATCGCCGCTATCGCGTACCAATACGACCTGCCGTTGGTCACTCGCGACGCGCACTTCCGAGAGATTGACTGCATCGTTGTGGAAACTTGGTAATTCTGATCCTATTTTCAGAAACAGCACGCATGACTTCCTCCGCATTGCATCTTCGTAGTCAACAATGGTTCGCGGGCCGCGAAGAGTTGGCGTTTCAGAATCGCGCGGCGTTGCGGGCGATGGGTTTGAACCCGGATGACTTCGCCGGCCAGCCGGTGATCGGGATCGCCAACAGTTGGAGCGAACTCAATAACTGCAACGCGAACTTGCGCGAGCTGACGGAGGCGGTGAAACGCGGCGTGCTGCTCGAAGGTGGCCTGCCGCTGGAATTCCCGACCATCTCGCTGGGCGAGGAGTTCATGAAGCCGTCGGCGATGCTGTATCGCAACTTGATGGCGATGGACGTGGAAGAGACGTTGCGCTCGAACCCGATCGACGGCGTGGTGCTTTTGTGCAACTGTGACAAGACGACTCCCGCACAGCTCATGGCCGCCGCCAGCGCGGACTTGCCGGCCATTCAGCTCAACGGCGGCCCGCGCTCGAGTGGGCACTGGCACGGCCAGACAATCGGTTCGGGGACTGACCTGTGGCGATACTCGGACGAAAGAAGGGCAGGGCGGTTGTCGGATGCCGACTGGCGAGAACTCGAAGCGTGTTACGGTTGCGGCGTCGGCGCGTGCAACACGATGGGGACGGCCTCCACGATGACGTCGCTGTCGGAAGCGCTGGGCATGATGTTGCCGGGCACGGCCAGCATTCCCGCGACCGATTCGCGGCGTCTGCAGGCGGCGACCGCGACGGGGCGGCGGATCGTACAAATGGTGCGGGAGGATTTACGGCCGTCGCAGATTCTCACTGCTCGATCGTTCGACAACGCGATTCGAGCGTTGCTGGCGCTCGGCGGTTCGACGAATGCGGTCGTGCATTTGATCGCGATGGCCGGCCGGCGCAACATTCGGCTGCCGCTGTCGCGGTTTGATGAGCTTTCGCGGACAACACCGTTCTTGGTGAATCTGGCACCGTCCGGAAAGCACTTGATGGATGCGTTTCATGCGGCGGGCGGCTTATCGGCGGTGCTGGCTGAGTTGTGTGGGCGAGAGGTGTTACAGACGTATGAGCGTCAACTCGCTTCGGGCTCCCTCACCCCGGCCCTCTCCCAAGGGGAGAGGGAGAATTGCCCTCTGCACCTCGACTGCCTGACTGTGACCGGCAGGACGTTGGGTGAGAACATTGCTCGAGCGCGGAGCTTTGATCGAGACGTCATCCGCTCCCGCGAATCGCCGCTTTCGCCGGGAGGTTCATTGGCCGTGTTGACCGGTAACCTGGCGCCGCGCGGCGCGGTGATCAAAGTCTCCGCCGCGTCGCCGACCTTGATGAAGCATCGCGGTCGAGCGATCGTGTTTCGCGACTACCAAGACATGCTCGCACGCGTGAACGATCCGACGTTGCCGGTCGACGCCGACAGCGTCTTGATTCTGCAAAATGCGGGACCGAAGGGCGTCCCCGGATTTCCGGAATGGGGCCTGATCCCGGTGCCGACGAAGTTGCTGCAAGCGGGCGTGAACGATGTCGTGCGGATCAGCGATTCGCGGATGAGCGGCACGGCATTCGGAACCGTCGTGCTGCACGTCGCTCCCGAAGCCGCGTCAGGCGGAGCGATCGCACTCGTGTGCGACGGCGACTTGATCGAATTGGACGTTGATCAACGTCGGTTGCAACTCCTCGTCGACGACCAGGAACTCGCGCGGCGTCGCGCGGCTTGGCAACCTTCGCCGTCAAAGCATCTGCGCGGATACCCGCGCCTTTACATCGACCACGTCCTGCAAGCGGACGAAGGCTGTGACTTTGATTTCTTGCGACCGAACAATGACGCGGAGTTGGCATTTGTGCCGCCGGTCGTTGGTCGCTCGTGATCGCATCCAAATTCGACCGACTCCCATGACTATTCGCGCTATGGTGCATCAATCGGGTCAATCGTCACCTGCCAGCGAGTCTGCACTTCCTGATTCGACCCACCTTGGGTATCTCGAACTTGGATGCGTAAACGGCGCGTACTTTCGTCCGTCGCGACGGCTCCGACGCAGAATGTGATTTCTTCGTTGGGCGCGACTTGGGTGATGGCAGGAAAGTCCAAGCGGGTCCGTACCGCTTGCTGGGCGGGCGACTTGGCGCTCGCGACGAGTTGCGTCTCTGGCGGAGTGGTCATCGTGACGGCGACCTGCGTGACTGGCTGTGAGCTGACGTTTCGCAGACGCACTCGGCACCAAGCAACATTCGTCGGATGGTCGGCGGGCGGAGGAATCTGACTCGAAGCAGCGACGGGCGTCACAGACAAGGGTTCGGCGGGTACAGACAAGGGTTCGGCGGGTGCAGACAAGGGCTCGGCGGGTGCAGACAAGGGCTCGGGCGGTCCGATCGGTGCGGGGGCGGATGGTAACCGGAGCGAATTCGGGGTCGTGTTATTCGAGGGTTTCTGCAAGTGGGTAGCATGCGGAGATGGTTGTGCCACGGTAGCGCTCGTTGTTGTGGTCTCCGCGATCGGCCGACGTGGCGGCAGTGCCTCGAGCACCTTTGGTTTAGGAGACGCAACTCGCGGTGGACTTTCAGCGACGCTGTTGGCCTTCGGCGTCTTGTTGTCGCCGGCGATGGCACGTGAGTTCGGCGTCGCCAACGATCGCGCGCGTGAGTTCTGGTCGGACGGGGCCTTGCTGGCGAGGCTCAGCTTCGCGGCAGACCGCGCATCCTCGGACCGCCACGAACGTGACCCCGGGACTCGCAGCGGCAAGGGTCGGTCAAATCCGAGTGCGTCACCGATCTGATCGCCGGCGCGAGCGGCCAGGTCGCGCGTCGCTTGGAACGGTTGAGCGACGGTCTCTTGAGTTTCCCGCAATGACGAGCAGCCGGAGAAACAGCCGATTGTCAGCGCGGCGAGATGCCACCAGCGGTTCGTGAGCAGCCCCGCCTCGGGGCCGAACAGTAGATCAAATAGCCAACTTGGGCCGCGGTTTCCGAAGTGCCAGGTGAGTCGTTGCATGATCAGGCCAGGGGTTAGAGGTCAGAGGTCAGAGGTCAGAACAAGCGTATTTCAGATCAATTCGAGTTAGCCCACTCGGACGAGTGGTTCCGTGATGCGATGCAGGGCATTGCGGGCGGCGGTGGGGACTTTGGCTTGGGCTTCCAGATCTTTGGGTCGAAAGATTTTTAACGTGGTGGCTGGATCTCGCGGTTCGCGGGTAGTTGTCGCCGAGGTGCTCACGGCCACTGGCGTCTCGGTGTTCACGATGGATGCCGCTGGCAGACTTGCCAGCACGGCTTGAGCATACTGCCGCACTTCGGCATCGATATCGGAGAGTGCTCGTCGCAAAGTGGACTCCGTCGCGATGGGATCAATCAAACCCAACGCGGCCACGGCGCAACGACGAAGTCCGACCTCCGTGTCGGCCGCCGCTCGCGTGAGTTGCGGCAAGGCCTCGGCGGCATCCGACCCGATGCCCCCCAACGCCGATGCGGAATTGCGTCGCACCGACGGATCGGGGTCGGACACCAACCGAGCTAATTCGCCGACAGCGGCTTTGGCCACTGACCCCATCTGACCCAACGTAAACGCGGCTCGACAACGGACGGCGGCGTGAGTGTCGGCCAACGCGACTCGTAGCGCCGGCACCGCTTCGTATGCGTGCGGACCGAACGAGGCGAGGGCGAACGCGGACGCCGCTCGCACGCACGGATTGGCATCACGCAACGACGCCGCCAACTGTGGCACGTCTTTGTGAATCTGTTCAGACAGCGGACGTGCGGTAGTGACATCCTGATCGGCTCGCAGGACTGCCGTTGCGAGGTCGTCGATCGAACGTCCCGACGGCAGGGAAACCATGATTGCGGGAACCACGTGTGCGTCGATCCACTCGGCATCCGCTGAGAGTTTCGTCGCCGTGGTCGGCAGGTTGTTCTTGAGGTCGTTGCGATCGTCGGCATTGGCATCGTTCCGGGCCAATCTCCTGGTAAACATTCGCCACAGCACCCACGCCAAGCCACCCAACGCGAGAACTCCCATCGCACGGCCCAACCACAGAACAAGCGAATTAGAATTCGTGCTCGATGATGACTCTGTCGCGTCGCTGTCCACCGGCAATTCATCCGGAAGTCCGCGAGCCGTACCCTGTGCGAATCGCGAGGCTGCCAATCCCCGTTTGTCTGTCACCGGCTGCTCGTTCGCTGTCAGTTGAAAGCCTGCAACCAATTGGCGAAAGCGGTTGGCCAAGCGAACAGCCTCAGCGGAATTCTGTGCCAATCCCGAGAGCGCCTGTGTGGCGACTTTGCAAGGACGCCGCACCGCATCGCGCTGCTGATCGTCGACCCGATTCCACTGCCGATCGACTTCGTCGGCGAAACGTTCCAAAGCTCGAATTGCCGCCGCCCGCACGTGCTCATCCAAATCGTTGGTCGAATGCGCCAATGTCGGAATCGCCGGCGCGGCCGCGAGGCCCAAATCACTGAGTAGAACAGCCGCGGCTAGTCGCACCGCTTCGTCTTCATCGGCCAGTGAGGTCACGATGCTCGGCACGACTTGTGTCGCTGTCGCGTGATCCCAGTTGGGTAAGCAGACAGACAATGTCGCCAAAGCCTCGCCACGCACATCGGCGACCGCGTCCCGCAGACATTCGCACAACGCCTTCGCGGCTGCGTCGATGTCGCTGATGGGAACGGCTCTCAGCGCGGCGATCGCTTCGCGCCGCACATCGACGTCACGGTCGCGAGTCGTTGCCACTAAAGTGTCCGAGGCCAGCGCCGCATGTTCACCAAGTTTTCCCAAAGCGGCTGCCGCTCCCCAGCGGACTTTCGAATCATCGTCGGAGAGCGCTCGCGTCAACTGCGGCCGTGCCGGCGAGGCGGCTTCGCCGAATTGCGACAACGCCGAGGCCGCCGCTTGACGCACGAGCGTGGCTTCATCGAACAACGCCTGTGCGAGTTGTTCGGCGGCACTTGCGGACGGATGTTGACCGATGCTGACGACTGCGGAGGATCGTTGTTCCGCAGTGCCGGAACGCAGTTGTTCGCGGTCGTTGTTCGTCGGCGCATCGGCGCAAGCATCGGTGGCCGTTTGCAGCAGCAGACTGCATCCGGCGAGCAGTGCCCAACCGATTCTCGTTGCCAGTCGCGCTGGTTGCATCATGCCTCCAGAAATGTCGAGTGGGCAAGCCCACTAAATCGATTATCCAAAAACCGTGAGTGTGGTGGCGATTTCCAGTCGACTTATGCCGCAGACTCGTGTCGTTCGGGTCTCTTCAGAAGCACCAGGCGCTCGCGGATTTCGTCCAAACTAAGTGGCATGGCGGAATCGGATGACAGCGTATGAGTGGCCATGGTCTGTGTGCCCTTGGTTGACTCACTGGCGGTCATGTCGCTCGTTTGATGACTGAGTTGAGAATGTTCGGTCACTGGATTGAGCGTTGGAAACCGCGCCAACGGCCTGGCGGATTGTTCGGCGGACGCTGTCACCGCTTCTAAACCTCGCTGAGCCGTTCGCAGTTCGTCGCTGACACGCGACAAATGTTGATCGAGGAATTGCAGCCCGTTTTCCAAGACCACTTGCTCGCGGCGGAACTTGTCCGTCCAGGCGTCGCGCTGTCGATTGAACTCGGTTCGCTCCGCCAGCAGTCCAGTTGCCTGAGCTTCCCTCGCTTGCTGCAAGTCCTCGTCGAGTTGCTGCCGCGCGTCGTTGAGCTCGGCTTGGACCTTGCGGACGTGTCCCTCGAACTCCTCGCGATCACTGCGCAGCCGTCGCCCTTCGCCGTCACGATACCGACTGAATTCGGCCTGCTGTTGCAAACGCTCGCTGTCGAGCAACTGGCGTATGTCCGCCAGTTCGGCTTCGGCCTGACGTCTCCAATTGAGCAACTCTTCACGCTCGCGCACACGCTGCGAGGCCAAGTCCTCCTTCATCCGCTGAGCAGCGATGTCGTGAACCTCTTTCGCGTGACGCACACCGTTCCACTCTTGATCCCGTCGCGTCGACCATTCGGCCTCAGCCCGCGCCAACTCCTGTTCGAAGTCCGCTCGTTGCCGAGCCAAGTCGTGATGAAAGATTTCTCGCTGCCGCGCCAGCTCCTGCTCGCAGCGCTGTTGCTCTTGCAGACGTTGCTGTTGAGCCGTCTCGTCCGCCTGCCGCAGAAACTCCAGATGTTGGGCCTTGGCGATTTCCAATTCGTTCCACGCCGAACCCACGCGCTGCTGCACCGCTTGCCGGAGCTGCTCACGCTCGGCGCGAGCGGCCTTAAGCTGTGCGCGCAATATTGGCAGTTCTTCGTCGGTAGGTTGTACGCTGGCCTGCAAGTGACGATCTGTCGCCGCAGATTCTGACGCGGCAGATGAGCCTGAGAGCGCGGTGTTCGTCGTCGCCGCGACGTCGAGGTTGTCGCTGAGGGGCGCGTCGGCGAGCAGTTCTTGTTCGAGTTGTGCTCGCTGGCGGCGCCACAATTCGCGAGCAACTTCGGTCGCTTCGGAACGTTGATCGTTGAATGACGACATTAGACGACTCCTCATTCGCGCGTCGGCACTTCAACATCGAAGAAGGTTTCGTTGTCCCGATTGTCCGTCGACTTGGCGGTCTCGTTCCTTACGTCGACGGGCGATTCATTCCTGTTTTCCGGCAATTGAGTCTCTGCCGGTTGATCGACAACAGCGTTCGCAGTTTGTGCCGGATCGTCCGTGGTGACATCCATCTGCGTAACCGTCGAACTCCGCGCCACCAACCGCCTCAATTGCTCCGTCCGCTCACGAGCCTCGGTCAAACGGTGCTGCCGCAAGTCTTCAAACACTTGCTCAACCAACTGAGCCACGTCACGGGTGCGAGCCGTCGACTCGGCCGCGCGAATCGTCGTTGCTGAGTTTGCCACGTCCGAAAACTCCTTCGTCTGACAACTCGCCCTGTGTTTCTCGTCCGACGGCGAGGACAAGGACTCGACCTCGTCCGCAGCGGGGCATCGAGCGTCTGTTGCAGTTGCCGAGGACTCGGCGTTGCGGGTGCTTCGCAGCGGGACAGCGCGTTCGAACTCGGCGAACGGTCGAGTCTCGCGCGAACGAACGGCGCGGGTCAGGGGTGTGCCACTGGTTGTCGGCGCGGGAACGAATTTTGCAGGCTCCGGAAGTGGCGTTGGCTTCGTCGGCGTGGGTACCGACTCAGAAGTGGGCGCGGACGGTGAAACGTACTTCGTTGGGATGATCTGCGCGTCCGTTGGCCGAGCCGGGTTCACACGCGAGACGAGGCGTGGATCGCGAGCCGCTTGGTGCTGTTTGTTGGCCGGTCCAGTGCCGACAATCGGATCCCAGGTCAATGTCGGCGAGGACTTTGTCGGTTCGCGCTTGAGTTGTCGGGGGCCGGCGGTGGCCGGCCGTAGCGACTCCTGACGATCCGCGATCGGATGCGTCAACACTCGCCGACCGTCCTGGCCGTGCAGACAACCTGCGAGACTGACTCCCAACCAGCCGGCCCATTTCCAAAACGGATGCCGCATATGTCACACTCGCCCAAACGCATCACTCAAACGTCGCACAGCCGCGCCGCGCGAGGTCTCCGCAGAGAGACTCATCGGGTTTATCGGTCAGGCAGGCTTTCCCGATGCACCCTATTCTGACGGTCAGGAAAGTCGGGCGAAGTTTATCGGAATTTTGGATCGGCAATGTTTGCCGATACCTCAGACAAACAACGAGCCACTCCCTGAACCCGAATTGCGTACGCTCCTCACGAATCAGCTCACGATTGCCGTGATCGTTTGCATTTCTAAGTTTTCGCCTTATCGTGCTCATCCGTCACAAACTACCCGGACGTGTATTACCCATGTGCTGGTGCCTTCGCGTCAATCACTCTGTCCGACAACTTCGCCGCCGCGTGTTAAATTGGCGAGGCGCGCGCGCGTTTTGCGCGGTGTGGTTCACGCTAACTTCGATCAGTTTTCCGTTCAGCCTGTCGCAGATGACCGGCAAGAATTGTGTATCGAATCCCGGCCAGCAATGTCGCTGCTCGCTGGCCAAGCGGATGTCCGAGACTTGCTGCTGCGGTCGCGAGTCAGAGCCGGAGCTGGTGAAAACGTGCTGCTCGGTCTCTCGGCCAACCCAGCCG
Source organism: uncultured Planctomycetaceae bacterium (assembly GCA_964589725.1). Lineage (GTDB taxonomy): Bacteria > Planctomycetota > Planctomycetia > Planctomycetales > Planctomycetaceae > CAYSHJ01. Next base: position 13,288 of record CAZPUJ010000535.1, read on the forward strand.
CGGTTCCGCATCGCATCGACCGTGTGCTGCCAAGAGAAATCGACAGCCAACTCACTGGCACCGACGACGCCGAAGGTCGAACTGAGCATCGGGCCGTGCGACTGCGGTTCGGAATCACCGAACGGCGTCTCGCTTGTCCGAGAACCTCGTCTGGTCGCGAAGTCATTGCAAATTCCGTTTCCTGAAGTGATTGCCGCCGTCATCGCGCTCCCCGTTGAACGGGTTGAGGGCGCGCCGCTTCAACCTCCCGTGCCGCCGCCCAAAGTCGTCCTCTAAGACGCCTACCTAGCGGAAGATAGTCCGCTCTCGCCGAGAGCGGCTATTTGGCGTGCAGCACCGGTCGATGGTGTCGCTTGTCTCAAGCGATAGCCGATCGGTTGTGTCCGAATCGCTGAGAACCACGCGTGAGCTGCGCTCGTGTTTCGCCTTCAGCGAGAGCGGGACGACACGCAGCGACATAGTCGTCTGGCTTCATTTCTTGTTGTTTTTAACTTCAATCCCAAGGCGTCAGAGGACTCGTATCATGAAAAATATTTTCCCGCGCCGACGGCACGGTTTTACGTTGATTGAATTACTGGTCGTCATCGCCATCATCGCCATTTTGATCGCTCTGCTGTTACCGGCGGTTCAGCAGGCGCGCGAGGCGGCACGGCGCAGTCAGTGTAAGAACAATCTTAAACAGATTGGCTTGGCTCTTCACAACTACGAATCTTCCACGAGAGTTTTCCCGCCGGGACAATTAGGCTTTCCGATGGTGTTTTCGGCCCATGCGCAGCTCTTGCCGTACACGGATCAAGACACGCTGCGAAAGCTGATCAACTTCAATCTGCCCCCCTTAAGCTTTGGGAATCCGTTGTGGACCTACAATGAAATAAATGCCGCCAAGAAGCGAATTCCAATCTTCCTGTGCCCCAGTGACGGCGTCAGTGTTCCGGGCCAAGACTTTGGACCGATCAGTTACCCTGCCTGCATGGGAAGCGGGACGGTGAACAACGGAAGTCACGCGACCACGGATGCCGACGGCGTGATCTACGCGAGGTCGTCCACTCGGTTTTCCGACATTCGCGATGGAACCTCTTCCACCGTTGCGTTCAGCGAATCAATCCTCGGCGATGGCATCAATTCGGCCGCCACGAATGCGACCGAACGGCAACGCCGATCGATCGAACTGTCGCTCGGAACACCGACAACGGCAGCGGCCTGTGCCGCCAGCGCGACCTGGTCGGGTATCCGCAGTGCGAAGTGGATCAACGGGCATCTGGCCGACACCATTTACAATCACTTCTACGCGCCGAACGCAGACACTCCGGACTGCAACAACGGCTTTCACAATTTCGCGCTGACTGCCGCCCGCAGCCAACATCCGGGTGGCGTGCATGTGCTGATGTGTGATGGCAGCGTTCGTCTTGTGAATGACAAGATCGACCTCAACACATGGCGTGGTCTCGCGACGCGCGCAAGGAAGGAGGTGCTCGGCGAGTTCTGATTTCTTCATAGCGCGCTAGTTTTCACTCAGGCGAAAAGGGTGAAGCCGAGTTTGGATCATTTGAAATGGCGACGCTGGCTTCCGGGGAAGCTGGTTTCGTTCACGCTTTCGGCCGAGCGTCTTATTTAGTCCGCCTATTGACTTCCGGAGACACCTTGATGAAACGCACCTATCGCCTACCGTTCGCGACTGCAGTCCTGCTCGTGCTGACGTTGTCGTCATTGGCGCGCGGTCACGACACCTGGCTGCAGACCAATACCAACGTGATCCGCACTGGCGACGCAGTGCATATCGACTTGATGCTCGGAAATCACGGGAACGAGCACCGCGACTTCAAGATTGCCAGCAAAGTTTCGCTCGAGGGTTGCTCGTTGCGAGTGACCACTCCCGGAGGTAAGACCTATGACGTGAAAGATCGCTTGATCGATGCGGGCTACACGCCGAAAGAGGGATTCTGGACGACTCGCTTCACCGCGGCTGAAGCTGGCCTGTATCTCATTGAACACTCGGTCGACAAAGTGGTCAATCATGGCAAACCCGTACGATCGCTCAAGAGCGCGAAGACATTTTTCGTCGTGAGCAAGTCGCTCGACAAAGTTCCGCAAGAGAATCCTGGCTTCAATCGTGTCTTGGGCCATGCGCTGGAGATCGTGCCCATGACAAATCCAGTAACACCGATGGGACCGGGCCAAAAGCTGACGGTAAAGCTATTGCTCAACGGTCAGCCACTGGCCGATTCGCAAGTCTCGTTCATTCCACGCAGCGAATCGCTCACGGAGAAATTCGACGACCGCTACGAACGCAAGACCGACGCTAATGGCCTCGCCAGCTTCACACCTAAGACCGGCGATTACTACCTCGTCGTGGCTCATCAACACGCGGCCGACGAGAAAGCCGAAGGCTACGACAGCACGGCCTACTCGGCCACGCTGACCGTCTTCGTTCCGGAAATCTGCCCCTGTTGCGGCGAGTGAATTGCGCCAACGACAGCATCGTGGAGTGTCAGATTGCCGTGTGAGGACTACACTCGCCCGGCGTATCCCGTTGGTAGTTCCGCCTTCAGGCGGTCGATAC
>CAZPUJ010000536.1:0-3831 GCA_964589725.1 uncultured Planctomycetaceae bacterium
ATCAACGGGTTGCAGATCGGCGGCATCGGAGTAATACGCCACATTTCGAGCCTTCGCCACAGCCACGTCGATCGAGAAGACTGTCGCATCGGGCATGCGGTACAAGCCCAGCACTTCGCCGGTCGTATCGGTGACGGCGAAAACCATCTGCGTGTGGCTGCCCAGCGGCAGTCGAATCGCGGCGCGCGTCGCATTCGCGGACACAATACCCTGAGTGATGATCGCCGTCACGTCGGCGGCTTTGATGTTGTCGACCGTCGAGTCGTGTGCCGTCACCAGCCAACCGTCGGGCACTGGTTCGCCATCGCGATGCAGGCCGTCAGCGGCGCCAGTGAGCGGCTGATCAGATCCACTGTTCGGATCACCGGCACCTAGGCCCGTTCCCACTTGCAGCAACTGCTGTAACCCGAGACGTCCCGCTGTCGGGCCGAAGATCGGAAGCGTGATGCCAACAAGATCAATCCGACCGAACGGGATGTCGAGACCCGGAACGGCCGCGACGCCGTTGATCGTTCCGATCTTCGCTCCGGCAATACCCATGTTCGCCGCAGTCGTGCTGCCACCAGCGGCGGCAAAGGCGATGTACTCGGCCTCCAACACACGTGGCGCGTTCGTGCGTTGTTCGGCAGTCTGACCGACCCCCGCAACAAAGCCTTGTTCGTGCGTCGCATAACCGTCGGAACCGGGAAAGAAAACTCCGATGCCGCCGATCAACTTGCCCGCTCGATACAACGGCACACCGCCAGGCAACGTGCCCATCCCGCGCGACTGCGCAAACGGCAGTAACCCCGAGTTCTGCGTCGCGCCATACGACTCGGGAGCAAACAGTCCCTGGCCGGCCGGCACAAACGCGGGGTCGATGTTGAAGCGACCTCGCTCGCGGCCGTCGGAATCGAGAAACGTTCGCAGCGCCACGTCATCGACTGTCCCCTTGACGCCGTCAGCGCCTGGATTCAAATTGCTGTCGCGATTTGTGTGCTCGATCGCGAACAGATCAACCGGCGGCGTGAAAGCGATCCCTGGCGGGAAATGTCCGCCCAAACCGACCGGCGCGACAAAGCCGGGACCGCGCGCAGTCGACGCGTCGGCCGTGACCGCGCTGGTGTTGTCGACGTTTGGATTCGATTCGATCTCGCGCTGCGTGTTCGTGGTCTGGCTGATGAACCGAATCAGTCGACTGGTCAGTGGCGCGGCATCGTTCGCGAACAAAGCCGCCGTGCGCGCCTCGGCGACCGCGCCATCAATGGCGAACACGCGCGTCGACACATCGGGAATCGCCGCCAACGCGCCGGCTTCGACTCGTACCCCGAGGATGCGGCCGTTGCGATCGACGACCGCGAAAATACCGTCCTCGCTGGCCGATGCTGCCGCGGCACGATCCAACAACAGATCGACATCCGCCGCCGCCAACTGCGGCGCGGCCGGGCACTGACGTGGCTCCAGATGTTCCACCTGCGCCACTGGAATCTGAAACGGCAACCGGCGTTGCGAATGCCGGTTTGCGAACAGCGACTTAATCCAACCCACCGGGATCCTCCCTCTTATGTCAAAAGCTCCATTTCCCATCGGACTCCCGAGAAACCTCAATCAAGCGAAAAACCGGCACAATCGGAATTCTTGAAGAAATCCTCATGTCCCACGACCCGCAGACTTGGCATCTTGCCTCGAAGCCTGCGGTCAACAGTACTCGTCGGGTGCAAAACAGCATTTCCCATGAGACCGTCTGTAGCCCGAGCCCTTGTGGCTCGGAGGATTCCTTTAGTTCTGCGAATCATCCAGGTCACAAGGGCTTGGGCTACAGGAGTCTGGAAATGCTGTTTTGCACCCGCAGACGTCGACCTCCAGAAACTCCCGTTGATACCGATCTCGAAAGCCGCTAGACATCCTCCTCCCATTCCCCCTCTCTCCCTTCGATTTCCGCCCTCGTCACCAATTTCAGCCACCTCAGAATCGGTCGCGGAGCGAAACCGTTCTGTCCGCACCGAGCCGTCGTAGCCCCAAACCACTTCGAGATCGGGTCGTGCTTCCGCAGCGACGATCGAAATTCCTCTCTGCCGATCAGACATCGCGCGGCACCCTGCGTGCGCGAATTTTTCGCGCTCTGGCTGGCTGCTCGTCACTGCGGTTCCGTTTGCGCATTGTCGTCGGGTTGGTGATCGTCGGAGTCTTGGCGTTGATCTCTGGGCCGAGGGTTGCGTTGACGGCCGAAGAATTGCTGCGATCGAGCATTCCAGCGGAACAAGTTGCGGTGGAGGAACTGCCACCCGAGCCGGACGCGATGTCCGACGATCTCGGCGATCAAGACCCTTTGTTTCTGCCGAAGGCGACCTCGCCTGAGCCGTCGATCTCTCGTTTGCGCAACGGCGTCGAGCCAAAGATTCTCAATCGCCCGATCAAACCACCTGCCACTGACGAGACGCCGCCGCTCGAATTGCCTGAGACGTTGTTCTCACTGGAGACCGACGCGCCGCTTGGCTTCACCGGGCCGTCGGGCGTGTTCCCCACGGAGACACAAACCAGCGGACATTTCGTCCCGATCGAGGATCGTTGGCGAGCCGGATTTTCGAAATGGGACCGCTACGGCAAGCAGCATCCGCTGGTCGACGATTATCCGTCGGTCGAAGGAAACTGGTGGGATCCGTACAACCAAAACGTGCTCAAAGGTGACTATCCAATCATCGGGCAGCACACGTTTTTGAACGTCACCGCGACCAGCCAAACGCTGAACGAATTCCGAGAAGTGCCGACGGCGACCACTCCTTTCGAAAGCACGACCGATCCGTTCTCCAGCGAGTTCTTCGGCGATCCGAATCAGTATTTCTTCCAACAGAACTTGAAGCTGCGGTTTGATCTATTTCATGGCAATGCGGCATTCAAGCCAGTTGATTGGCAAATTCGGCTGACGCCGGTCTTCAACGTCAACCATCTCTCGGTCAACGAACTGGCGGTCGTGAATCCCGACGTCCGAAACGGAACCGAACGCACCCGCGATTTCCTCGCGTTGGAAGAGTATTTCGTCGAGGCCAAGCTCGCCGACCTCAGCCCCGACTACGACTTCGTATCGGTCCGAGCCGGCTCGCAGCCATTCGTCAGCGACTTTCGCGGGTTCATCTTCGCCGATACCAACCGCGCCGTGCGACTGTTCGGCACGCGCAACGCCAACCGCGATCAGTTCAACGCGATCTTTTTCGATCAACAAGAAAAAGATACGAACAGCATGTTGAACACGTTCGACGATCGGCATCAAAACGTGTTCATCGCGAACTATTATCGGCAGGACTTTCTCTTTCCCGGGTACACGGCTCAGTGGAGCTTTCACTACAACCACGATCAGCCCAGCTTCAAGTTCGACGAGAACAATTTTCTGGTGCGCCCCGATCCGGTCGGCGTGTTCCAGCAGCATCAGGTCGACGCCTATTACTTCGGCTTCGCGGGCGAAGGACATATCGACCGGTTCAACATTGCCAATGCGTTTTACTGGGTGCGTGGCACCGACAGTCTGAATCCGCTTGCGGGACAGAAAATCGACATCGACGCCAAGATGGCCGCCGTCGAACTTTCATACGACCGCGACTGGGTCCGCTTTCGCACGTCGTACTTCTACGCCTCGGGCGACAAGAACATCGACGACAGCAAGGGCCAGGGCTTTGACACGATCCTCGATAATCCCAACTTTGCCGGCGGCCAGTTCAGCTACTGGCAACGGCAATCGATCCGCTTGTTCGGTGCGAACCTCGTGCAGCGCGAGAGTCTCGTCCCCGACTTGCGGTCGAGCAAAATCCAAGGCCAAAGCAACTTCGTGAACCCCGGCCTGCACCTCGTCAACGCCGG
>CAZPUJ010000537.1:0-3850 GCA_964589725.1 uncultured Planctomycetaceae bacterium
TGTCTGTGGCTGACGGCCGGAATCCGCTCGTGGGCCGATGAGCCGCCGCGTCTCGACCCCGCACAGCCCTATCAAGCCGAGCGGTCGAACCCGATCAATTATGAAGTCGAATTCGCCGTCACGGTCACGGCTCCGTACAAAACCAAGACGCTGCAAGTCTGGTTGCCGGTGCCGCCGACTGACTTCGGCCAGGAAGTTGCCACGATCGAGTACGAGACGTTTCCACAGCGAGTCGAGCCACGAGTTAACACCGAAGAGGTCTTCGGCAACAACTTCGCGTACTTCGAGTTTGACAACCCGCAGGGTGCTCAGATCATCCGACAGCGGTTCTCGATCCGCCTGTGGGAACTACGCTGGAACCTTGATCCCGACAAGGTCGTCGTAGTCGCCGACTGGCCGAAGAGCTTTGATCGCTTTCGTCGCGGCGAGACACAAGCCATCGTCGTGAACGATCGGCTCGAAGCCTTGCTGGCGGAGGTCGTGCCGCAGCGTACTCGGCATCCGTTGCGCGACATATCGGCCGTCATGTCGTGGGTCAATCGCAGCTTCGCCTACGATCATGTCGATGCGTCGCTGAAGGCCAGTTCGCTGCACGGTCTCGACAAACGACACGGCCATTGCAGCGATTACCACGGCTTTTGTGCGGCGATGGGCCGAGCAATGGGCTATCCGACGCGAGTCACTTACGGCATCAACACGTTTCCGAAGCAGTCGCCTTCGCATTGCAAACTGGAAGCGTTTCTCCCGCCGATGGGCTGGGTGAGCTTTGACGTTTCTGAAACGCAGAAGCTGCTCAAGGACATCCAACAACAGCCGACGCTCCCCGACGCCGACAAAAAACGGCTCAGCGCCGTCGCGAACGAACGCTTGCTACGCGGCTTCCGCGACAACACGTGGTTCGTGCAGACGCGCGGCACTGACTTCGACCTGATGCCGAAAGCCTCGCAGCGCGTCCCCGTCGTCCGCACCATCTGGGCCGAAGCCGACGGCATTCCGCTCCCCGATCCCGACCCGTCCAACATGAACCAAAAGACATTTGCCTGGATGACGTCTCACGAATTCCGTCCCGATCGGCCGGTGACGTATCCGTTCACGGATCTGAAGTCATTGGAAGCCGATCTGCAGTCATTGGAAGAGTAGCCCTTCACCATCAACGCTCCACCTTCCACACTCCTCGCCGCTCCATTGCGGCTGACGGTGTTCCATCTGGCTTGGCCAGTCTTCGTCGAGCAGCTTCTCAACTTCCTCGTCGGCTTTACGGATACGTACCTCTCGGGCTGGATCAGCAAAGAGGCCACGACGGCGGTCGGCCTCGCGGCGTATGTCGGCTGGCTGGCGTCGAACATTTTTTCGCTCGTCAGCACGGGCACCGTCGCGGTCATCGCGCGACATTGGGGAGCCGGCGAGTTCGACGCGGCGAACAAAGCCATGAACCGCGCACTGGCGATTGCCGTCTTCGTCGGCTTGCTGGTTTACGGCCTGATCTACTTTGCCGCTCCGTGGTACGCCTGGCTGATGAAGTTGGAAGGAGACACCGCCGCGATGGTCGTGAGATTCCTGCGCATCGACGGATCAGGCTACCTGTTCTCGTGCCTGACCGTCGCCGGAGCGGCCGCGCTGCGCGGCACCGGTCAGATGCGCGTGCCGATGTTTGTGCTGGTGGTCGTGAATGTGCTCAACTTGATCGTGACGACGTTACTATCGGGAGTCGGTCCGGCCGAGTGGTTTTCGGCCTCGCTGGATTGGCTCGGCCTGCCGCGACTCGGTTTGGACGGCATCGCCTATGGAACGTTGGTTGCTCGCGTCGTCGGTGGCGTGTTGATGCTCGGCGTGCTCAGCAGCGGCCGATTCGAGCTGAAGTTGTCGCCGAGTGAAGTCTCGCTGCGCGGTGAACACGCTCGAAAGATTTTGCGAATCGGTTTACCGGCTGGTGTGGACGGAATGTTGCGCTGGCTGGGACAACTCGGATTTCTAATGATCATCGCGCGACTGAGCACTGATCCAGAGCAACAGACAGCGATCCTGGCGGCGCATTCGATCGGCATGCAAGTCGAGGCGATTTCGTTCCTGCCCGCGTGTGCCTGGGGCCTTGCCGCCGCGACGCTCGTCGGACAATCACTCGGCGCGAATCTGCCCGAACGAGCACGCCTCGGCGGCCACGAAGCCGTGAAGCAATGCGGCCTGCTGGCGATCGGCCTGACGGTGATATTCTTCTTCGCCGCACAACCGATCTATCACTTGATGCACCAAGACCCGCAAGTCCACTCCGTCGGCGTGCCGGCGTTTCAGTTCAACGCCTTGTTCCAAATCCCACTCGTCGTGGCGATCGTCTACACCTTCGCCCTGCAAGGCGCCGGTGAAACGCGGCAGCCCATGATCGTCAGCCTGATCGGAGTGCTCGGCATCCGCCTGGCTCTGGCATACCTATTCGGCATTGTCTTCGACGGCGGCCTGCTCGGCGCCTGGGTCGGCATGTGCTGCGACAACACCGTCCGAGCGCTCTTGGTCGCGTGGCTGTTCCGCCGCGGCCGGTGGATATTACGAAACGTGTGAAAGCGCTGGTCCGCAGATGTCGCACGGCTGGCTAATGTGTGAGTTTGGGTGGCACGCCCTGACCATCGGGAAGGGTGTGTGGATTGTGTTGTCCTCGGATTTCCACGCCCTTCCCGATGGTCAGGGACGTGCCACCCACGACAGCAACCGTTCACCAAATGGAACTTCTAGCCAGCCGTGCAGATGTTGTGAATGTGGTTGAATTCGGAACCCGCCGCAGGTAGGCTTCCGGCGCATTTCGCGAATCCCCTCTCAGTTCTCAGTTTCTCTCGAAGCACGGAGCAGTCCCATGATCTTTTCATTCGGTTCTGCGCGCGGAGTTTGTCTGGCGAGCGCTGTTGTGATCCTGGCGATGCTGTTCGCCGAATCCGGCGTCGCGGAGGAGAAATCACAGCCTGCTTCGCCGGCGAGCGCGATCAACGGGCAAGTATTGTTCGCTCGCGAATGGATTCCCGGTGACAAGCGTTCGCACGGCGGCGATGGCTTGGGGCCGATGTTCAACGACAGTTCCTGTGTCGCGTGCCACAATTTGGGTGGTATCGGCGGCGGCGGACCGTCCAGCAAGAACGTCGATATCGTGACCGCGTTCAAGAACAATCAGCAACATGCCGGCAACGCCCGACCACCGGCGACGCTGCCCGAGGCGTTCGTGCGATCGCTGTTCGGGACGCTCGACACTCCACGCGAAGTGCCAAAGCCAGAAAACGCCGCGAAGGAATCGCCAGAAGATCGAACCGCGCAACAGAAGGCTCGCCTGGAAAAGGCCAAGGCGCAGCAAGACGCCGAGCGACAGGAACTCGGCAAGCTGCATCCCGGCTTTTTGGCTGGCCCCAGCATCGTGCTGCACCAAAACGCAACGTACACGGGATACGACGCCTGGCGGGCGCGAATGGCCGGACTGCACTTCGGCGGCGCAATCAGCGGCACGGCATCGGAGTTGAAGTTCTTCAGTCCTCAAGACGCGGCGAGTTCGACCGCCGAACAGCGTAGGTTGGGACTCCGTCCCGACAGCACGCAATCGGCCGAATCGCCGGAACTGAGGCAAGGTCAAATGTTGTTGCAGCAACTGCACAATGAAGTGCAATTCGCACAGCACGCCGCGCGGAATTCGTCCACACAGCACGGCAGTTTCGCGATCGTGCGTTCGCAGCGGAACACGACCGCGCTGTTCGGAGCGGGAAAGATCGACACGATCTCGGTCGCGTTCTTGGAAGAACTCGAACGCAAGCAAGCAGAGAAAAAAGAAGTCAGCGGCCGAGTCGCTCGGTTGAAAGACGGATCTGCGGGGCGCTTCGGG
>CAZPUJ010000538.1:0-2984 GCA_964589725.1 uncultured Planctomycetaceae bacterium
CGAGTGTTCCGCGATGGCTCGCAAGCTGCTCGGCGACACGATCGACATTCACGGCGGCGGACTCGACTTGATGTTCCCGCATCACGAAAACGAGCTGGCTCAGTCGGAGTCCTGCACCGGCAAGCCGTTCGCTCGCTACTGGCTGCACAACGGCCTGCTGCGAAAGAGTGCCGGCGGCAAGATTGGCGGCGATCACAGCCGGCACGGCGATTCCGCCGTCCCCGACGTAGCTGAACTCGTGAGAGTTCAGTTAAGTAATCAAACGACATCCGTCGGAAGTCTCACGACTTCCGCTACGAATGCGGCCGACATGCTCGCCGAGAAGCAGGCTCAAGAAGAGCAAAAGCTCGCTGGCTCGAAGGGCGCTGAATCGGTCAAGACAGCGGTTTTCGCGAAATTCGATCCGGAGACCGTGAGATTCTTTTTGACGGCGACGCACTATCGCAGCCCGGTCGATTACGGTGAGGACCGGTTGGTCGAGACCGCGAAAAGCATCGACGGTTTTTACCGTCTGATCGAATCGTTTGGCCGAGCTACCGGCAAGGATTTTTATTCGCTGCCGACTCTGGCGACGCGCGCTGAGTCGGATCAGGCGTGGAATGCCGCAGCCTCGGAGAGGCCGGGCTACGAATCGGAACTCACGGTGCTGCGCGCACGATTCCTCGACGCGATGGACGACGATTTCAACACCGGCGGCGCGGTTGGCGTTCTGTTCGACATGCGGAAGACGCTCAACGGCTTCATCGCCGAGCAGAAACTCGAAGGTGAAGGCCGCTCAAACGCAGCAGCTCAAGCGGCACTGGTCCGCGGCGTCACGTTGTTCAAAGAGCTGTCCAATATCCTCGGCGTCTTCCGCCAACCAATCGTAAAGAAACAATCCGGCGGGGACGACGAATTCGTTAATCAACTCATGCAACTGCTCATCAGGCTGCGAGCCGAAGCTCGCAAATCGAAGCAATTCGAGATCGCCGATAAAGTCCGCAAGGGGCTGAGCGAACTCAAGGTCACGCTCGAAGACCGCTCCGACGGGACGCTTTGGAGGCGTGACGGATGACGGACCGTGCCACATTCATTTTTCAGGAGGGAATGCCATGAGTGCGAAGCAGAGTTTGAGTCGTGAGGAAAAACGTCAGGCGAAGTTGGCCAGGTGGGGCAAGAGCAAGTCGGAGTACGAGGTGACCCCTTTGAGTGGTCCGCACTACCAATCGGACGACTGGATTCCGCATGTCCATGCCACCGAATCGGCGATTCACGAAGTCATCGAACTTTCCGGGCGGCGGCTGACCAACGATCACGTGAAGACCGCGTTGACTCGCCTGGCTCAACAACTGCGACGCGGTGAGTCGGCGACCCTTCCAGCGGACTCGCCCGAAATGCCGTTTTCCCCGGACCAAATTTGCGAGTACGTGATCTGGAACATTCGGCGCTACTGGACTGACCTTGTGGCTCAATACGGGACGGTTCGTGGGGACGATTTCGTCGGCATTCTGCGAACACTGTTGCGCTCCATCGAATCGCGAGCCTGGCACACGGGGCCGGACCTGGGATACGTCGCCTTCTTGGAAGAGTTTCTCGGCGATGGCAAAGCGCTTCGTCTGGGAGCCGAGAAACCACATCGAGCGGGGGTGGGTTTGAGACCATTCACCCGCAGTTCTCTGACGGATTTCATTTACAAAGGCTTTTGACGTCACCCAATCGTCTTGCCGACAGCGGCGGCGACGAGGCGGCAGCGGGCCATCGTATCGGCAAAGGCTTGCGGCGTGAGCGACTGAGCTCCGTCGCTGACCGCTTTCTTCGGGTCGGGATGCACTTCGATGATCAGCCCGTCGCTGCCGCAGGCGACGGCGGCAAGGCACATCGACGGGACTAGTGACGCGATGCCGGTGCCGTGACTCGGATCGACCACGACCGGCAGGTGCGTCTTCTCGTGCAGGTACGACACCGTCGCGAGCGGCAAGGTGAATCGCGTGTGCGTTTCGAAGGTGCGGATGCCGCGCTCGCAGAGCATCACCTGCTGATTGCCTTGATCGAGGATGTATTCCGCCGCGAGCAGAAACTCTTCCATCGTGGCGGACGGCCCGCGTTTAAGCAGAACCGGCAGTCGAGTCTCACCGACCGCTTGGAGTAGATGATAATTCTGCATGTTGCGCGCACCGATCTGCAACACGTCGGTGTACTTCGCAACCATCTCGACATGCTGCGGCGTCATGACCTCGGTGACGATCGCGAGGCCCGTTCGCTCGCGAGCCAACGCCAGCAGTTTGAGGCCCTCCTCCTTCATCCCTTGGAACGCATACGGACTGGTTCGCGGCTTGAACGCTCCGCCGCGTAGGCCGGTCGCACCAGCGGTTTTGACTTGTTCGGCGACCTGCAAAATTTGGATTTCACTCTCGACCGAACATGGCCCGGCGATCACACCGATGTTGTTGCCGCCAATGACGAGACCGTGCGTCTTGATGACCGTCGCTTCGGGCTTCGTTTCCAGGCTCGCGACTTTGTACGGCGCGAGGATCGGCACCACTTGTTCGACTTCGTCGTAGGACTCCAGCAGTTCTTTCGCGCCGTTCCGCTTGTCGCCGACGGCGGCGATGACTGTCCGCTCGGTGCCGACAATCACGTGCGCTTTCAGCCCCAGTTCTTCGACACGCCGAGCCATCTGCTGCACCACTTCGGGAGTCGCGGAACGCTTCATGACAACAATCATAGCCAAATCTCCGGCAAGTCGTTCAACGGAACGCTACCAGAGAGATGATAGCCAAGTCGGCTGCGACTGCGAACGGGCGGTCAGACGAGCGAAGCTTATTCCTGCGGCCGCCACGGCGAACGGAGCGGAATGTGACGCGAGGGCCGAACGTCGTCGCGGCGGAGTTTGCGTGTCGCCACCTTTGGCTTCACGAGCGGACCTTCGGGAGATTGACCGCCACGACTGAGACGCGCCGCACGCAGCGATTTTGCTGAGCTCCGGGGCCCTCGTTGCGTGCCTC
>CAZPUJ010000539.1:0-16154 GCA_964589725.1 uncultured Planctomycetaceae bacterium
TCTGGTGTTGATCAAATGGTAGTCGATACCGGCCTCGGCGAACCCTTTTCGGTAGAACTCACAGCACTGTCGGACCTGTTCGAGATAGCCATCGCGCACGGCGGCCGGATCGATTTCCAACTCCTCGCCGGTTTCCAAGTCGCGGAACTGAGTCGCCCCCTGATACGGGAATTCGAGTTCGGCGGCATCCTGAAGATGAAACACGAGCACGTCGTGTTTTTGACTGCGCAAGAGCCGGATGGCTCGCAGCGTTTGTTCGGGATCGTCGATCAAATCGCTGATGACAACGACCATCCCCCGCCGTTTGAGATTCCGCGCGATCTGCCGCAGGCTGCCCGGCATGTTGGTGCCGCCAGACGGCGGATTGTCGATCATCACTTTCATCATCTGGCGGAGATGCGGTCGCCGGCATCGCGGCTGCACCAACAGTCCCGGCTTCGCCCCGAACAGCGCCAGTCCGCAAGCATCCTGTTGCCGCAGCACTAGGTATCCCAAGCAACTGGCGAGGAAGCACGCATAATCCCATTTAGTCAACAACCCGGTGCCGAAGGCCATCGAAGCGGAACGGTCCAAGAGCAGATAACAGCGGAGATTCGTCTCCTCTTCAAACCGTTTGATGTAGTAATGGTCCGTGCGAGCATACAGATGCCAGTCGAGATACTTCAGATCGTCGCCGGCGACATACTCACGATGATCAGCGAACTCCACGGAAAAGCCATGAAACGGGCTCTTGTGCAATCCATTCAGAAACCCTTCCACGACCAATCGCGCCAACAGAGGCGATAAGCCGATGTGAGCCAGCACGTCGGGTTGCAGATATTTTTCCGATGCGGTCCCAGGCAACCCTTCGGCCAACACCGGCTGTCCCGATTGCTGCGCCAAGGCTCGATGCAATTTCTGCATGAGCATCGACGCCGCCGGACCAAGCTGCCTCCACCAGGCGCTTCGCGGCCCTGGTCGCAGTGGTGGGACACTCGGAGCGGGAGGTCGAGGGCTGGCGGACATACAGGCCGAGATTATGAGTAGCCACGCTCGCCAGAGCGTGGGCCATACCAGCAATCCCACGCTCTGGCGAGCGTGGCTACGGGAAACTTACTTCTTCCGCTCCGGTACGATTTCGAGCAGCCGGCGGACGATATCGTCCGTGGACGTCCCTTCGGCCTCGGCGGCAAAACTACAGGAAATGCGATGACGCAACACCGGGAGCGCCAAATGACGCACGTCATTGCATGAGACGTTGATCCGCCCATTCAAAGCGGCGAGGCACTTCGCACACAAGATCAGCGCCTGGCTGGCGCGAGGACCGGCTCCCCACGAGACCTGATCCTGCACGAAGTCCGGTACGCCCGGCTCCATCGGTCTCGTCGCCCGAACCAGATCGACGGCGTATTGCGTGACATGCTTCGACACGGGCAGACTCCGCACGAGTTTCTGTGTGTCGATGACGGCGTTTTGATCGCAGATCGGCGTGAGGTCGACTGTGGTGTTCGACGTCGTCCGCTCCACGATTTGTTCTTCCTCTTCCAGACCGGGATATTTGATAAACGTATTCAGCAGAAAGCGGTCTTTCTGGGCTTCGGGCAACGGATACGTTCCTTCCTGATCGATCGGGTTTTGCGTCGCTAGCACGAAGAACGGTTTTGCGAGCGCATACGTCTTGCCGCCGGCCGTGACTTCATGTTCCTGCATCGCCTGCAACAGCGCTGCCTGGGTTTTCGGCGGCGTGCGGTTGATTTCGTCGGCGAGCACCAGGTTGGTGAAAATCGGGCCGGCCACGAAGACCGTCACTCGCTTTCCAGTGGTGTGGTCATCCTCGATGACATTCGTCCCGACGATATCCGATGGCATCAAATCGGGTGTGAATTGGATGCGTTTGAAATCCAACGAGAGCAGTTGCGCCAACGTGTTGATCATCAGCGTCTTGGCCAGTCCCGGAACGCCCTCCAAAAGGTTGTGCCCGCCGGCGAAGACTGTGATCAGCAATTCCTCCAAGACGGATCGCTGACCGACGATCACGCGGGACATGCCGTCCAACATGCGAGTATGCAGTTCTTTCAGTTGCGCCAAGTCGCGCTCGATATCGGCAATTTCGTTGTTCACGGTGATGCTTCAATAAGGAAGGCGGGGTTCGTTAAGGGGGGGAGTGATCGGTGGGCAAGCGGCGGTCCTTCGTAGCCAATCTCGCCAGAGATTGGGTTGTTGTCGCGAGTTGCACCCAATCTCTGGCGAGATTGGCTACGACACGCGGTTAATGGCTTAACGCATAGGTGATGATATTCATGACAACTCGTGTGGCATCGTCGGCTGCGATTCCTTTGGCGTAGGCGTTGGACTCGTGATTCACGCCGCTCATCAAATCAAATGGCGTGTAGATGACTGCCAGCCGGCCGTCGAGAAACAGGCCGTAGAATTCTGGCGTTTCCAGCGTCGGATCGTCGCGGAGCGCCGTGGGTGTGTATTCCACGCGATCGACCGGATTCCAGCCACTGGCAAACAAGGGATGCGACGCTGGCAGCTTGAGCAACTCCCCTTCGGGAATGACTTTTTTCAGTTCGCGGCGGAAGCCGAGATCGAACGGTTTCAAGCCGGCTGCGGCGGTTGCGACGACCATCCCGCCACGTTGCAGATAATGCCTGAACCCTTCGACCTCTTCATTGGTCAATTGGAAATCGTAGTGACCCGTCATGAAGACGAGCGGAGAATCGGCCAGTTCCGGGCTATCCAGTGACACCGTGACCGGCGCATAATCGACTTCCAGGCCCGTGTTCTCCTGGAGGCTCTGCAGCACGCTGTTCTGCAACGCCGGATGATCGTCCCAACTGCCGCTGTAGGTCACCATCCCGAACCGATACACATCACCGGCTGCGGTTCGGCCGTCATAGACCGGGAACTCCTGGGCTAAAAAGCGACCGTACTCGGTGGCACCCAAGACGTAGGCCACGATATTCACCCCCAGTCGCACAGCCGACTCGCCAACGAAATGTTTTCCCTGGGGATGATATGGCTCGGCGCTCCACGCAGCCCCCATGCCGACGGGAACCAGGATCGCCGCCGCTCGCGTACCGATATCCAGCGTGTAGATCTCCGGTGGCTGCTGAAACTGCACGCCATTCACCAAGGTCATCAACTGTTGCACGCGGTATCGTGAGTTGAACAACGGATGATCCTGAGGCGCGCGCATCAAGCGCTTCTGCGGAAAAACCTTTCGCATCTCGCGAGCCACGGCCTTTGAGAACTCATCTCGCCCTCGAGCGGCGTTGAACAGTATCGTGCCCCCTTCGCTCAGGAACTGCCGCAGGTTTTCGACTTCTTTCGGAGTGAACGTGAAGTCGTAATCGCCCGCCATGAAGAGCAACGGGATATCCACCGGATCGAATCCGGGGCTGGCGAGTGGCTTGGTCGCGTACTGGTAATTGTTTCCGTCGGCCAGCCGCGTGTTGACGGTCGACATCAGATAATAGCCGTCATTCGGAAAGCTTTTCCACTGGTCGAACTTTTGTACGGTGCCGTCGGTGTGGACGTACTCCAGCGTTTCGCCGTATTCCAACTTGTACATCACCGTAAGATTCGTGGGGGGCGGCGGCGTGCGAGTTTGGGTCTTTCGCTGGCCGGGACCAGGGTCTGGAATGACGCCGGTATCTTCGCCACTGGCCTCCATCTTCTGCGGAGCCTTCACCGGCGGCGGAGGCGGCGCCTCGGCGGGCGGAAAATTCACACGCCGCTGGGCAACGGCCGGGGACGACGAACCGATCAAGGCAACGAATAGAATCGTCCCACTAACCCAAAGCGTGAGCGAGGGCGAGCGCTCCGCAAGACTTGAAATCGGAGGTTTTGTGGAGCGCTCGCGCTCGCCCTCGCTCACGCTTCGGGTTCGTGTCATGGCAGACTGACCTCGATGGTCGGTTTCTTCTCATTCGGATTGGCACGATACCAACCGACCTCCGGCGTGACTGTCACCGACTTCAAATTTTTTCGCGGCTCCGTGCCCGTGGCCTGCACCGGTCCAACAATGTTGAGTTGATACACCGGTGCGGGCTGGAGTTTGGCATCTGCATCGTATTGCCAACTCCGGACGATGAGAGGTTCCAACGATTGCGGCAACGGGGTGAAGCCGTTCTTCAACACCGGTGCCGGCGAGTTGCGAATGTTGGGATCCTGTGCGCCGGCCGGCAAAGGCATAGCCGGTTGCGCTGTCTTCATCTCGATGGCCAATCCCAAAGGAACCTGGCCGCTGACTTGAGCCACCACGAAGTTCAGCATCTGGACCGTCGGCAAACGAGGTTTTCCCGCGACGATCGGGGCCGCGACAAATCCCGGCACAAAGGTGACGTCTTCCGGACGCACCGGTGAGTTGATCAACGTCAACGGGCCGCTGGCATAATAGACCTTATAGCCATTGGGATTGGGCACCATGTCGCGGATCACGAGATTCGTCATCTGGACCGTCGCACCGCCGTGATAGTAGGCCGATTGCGCTCCGGTGATCGTGATATCCTCCAATGTCCCCGCCGCGCTGGTGAGCGTCATGCCGTGCGTGCAATCCTTGATGAGCATCTGTTTGACCATGAATCCGCTGCCGTACCAATACAGGCCTTGGGCGCATTTCTCGATTGTGTTGTTGGTCATGATGCATTCGTGCTGGCCATAGCAGGTAATCCCTCCCGGATAGTTCCCTCGAATCGTGTTGCCGCGAACTTCGATCAACGGGCAGACGGAGATGTAGAGGGCTGGGTTCGGCACGGGGAACGGGTCGTCGCGTTCGAACTGGTTGTCCGCCACGACGGCCGAATCGCAAGAAGTCAGCAGCAGCCGGCTGGTGCCGATGAAACGGTTCTTGATCACATTGATCCGCTCGCCCGGCTTGGCTCCCGTGTTGTCGATGCCCGTCGGCTGGACATACATGTTGGACAATTCCGCCCGTTGGATGTCGAGCGTGGACCCGGTGGCGGCTTCCAAGATGGCGGTCGGGTCGGGCGTCAGCGTTCCCGCTGGGAGTTCTTTTTTCGGTGGTCGCGAAGTGATCAAGGCGTTCCTGCGTCCTTGAGCCAAGCCCAGTCGTCCGGACACCACCAATCCGCCTCCCTTGGCGATCTTGAGCATCCGCTGTTCGGTATCCTCGGCGACGAGCCGGAATTCGTGCTGGTCTTTCGCCGACTTGGACGCATCCAGGCGGATGTAGCCGTAGCTTTCCACAAGTCCGGATGCGCAGAACACAATCGGTCCGGCCCCGACTTTGAATTGCAGTACGGCCCGAGGATCGAGCGACAATTGCCGGCATGTGATCGGTCCGTCGTCATTGCGACTGAATATGACGATGTCATCGCGGGCAATCACGACGTCGTCTTCCGCCACGGGAACCTTGCCGCCGCGCCATGTTGCCGGGTCAGACCAGTCCCCTCCGCCGGATGCGTTGGAATAGATTTCGTCGGCGAAACCGATCCCGGCCGCACAGACAATTCCCCAACACAGCATGATCCGGAAAGTAACCCGAAGCGTGAGCGAGGGCGTCGGGGCATCCAGCGTGGAATCGCCATCGCTCACGCTTCGGGTTACCTTTGAAACCACGTCTTGTGAGTCGTTCATGGCCGTTCCCCCGGAGATGACCCGTCGATGAAATTGCTCAGCCAATGCAATTCTTCGTCGGAGACGGCCCGCACTTGAAATGCATCAATCTCGCACGCTCCGGTCAGCAAGGAGCTAAACGTGATGCGGCCATCCAAAGCTTGCGGGGGAGCATCGAGCATAAATCCTACTTTCCGCCAGGCACCGTACGTCCGCTCCAAAAAATAGGTGCCGGTCCCTTTCAGCGGGACGGTGTCGTTGCCTTGACCGTAAAAGTTCCAAGAGACGTGCGAGTTGAATCCTGGAAACGCCGTCAGCAAGTTTTCCCGATACCAGCATTCGACCCAGTAATGACAGCTCGCTGTGAGGTTCGGCAACGGACGCTCCAACGTCAAATAGCCCAGATACACCGGATGCGCTTCCAGCAATCCAACGTGCGGACCCGCGAGTCCCATTCCGCGCACGAATTTGATGTTGGTCGGCTTGCCGAACCACTGCGGTTCGTCCGGCTCGAAGCCGCTAACGACATCGGCGAACGGCGGCAATTTCGGCGAGCCACCGTCAGTCGCGGGGGTCGCTCGTGTCAGACGTTCCTCGAACTGCTTTTTGCGATCGGCCAACTTCTCTTTCTCGAAGTACTTGGGAAAAGCTTGTTCCAGTTGAGCGAGTCGTTTCAGCGCCTCGGGAAGCTGACCCATGCGCACCAGACATTCCGACATGCCATGCAATGTTCTGTCTCGATAGCCGGCCCACTGTCTCAGTTGGAGCAAGACTTCGTAGTTTCGCAGCGAGGCGTCGTATTTTCCGGCGACGCGATCCGCCTCGGCTCGCAGAAAGCGATACAAGCCTTCGAGTTTTTGATCCGGGTAATTCAGCTCAATCCGGTCGAGTAGCAGCCGAGTTTCCCGGATGTCGCCCGTCCGCAGTTTTTGCTCGGCGACGCGCAACAGCGCCCCGCGTGTCACCGCTTCGGATTGAGCGGTCGCCAGAAACGCTTCACCGCCCAACGTGGCCGCCATGCGGTACAGCTCGCCGGCGGCTTTGATCTGGCCGGCATCGGCAAACAGGTCGCCACGGTGAATGGCCACGATCCGCATGTCGGGATGTTCCAGGCGACGATGCTTTTCCAAGAGAGTGTCGTATCGACGAGCCGCTTCATCGGGGTCTTTGAATTGCCGATGAACGATGTCCGTCGCGGTCAATTGAATTCCGACTTGCAACGTGGGGAGCTTGCCGAACTCTTGATTGGCCTGTTCGAGCACCTTCTCCATCTCGACCTTGCGGCCATTGTGTCCCAGAGCTGTGATCAAGGACTTGTACAACTCCGCACGAAACTGCGGATCGAGCCCTGGCGCGGCCAGGCGATGCTTCGCCAACTTTTCCAGCAGAGGCCAACGCTCCGGCGCTTCCGAAGTCATGAGGAGATCCAAGATTTGGTCCTGCCGCTCAGCCGGAAATGTGTGTACGTCGGCGGTTGCCAATTCCCGAATGACGTATCGAATGGAAAACGGACTGATCGAACCGGGGGCCGCCCAGACATGTACGCGGCGTTGAAACGGCGGCAACGATCCACCGCTCGACAGCCTCACCATATAATCGCCCGGAGCAAAGTAAACATGCCGCACGCTCTGGCCGACCCCTTCCGTGCCGTCCCCGAAGTTCCAAGTCAGTTTGGAATCCTCCGGCAGATCGCCCTGAGCTTCAAAACGGACGAGATACAGCGTGGAGTCGCCAGACGCGACGAGGGCATCATCAATGCCGTAGCCAAACGACGCGCCTGTGTTTGGCCCGGCCACTTCCAAAGCGGCGACATGGGCATAATCGGGATGCACAAACATGTCGCGCGGCACATAGGCCCAGGTTTTCGCAACCGGCGGAACCCACAACAACGAACATCCGCCGTAGGTGCCGGGGCTTTCCTTCAGCACATGATACATCTCGATCGAATGCACGCCGGCTTTGAGTTCCAGCTCCGCACCGATGGATCGTGTCGGAATCGAACCGGTCATGCGGGTGTTCGATCCGGGCCGGTCGCAGACTTTGAATCCGTCGATGAAGAGAAACGACGCATCCTCGGAGTTCACAAAAAACCGATAGACGCCGTCGGCTTTGATATTCAGGTGGCCGCGATACGTCACCGCGTAATCATGCGGATTGGCCGGGCGGACGGGATTGCTGTTCTGCACCATTTCCGTGACGAGCCCATTCGCCACCACGGGGTCGCTCTTGGTCAGCCCTTCGCGAACCGCCGTCCAACTGGAAATGTCGGTCCCCTTCCATTCACGTGCCTCCAAGACGATCCCTTCGGGGATCGGCTCGGCGGCGGCCGGCGGCGCGGCGGGATTTCTGGCATGAACCCAGTACCAGACGTCCGCACCATGACGCGGAAACTGAATGAGCGTGTCTCCCTGAGGTGCGTGAGACAGCACAGCGACCGGCAGCGCTGTTCCATCGGTACAGACGACGGCGATGTCCGAGCCATCTGGCTTCAACCAGCCACCGGTCGGCAACCGAGCCACGATCGACTTCGATGTTGATTGAGCCGGATTCAAACCCATCAGTCGAAGCGTGTACCGCAACTGATAACCGTCGAGCCAGGCTGGCGGTTTCTCTGGCAATGCTTCGACGACGTTTTTCTGTGGCTCGGCAGGCACGGCGGCTTGTCCGAAAGCGGCATTCATGGCTCCACAGAGAATGGAGAGCGCCATCACCACGCAGCCCGTAGCCGAAGTCGTGAAACTTCGGTTTCCGGACGACTGAAGTCTCACGACTTCGGCTACGGGGAGAGCTATTGCGGTTCGTAGGTAATCCGTAATTTCCAAAGTTTGGCACCATTCCAAAATGGCGAATGAGATCGGAACCAGCCCATCCCTTCATCCGTCGTGATCTGCCAGCCGCAATTGGGGACGGTTCCCGAATGCCACAACTCGACGTCTTCCGTGACGTTAAATGTATGCTCGCCAGCGCCTTTAATTGAAGCGGTGGCAGTTGCTTTGACGGCTCGGTCTTGTCCGAGTCCCATCGCGCCGGGGGTATGCCATTCCAGACGATTGGGTCGCGTCATGCGAAATTGGTGCGAGACGCCCGACCCCCAACCCTGCAATAACCGACGGACCTGAACACGAACGCCGGTTGGTGGATACACTTGGGCATACGGAACTATCCATTCCGCTTTGGTGATGCGCTGTCCGGGGGGGATCTTCTCGAGCGGATAGCGGATCAGGAATGAAGTCTTAGGAGTCAGATCAATCTGGTGATTGCCGTACTCTCCCGAGGAATTCACGACCGCCGCCCAACTCATCCGCGGAGCATCTTCCGAGATCGCCGCCATCAGTTCGCAATCGGCGTCGGTCAACACGATCGTCTTCGCCGAGGCAGTCGATGACGCCAGGACGAGCAGCATCACAGCCAGGTAGCCACGCTTACCAAGGGACAGTCGGTTTCTCCGCCACCGACCTTGTGTCGGTGGTTCCCGCGCTTCTGCACTACGCGCATTCCTCGGCGTTTTCCGTAGTGCAGAAGCGCGGGAACCACCCTGACATGCAAGGTGGCGTGCGAACTCACGAACCCCCACGCTCTTGGCGAGCGTGGCTACCCAAGGATCACTCACGGCATCTTCTCCACGGGGACATACAGCTTTCCAAACTTCGGCGACCACGCGATGGCTTCGACCGTCGGATTGTTGACTGTCATCTGCACGGCAGAGGGTTTGAATTTTCCTTCGGCGTCCAAGTCGATCAAACAGACTCGGCCATTGGCTCCGATCGCCAACTGATTGGTTTTCTCCAAGACGACCGGAGTGCTGTAATACACAAAGTTGTCGTTGGTCATGGTCTGAGGGGCCAGCGTCAATTGCCCATCGGCGTGCTCCATCCGATTGATGCGGCCATCGTAAATGAGCGTTGCGATATAGACCGACGGAGCTGTCGGATGAACGGCGACTCGGTAGCGATAGGCCACATACGGCTGAAGGTAGAAATAGCAGTAGCGACCCAATCGGTCGGACAGCACCCAACTGACCGGCCCGGAATGACCGGCCAGAAAAATGGCATCATCGTTGAAGGGGGCATAGCTGTACGGGGCCGGCGGAGTGGAGAAGGAATAGGTGGTCGCTTCCATATACTTCCGCAGAACGAGCGGCTGCCCAGCCGCTTTCGCCTGCTCGATGGCCGCGAGCTTCGCGATCCGAGCCGCATTGGCCGCAGCAGGATCAAGCGGTGGAAGGGGCGCGATTGGCTTCACATCTTCCGGCGGCGAATTCGGTGGAGCAAAGGCCGGCAGGCCGTCGGGATCAAGCACGAACCAGCCGATCGTCGTGACCAGTTTTTTCGTGCGATCCAGTTGCTGCATACTGGGAACGTACAATCGAGACGCGACCCCGTTCAACGCGATATCGCCAGCCGCCGTTCCACAAAAGAAGTCCGGCCCGCGTGCCGTCGCGAAGATCAACTTGGGCTGCGGTTCGTCGAGGCTGTAGATCAGCAGATGATCGAACTCAGCGGAGATGGCCGGATCGGT
The DNA here is from genome assembly GCA_964589725.1 of uncultured Planctomycetaceae bacterium. Classification (GTDB taxonomy): domain Bacteria; phylum Planctomycetota; class Planctomycetia; order Planctomycetales; family Planctomycetaceae; genus CAYSHJ01. The sequence continues at coordinate 10,081 of CAZPUJ010000539.1, forward strand.
CGGCGCGAGTTCCGGCAACGGTTCGACATCCTGCCAAACATAAAGCAGCGGCAGCCGAGGATGGCAACGCAGAGCCAGAACATGATTGGGGCGCGCGCCGAACGTAGCAGGCTTCGGCAACGTGATCGCCACCGGATCGCCGGGGACGATCTGCCCTTGAGCATCCAAACGAAAGAGCGACACATGCGCTGGCGACTTCGGACGATGCCCCACGGCGAGCACACCGGCGACATCACTGACCGCGACATGCCGTGTTGCCGGTGCGACCACGGTGGTCACAAACGGCAAAGGCGTTTCCGGCACAGTGCGCACACGAATTTCGCGCTGCGCGAAAGCTGGGTTGGCCACACTGATCAAGCAGAACAAGACCGCAGCGATCCACTTGAAACTGGGCAGAACGATGTGGGCAGAACGATGGGATGAAAATGATTGAGTCATCATATTTGACTGCATCATTTTTGTTCCCATTGTTCTGCCCCAATCGTTCTGACAATTCAGGGCATTCGATCCGGTGCGGCCAGCCGTTGGTAGTAGGTCTTCACGGCATCCTCGTAACCCGGCGGGACGGATCGGGCGGGGTCGTCCAAGACGTTGCCCCGGACTCGCTGCTCGCGAGACAGGCTTGCCTGGAACCCGGAATGGGCTTGGTGGAAGACCTGCAACACTCCGCGCACTCGTTCGAGCGTCTGCTGTTGCAATCGGAAGATGTCGGCGGAGGGCCGGTCGTTCAGACTGTGCAAGTTCGCCTGCAACTGGTCAATCAGTTGATCCAGGTGCTCCGTCGGCAGATAGAGATTCTTGAGATCTTTGCGGATCGTTTTCAGCCGCTCGATGATCTGCTCCTGCTTGCCGTTCATGTCGCGCATCAATTCGGCAACGCTGGCATCGAGCTTCCCTCCCTGACGTTCGACAATGGAGTTCTTCGCTTGCGGCTTGTCCATCCGGCCGATCATGTCGTCGGTCCACTCGCCGACGTCACTCAAGCTGAACTTGGCGTCATCCGATTCGACTTTCCGTCCACCGATGCCGGTTGATGTGTCGCTTTGCGGATCGGCGCTTTTGGTCTCTTTCACGGTGTCCTTCTGGTCGGGGACTCGATCCTGGCCTTCCTGGACTTTGTCCCGACCACGGCGATTGATCGATTCATTTCCGACCGCCATGCCGTGAGCCCGTGCCCCTTGCCGACCGATTCGCGAGGCTCCGCCGACGTTTGTCGTGGGAGGTTTTTGATTGCCCGTGGCGGAAGCGGCGGCCGTCGAGTTTAAGTCGCCCCCTTGCTTGCCGACGTCCCCTTTCTCGTTGATGTTGAACGCGGCGTTGAGATTGTAAGTCTCATAGTTCTCTTTCATCGCGTCTTCTTCTTCGAGTAGATCGCCGACGAGGTCTTCGAACTTCTCCTGAATGTGCGGCTTGACCTTGTTCCCCTTCCGATCGGACTGGTTGGGGAAGCTCGGCTCGCCACCGGGAGTCTTGGCCAGACTGAGATTCTTGAACTCCTGCCGAAGCCCTTTATCAGGAGCGTTCAATCCCGGAACGGCGCTGTCGGGAAACAGATAGTCGTTCGGTTTGGATTCGTCGTCCCCTTCGCCCTTCTTCTTTTTCGCCTGAGCCACCTCCACTTGATGGATGATCTCTTCCAGCTTGAGGCCGCCGGGTTCGTCGAGCAGATCTTCGGAGTAACCTTCCTTCAGTTTCCCTAGCTCGGCCTGATTCTGCAGATTGCTCTCCTCAGGTTTGTCCATCTCCGCCAACAGACGACGAGCGGCATCCGCCAAGGCCTCACGCAGCTTTGTGTAGATTTCGTCCAGCGATGTCGCCGCGTTTGCCTGCTGTTGAGCGGCGACTAACCAATTCTTCGCGTCAATCGCGGACTTTGCCGACTGCTGCATCCCGCGCAGTTCCTCACCCGTCAACGCTTCGGCGGTTTCTGCGAAGACTTCGCTCAACGGCGACTCGGATTCCTCAGCTCGTTCGGCCAGACCGGAAAACGCCGTCGAGGCCAGTCCGCACAGCTCGGTGAGTTTCACTTGCCGGCGAGACCCGGTGGCCTGTTGCGCCGCAGTAGGTTGGGACTCCTGTCCCGACCAGCGTGCGGATTGATCCCGAAGAATCGCCTGCCGATCTGCCAACATGCGGAGGAACGGCTTCATGTGTGCCAATTCCCATTCCTTGCGGAAGTGAATGTACTGCTCGTGAATCTCCCGCAGACTCTGAAGTGTCCGAGCCATCGTGGCCCGAGCATCTGCAAAAGAGGTCCGGCGACCGGCAGCGTCATCCCGTGTGGGCACGCTGTCCAACACTCGGATGGCACGGATCATTTCAGAATCCGCCAGCATCGCGACCGACAGTCGCAAGCTGCCCGCCGGTGGTGCCATCTCGCGAGCAATCCGTCCCGCTGTCTGTCGCAATTGATCCTGTGTCTTAGAATGCTCTGCAGCTTCCGTGACCAGCCCCTTCACTCGGCTCGGATCATTTCCATCGGTGGCGGGATCGGCGTCCAGCTTGCGAATCAGCGCATCGAGTGCCGCGTGCAATTTCTGCTCGACCGTGATTAAGCCAGCGACCTCTGCCTCGGATTTCAGAATCTGCTCGTAGAGCAACTGCAACTGCGATCCGTCGCCCGTCACGAGCAACAGGTGTGTGGTTCCCGTCGTCCACGTCTCGGCGCGATCGGGACGCGAATCCGACGCACGAGCGGCTAATTCAATCCGCTCGCCTTCCGCAACGCCAAAAGCTGTCGGCAAGATTTCGGCGGTATTCATTGTCTGCCGAGCATTTTCCGACGACCAAGTTTGCAGCGAGACCCAACCCTCATCCTCCCTTGGATCGGCATTGGCCTTTGGCTTCGTCTTGCGGAAGAACAGTCCGGTGAGCGAAAGCCCGATGTCATCCAGGGCATCCACCTGCAAAGCAATGGCCGCATCAATCGACAACTCGCCGGTCGTCGGCAGCCCCGTCAACGACGGACGGGGAAGTTCGTCGGCAACCGCGAGAATGTTGTACCAAGGGCTGCGATGCGACGAACGATTGGCCCGCTGTGTTTCCAGCGCGTACTCCGTGACATTCACCAACGTCAGTTCCCCAGAGAACTCTGTCGGACTGAGCTTCTTCAACTCGACAGCACGCGAATTGACGGCGCCGTCCTGGGTAGCCGAAGTCGTGAGACTTCGGTCCGAACTCTCACGAGTTCGGCTACGTCCAGCACCCTGCTCGACCGCTGATATGGAACCATCTCGAAGCAGCAACTTGATCCGTTCCACAGGCTGATCGAACACAAACTTCAGTTGTGCTTGGGTTCCTTCCAGCGACTCCAGATCGCCGCTGGTTTGGACCGACTTGTCGGGCAACCGCGTGTACTCCGGAAAGCGATAGGTCGCCTCCACCGATTGCAGCCGAGCCGGTGTCGGCACATCAATCCGGTAATACGGACTGGTGTAATCGCCACCCCGCACGGCGTAGGACAGACTCCGCTGAATGTTCCGCAGGGTATAGGCCACGGTCTCGTTTTGGACCGGTACCAACTGAGTGCTCCGCCGGTTTTGTTCGTCGAGCAGAATCGAGATCTCGGCGGGCCGTTCCCCGATGATCCGCACACGGATTTCGACATCGCCAGCCGCCTCGATATTTCCAGGAAAAACTTCCAGCCGAGTCTGATAGACCGGCTCAATCGAGGCAAACGGCAGCAGAATCCGCACGGCGGAACTGACAAACCGCTGAGGCTGCCACAGGCAACCGATCGCCGCGATGGCGGTTAATGTTCCCGCCAAAGCGAGCCACATCGCCGCCGGCTGAACCGTGACGGCAGTCGGCAAAGGAAGTTGAGCCAATTGGCTGCAATTTTCCTGAATCAGCGCCGGAGCCAAGGTATACCGTCCGTGCGCTGTCTCGCGGCTTAACTGCAATGCATTGATCAGACGATTCTGGACGTCGACAGCCGAGCGCCGTTCCATCGCCAACGCGATTTCGTCCTCCGTCGCATGACGTTCTTGCCAGCGCCGCGCCAGACCGCGTCCGAACCAGAACAGGACGGCACAAAAGCCACCGGCCGTCCCCACGCGTCCCCACATCGGGAGATGAGCGATGTTATCGACCAGGACGGCTACCAGAAAATAAGCCCAGATGGCGGACAGCGTCCATCCCAGAGCCTCCAACATATTCCATCGCTGCCAGCGAACTCGTTGAGATTCAACCAACTGTCGTAAGGAATCGATACGATCAATCATGAGACCTTCGCCAACAAGCAGGATGTCTTTCGGCGAACGCGGCGTTGCCCGACTTCGCTCCACCAGTGTATCCCCTGGCGAAAAGCCTGTTCAACACCCGTGACGAAATCCGGCATTAGTGACAGCGCACGACGCACTTTGCGCGAAGCATACATTGCTTACTCTGAACTCATTCTGCAGTTTGCATCGGGGTCATGTGCCCGACATCGACTTACCACAATTTTGATGCTGGTTTATTCAATCCCTAGGGGACTCGCAGGTCCAGCGGCACCCCGCGTGTGCCCCCCAATGGCCGCTCGGGGACTCGAACCCCGACGCCTTGCGGCACAAGATCCTAAATCTTGCGTGTCTGCCATTTCACCAAGCGGCCTGTTGACAATCACACTTCCAAAATCGGATGTTACATCGTCGCAGGATTCACTGCGACCCGTATGATCCTCGTCACCTGGACGCCAGAATCTGCTATCGTGGTAGCGAACGGCGTGAAGACCATTCGATCTTGGAGATGATCACGCACGATTTGTTCGAATGCCAGTTGCGGACGACTCGGCGAGCACTCATTGGAGTTACTGCCATCGGACTCGGCGTCCCAGCCCTGGCGTCGCTGCTCGCAAAAGACTTATTGGCGGACGATACTGTCAACGGCGGTTGGCGACTCGTTAGACGCTTGAAAGTCAGCGACAAGCCTGTGTTCTGTGTGCGATTTTCGCCCGACGGCAAGATTCTGGCGTCGGCGAGCCACGACGGAAGCCTTGCGATCTATGCAACAAACGCTGCGAGTCACAAAAAGCCGGAGCAGGCGGCGACTCAAAACGCAGGAAAGTGAACGAGAATGACTCCTTCGCAACTCAGCTCCGCAACGCTCACCCGTCGCCAACTTTTCGCCAATGGAGCCATCGGCCTGAGCGTGCCGGCGTTGGCCTCGCTGCTCGCGAAGGATTTGTCCGCAGCAGACGCAACCACTCAGCAAAGGCCCAAGCAATTCGGCGGCCTGCCTGACCTGCCGCATCATCCGCCGAAGGTGAAGAGCGTCATTTATCTGTTGCAGAATGGTGCTCCACCGCATGTGGACACGTTTGATTACAAGCCGCAGATGGAGAAGTTTCGCGGGCAGGAGTTGCCGGAGTCGTTTCACAAGAATCAGCGGCTGAGCACGATGACTCAGGGGCAGAAGAGCAAGGCCGTGCTGCCGGCGCTCACGCCGTTCCAGCAGTACGGCGAGTGCGGGCGGTGGATCGGCGACTTCATGCCGCACATTGGGTCGATCGTGGACGAGGCGACGTTCATCAAGTCGATGCACACGACGCAGGTGAATCACGCTCCGGCGATTACGTTCTTTCTGACCGGCAACGAACTCCCCGGCCGGCCCAGCATGGGAGCGTGGGCGACGTACGGACTCGGCAGCGAGAGCGATGAACTCCCCGGCTTCGTGGTGATGACGTCGCGCGACAAAGAGGCGAGCTGCGGACAAATCTTCTACGACTTCTATTGGGGTAGCGGCTTTCTGCCGTCGAAGTATCAGGGAGTGAAGTTCCGAGGCAGCGGCGAGCCGGTGCTGTACCTCTCGAACCCGGACGGCATGAGCCGCGAGGTGCGACGCGGGCTGCTCGACGATCTGCGAGTGCTCAACGAGGCGAAGTTCGCGGAGGTCGGCGACCCGGAGATCGTCACGCGAATCGCTCAGTACGAGATGGCGTACAAGATGCAGGCCAGCGTCCCGGAGCTGACCGACTTCTCCACCGAGCCGAAGCATGTGCTGGAGAGCTACGGCCCGGATGTCACTCGGCAGGGATCGTTCGCCTACAACTGCTTGATGGCTCGGCGGCTGGTCGAGCGGGGCGTGCGGTTCGT
>CAZPUJ010000540.1:0-21936 GCA_964589725.1 uncultured Planctomycetaceae bacterium
CGGAATCCTTCGTCGAGCTGCCAACCGCACCAATCGACGAGCGCATCGCACGCGACGATCAGCGCGGCCATGCGACCGCAGCGGCGACGGACCAGTTCGCGCGTTTCAATCGCCGCACCGTATGTTTTGCGGAAGCGAGCCCACGGCAGCATGTTAGCCAGCATGGCGCGCATGGTTCCGGCGGCGTTGGCACACAGCGCGACTCGACCGCGATTTAGGCCGTGATACGCGATCGTCAGCCCATCGCCGCGACCGGCTTCCAGCAGGTTCTCTTTCGGGACTTTGAAATTCTTGAACAGCAGCCCGTTGTTGTACGAATGCTTGAGCGCGTACAGGCCGTAACGCTTGGTTTGGAACTGATCGTTCTCTTGGTCCGGCAGGTCGGCGATCAGCACGGCCGGCTTCTTGTCGACCAGACAGACCAAGCCGATCGTGCGGCCGGCGATTGCATTCGTGATGAACAGCTTCTCGCCGTTGACGATGTACTGGTCTCCGTCGAGCTTCGCCTCGGTACGCAACGCCGTAAGATCCGATCCGGCACACGACTCGGTGAGCGCAAACGCCGACAGCCGCTGGCCGCTCGCCAGCAGCGGTAGGTACTTGGCTTTTTGTTCCGCTGAACCGAATGTCCGAATCGGATCGACTGCACCGATGCAGCCATGAACGGAGGCTAGTCCCGCAACCGTCGGATCGATCGTCGCCATCTGCCTCAAGAATCGAGCGAACGACGTGAACGGAACGTTGCTGCCGCCGTACTCGCGGTCGACCAGCAAACCCCAGTAACCCGCGCTACCAAGTTCCTTCAGCACTTGATCGGTGATTTTACGTTCTTCGTTGAGCAGCGTCTTGGCGCGGACGTGCCGCCGCACGACCTCCAGCGATGCCTGCATGACTTTCTCGCACTCCGGTGGTGTGGTTGGTTCGGGCGACAGGAACAATTCGACGGGAAACGAATTGTCCCACACCGCACGATGCACCGGGCTGCCGGACGTCTGATATTTCTTGGCGAACAGAGCCTCGACCTGCTCGTCGGCGCGGTCGAGTGCTCCGGTCTTCTTGGCCTCTTCGTCGCTCTTGCCGCCGAGCTTCAAAGCGGTTTCGACAAACGTCGCCTTTTCCGGTTTTTGCAATTGCGTCGTCATCAAAGACTCCTTTCGTCACGGACCACAGTCTGCTTGCGCCGGAGATTATCGGCGATCAACAAGTGTGACCATACGAAGTGCGCGACGCCGTAAGATTCCTCTTGGTCCTCTCGCTTCCATTGGCTACTTTCGGTGCACGATGCGAACCGTCTGCCTGTTTTTCGTTGTCGGCATTTTTGGCTTGAGCAGCTCGGGCTGTTTGAGTTCAAAGTGGGCGATGGACGACGACGACTACTCCGAGAAGTACGGGAGGCCGTATGACTCCAGGCCGGCTCGCAAATGGCCGCGCCTGGCCAAGCAGATCGTGGACGCTCGGCATGTCCGCTCAAAGACGGGAGCTTGGGTGAGCGTCGGGGCTAGCGACTTCGAAACGAATGGCGTCCTCGGTGGCGAGTTGGGCTTGGTGCATTACTCGCGTCCCTGGCTGTCTGGCAAGCTAGCTCTCACCGGCCAAATGAACTCGGAAGCGGACGCGGCCTTTCTGGGAAGCACCGCCGCCGTGCATGTCTCGCCTCCCACGCGAGTCGCTCCGTTCGTGGGCTTCGGCAGTTTCCTTGGCGGAAATAAACAGACCGTCGACGCCAGCCACGATGGTCTCGACAACGACGGCAACGCCTTCACGGATGAGGCGGGCGAGAGAGACTCCACACGTCGGCTGATGTCCGCCGTCTATCCAGAGGCGGGCATGCATGTCTGGCTGACCGGCTCGACGCGACTGACCGCCAGCGCGAGTTACTGGCTGACCTCCGAAGGACGCAACCACGACTTCCTGTTCTACGGCGTCGGCCTGACATTCGGCTTCGGCAAAGGGACCGGAAACTCAAAGCCCGGCCGGCTTCACAGCGAAGAAGAATATCTCGACGAGATCCGCTCGCCGGTAGGCGACTTGTCGGAGTTGGACGTCCCGCCGGAACCCGCGCTGACGTCAAGGAAACAACGCCCAATACGCATAACGCTTGTTGAATCACCATACTACTTTGGGATTCGACGGATTCGCGATTCGTATAGCTCCAGCGAATGATCTGCCAGCCAAGGAATCTGGACACTTGTAACTGCCAGCTCGCCAACCGCACCACTGGGATTGGTACTCGCCTGAAGTTCCATCTTGAGATCTTGGAACTCTTGTTCTGTCATGGCCTCCGGATCTTCCTTTTCGTCTCTGTCTCCATCGACTGCACGAAATGCTACAGACGGAGGCAGAAGCTCGAACCCTTCGTCCGTCAAATGAACGCGACTGCCGGCATGGCGGAACTTGGGCAAGAGTCTCGTGACGATATCTGAACCATTCACGAACCGTCGGTATCTTTGGCCGAACATTTTGTTGACCTGTTCGGCGAGCGGAAGACTTAGCAAGAGTGGCTGCCCAAATGTGAATAGCGAGGTAATATTGAGTTCGTTTCGGGTGTTGGCTTCGTATGCAAACGCCAGCGCCATAGCCCCACCGAGACTGTGTCCCATAATACAAACCGACTTAGACTTTGCACCTTGTTCTTCTGCCGCCTTACAAAGGTCTGCATACAATGACAGCGTCGCCTCGTAGAACCCGCGATGGATGTCTCCGTCTTTAACCTTCTCGCGGCGAAGGTCAGCATTGATTGCCCAGTCCGACAATTGGTTCGTTCCCCGAAATGCGATCACGACGACGTCTTCATTCGAGCACACGACGGCACGTGAAGAACCCTTGGTAAATCCTAGGATCTTTGAGAATCCGATGGCCCGAAGGGATGCATTTTCGTCAGGCTCGTCCAGGTAAACCGCTTTGCACGTCACCGCCGAGGTAAGTGCGGCGTCCCAATCGAGGGAGACAACATGTGTGTTCGCCTGTGCCAAAGCACGCAGAGAAATCTCCGGGTGCGGTAAACCATCTAGCGTAGGTTCAGTATCCTCCGGAGTTTGTTGCGAGCAGCCAAGGAGTGCCAATAGACATCCCGCCATGAAAAGCGTACAGAGTCGGTTCAGCATACCTCGTCTCAACTTCGGCGATTGGATTTGGAATGAATGCGAATCGCCACCGTGGCTACGCGTCTCTACGTGGGTATTCTGCCCGATTCTGACCTCGTGTTCAACCACGGCCAGCGTGCATAGCTGGATAGCTTGAGTAAACTGGCGCATTGTCAGAGGACGTAATATCTCTACCTCCTGGATTGTGGCGGCGCGGGTTGTTGGTCGTTTGACGGCAGGCGGGAGAGAGGGAGAATTCAGTGGCGATCCATGCTCGCGTTCACGGCCGCCGGGTCCATTGCTGTTGCCAGCAGGAGTGATTCGGCCGCTGCCACAGCTTGACGTGTGATTGTCCTCGAGCGGCTGCGTCGCCGGGCCACGACTTGGTGCGCCAGTGGCCTTGTTGACGGTCCACGGTCTCTCCGGAGAAGTGAAACAGTTGATCGGCCGCGGTCCATTCGTCGTACGATTCGTCGTCGTCGGGATACAACGGGATGCCGAACACGCGTTTGATAAAACGGAAAAGGTACAATGCCGGGAACAAAGCGGCCGCCATCACCAGGGCCATCAGGATCAGCAACGGCCACTGCGAGAAGTAACGCTCGGCGAACGGCCAAATCCATTTCCAGCCCAAGACCACGCCGAGCGTGCCCACGCTGAGATATGGCCCGTACGGAATCTCGTGATCGAAGCGCAAGACTCGCGTCAGGACCAGCGTCGCGAGCGCCAGGATCGGAGCCACGAAGAAGGCGACAACGACCGGCTGCCAACCGACGAAACTGCCGACCATCGCCATCAAGACGACGTCGCCGAATCCCATCGCCTCGCGACGCAGCGCGAGTTGGCCGATGATTCGCACGGCCCACACGATGCCGCCGCCGACAAACAGTCCGGCAAGGCTCGTCGCCAGTCCGTGCCAATGCGGGTGTTGGCTGATCCACTCCGGAACCACCCAGTTGCTCTTCCAATCGACCGTCAACCAGGCGAATGATGACCTCACCATTATCGGGTCTTGAAACCAGACCGGCACCAGCCAGAACTTGCCGAACAGAGTGGCTCCAAGCACACCCGTCAGCATCGGCGGCAACGTGACCGAATCGGGAATGATCATCAGATCCCAGTCGATCAGCGATGCCACAAGGAGTGCTTCGACCAGCACGACGTGATAGACGTATCGCCATTGGAACATCGCGGCCGGGGAGAGACCAAACGGGTTGTTGAAGAGTGTGCCCGAGCCAAGCTCAACGAAGGATGGGCCGAACGTGCTGGTCAGGCAACTGGTCGTCATCGCCGACGAGCGCGTCAACGGAACCTCCAGCACGTAGACCAGCACGAACAGCAGGCCGTTCGCCAGTTCGATCAGCGGATATCGGGGCGGAATCCGACGCTTGCAGAATCGGCAGCGCCCGCCGAGCCACAGCCAACCGAAGATCGGCACGTTGTCGCGAACAAACAGCCGTTTCTGGCAGCGGTCGCAGTGCGACGGTTTATCCCACAACGTGCGCCACGCCGCGAAGACGTTCTCATGCCGCGGGAGTCGATGCACGCAGACCGTCAGAAAACTGCCCAGCACGGCGCCGTACAGGAACAGCCAAGTGAGGATGAACGCGGGCGGCAAGTCGTACGGGATCACGTCAGCTTTCGAACCTGTTGGTAGAAGAGTCGCTGGACTCGCCAGAGTTCAGTTCGGCTGGCGGTGCGACTAAATTTTTGCGAATTCGGCTATGTGGAAACATGATTCAACGGCAGTTGACGCAGCACTTGGTCAACGAGTTGTTCAGACGCGGTGGCGTCCGTGTCGAGCACGATCGTGGCGCACTCGCGATACAGTGGCTCGCGAATCGCCAGCAAGCGTTCGATCTCCGCGCGGCCGCCGGTCGTGGTGAGGTTCGGTCGCCGAGTACCCGTCGTCGGGTCGGTGGCGAGACGAAGCTCGATCGTGTCGACCGAGGCTTGCAGCCAAACGACCGGACCGGCGGCTTGTATGTCGCGTCGCGTGGCTTCGTTTTGGATCGCACCGCCTCCGGTCGCCACGATCAATCGGTCTCGTCGCAACAACTCGGTGAGTAATTCTCGTTCCAGCCGCCGGAACTCCGGCTCACCATCGGTCGCGAAGATGTCGCGGATCGAGCGACCGGCACGACGCTCCAATTCCGCATCGGCGTCGAGCCACTCCCAGCCCAACCGCTTCGCCAGCGGCGCGGCGAGCGTGCTCTTGCCCGTTCCGCGGTAACCGACCAGCGTGATGACCATTGTGGTGAAATCCCAATGTCCAAATCTTAATGTCCAAAGAATCCTCAAGCATTCAAGCGGACGGGCGAAATCTCGCGACGGAGCACCTCGCGCATGTGCTCAATCGGCGCCGGCTGGCCCGTGAATAATTCGAACTGCGCCGCCGCTTGTCGGATGAACATCTCCAATCCCGACGCTGTGCGGCAGTCGCGATGCCGAGCCTGTTTCAGGAGGAACGTGTTTTCGGGATTGTAGACCGTATCGAAAACGAGCATGTTCTCGCGCATCCAGTTGTCGGCGAAAGGCGAGTCGTCCACGTCGGGGTGCATGCCGATCGGCGTGCAATTGATGAGGACGTCCGCGAACTGAGCGCCTCGGTTTTCCCACAGCAGATGCTGGCAACCAAGTTTTTCGGCCAGTTCCTTAGCGCGCGCGTGCGTGCGGCTGGCGATCATCAATAAGCCGCCGTTGCGGACCACGCCGGCTCCAATCGCTTTGGCGACGCCACCAGCTCCCAACATCAACACTTTGCGTCCGGCCAACACGGTTTGATCATCGGGGTCCGCTTGCAGACCCAACGAAATCGACTGCATAGCCGCGAGGTAATCGGTGTTCGTTGCGTGCCACTCGCCGCCGGCATCGCGCCACAGCGTGTTGGCCGCTCCGATCGACCGCACCGCCTCGTCGACATGCTGCGCCTTGGCCATAATGTCCTCCTTGTGAGGGATCGTCGCGCTGTAGCCGCGCACGTCCAGCCAATCGAAATCGTCCAGCGTCGTGAACAGTTTGTCCTTGGGGACGCGGAACGGCACGTAGACGGCATTGATTCCCAGTTGCTGAAACGCCGAGTTGTGAATCAACGGACTCAGGGTGTGAGCCAGCGGGTCGCCGAGCACTCCGAAAACTTGCGTATCAGCGTTGATTTGGTCGTACCGATAAATCCGTTTCATTTCGTCGAACGACAATTGCCCTGGAGCCAGTTCGCGGTCCTTGTTGAACGTCGCATAGGTCAGCGGCGAGCCGTACTTGCCACAGAGCACGCGGCTGGCGAGGCCAAACTCACCCATGCAGAAGCCGGCCGTCGGCACGCTGGCATTTTTGACCAATTGCAGCATGCGAATCATGTCGCTGGGAGAATTGGCCATCGTCGCCAGTTTGACGATGTCCGGATCGAGCTTCGTCATGCGGGCGTGAATGTCGGCCAGGTCTTCGGGTGTCTCGTTGAAGTTGTGATAGCTGATGATGCGCTTGGTCTTGCCGTACCGACGGATGACCAGAGCGATGTCCATCTCCAGGTCGACGTACTCGACTCCTTGCGCAATCGCCTGCCTCAAGACGGTCTGCCGCTGTTCCTCGCTGCCTCGCCAACGGCCTTTGTCCTCGGCTCGACGCATCGTCACGACGATGGGCGTGGGCGGATCCTTCAGCAGCCGCCCGAGGTCAGGCAGGTGTGTCAGAAAATCCAACCGGAGCTCCACCAACTCGGCCCCTCTTTGGGCCAGGGCCTGATGCTCCAGGACCATCATCTTGTGTCGTGTTCGTCCGATGCTGACGCAGATCATGAGAAACCAGTAAGCTGTAGGCAGTGAACGGCAACGGCGCAATTAGCGAATGGACTTAAGCAGAAATGGATCGGGATTCGCCATCATGCTGCCCAGCATTCGACCGACGTCTTTGAGTCTCGCTGTCAAACCGTCTCGCAATACTGGCTCGATGTAGCCGCAATCCTGAGCGAAATCTAGCCAGACTTGCGACCTGATACGCCAACTGAAACACCTTCAGATCACGATGCCCCCGCAGGATCGAGTCGCTGGCCATGATGTCCTTTCCGATTGGACGTTGAAAATCATTCTTGCCATCTAAGAATACGTTTTTCTACTGCCTACTGCTTTCTGCCTACTCGCCTTCAACCCAGTCGTCCAAATTGCCGTTCCAGCTCATTCTCCGTGAGTACGAGCGCCGTGGGGCGGCCGTGCGGGCAATGGTGAGCGTCGTCGATCAGGTGTCGTTGGGCGAGCAGGCTGTCGATCTCTTCGGGGGACAGGCGATGACCGGCTTTGATCGCGGCTTTGCAGGACATCATATGCAGCAGTGAATCGAGCAGATCGCGGCGGTTGGGTTGTTGATCAGGTTGGTCAAGTTGCTCGGCAAGGTCTTTCACAAGCTGTGGCAAGTTGGCTTTCGCCAGCATGACTGGGTAGCGATCCACGAGCACGGTCTGACGCCCAAACTCCCGAATGCCGAAACCGAGCTGTGTGAGCACTTCGCTGTACTCCAGCAGCAACGCGGTTTCCTTGGGAGTCAACTCGACGGTCTCCGGCACCAGCATGCGTTGCGACTCGACCGCGTGACTCAGCACGCGCGGCCGCAAGTACTCGTACAGAATTCGTTCGTGCAACGCATGCTGATCGATGACCGTCAGCCCTTCGTCGGTTTCGATGACGATGTACGTGTCGCGGATCTGCATGGCTCGAGCCTTCGAGTCGGAGCCGGCACGTTGCTGATTCGTGTCATCACCGGAAGACTCACGAGGGGGCCGGAGCGAACTTCCGGGCACAGCGGCATTGTCGCAGGCCGCCGCGTCGCGGAACGAGTCCGTTCCGGTGGCAGAAACTGGTGCGAATGCTTCACCCGGCAGCGGCGGTTCGAGTATTGAGTACTCCGTACCGAGTCCTTGGTGGTCAGAAGCAATCGCGTCGGCGCGAAGCGGCTCGACCGGAACAGGCTCCACCGCGGAAAGTGCTTCGAGTGCTTCGCGTCCAGGGATGCCCGACACTGGTACATCGCCGTGCCCACCGACGCGCGGAAGTTCAATCGGCGAGCGCGGAGAATTGCTCCACAGACTCGACGACGCCGAAGTGTTCGATGGCGACCAACTCTGGAACTCGACACTGCGCGGCCGCAGTCCGGCGCCGGCAGCGACGAAACCGGCGCCACCGGGCGACGTCGGCAGTCGCATCGTGGATTCGAAATTCAGGCTGAGGAACTTCGTGCGCAGCATCGACAGTAGTTGGCGGAACAACGCCTGTCCGTCGGCGAACCGGACTTCCGTTTTTGTGGGGTGTACGTTGACGTCGACTTCGCCGGCGGGAACGTCCAAGTACAGAAACGCAATCGGCTGCCGGCCGGTCATCAGCAAGCCGCGATACGCCTCCGTGAGCGCGTGCTGCAACGAGCGGTCTTGAATCCAGCGGCCGTTGAGGAACAAGTGCTGGCTCTTGCGAGTCGACTTGTGAATGCTTGGATGCCCGGCGTAACCCCACATCCGCACGCCGCTCGCTTCCGACTCGACGGCGATCAAATCGTCGGCCAGTTCATTGCCGAAGAGTAACCGGATGCGATCGAGCGTCTGTGGCGTGCTGGGAAGTTCAAACACCGGCTTGCCGTTGTGCCGCAGTACCAGATGCAGTCGCGGATGCGCGAGGGCGATCCGCGTGAAGTGCTCGGCGACGTGCGCGAACTCCGTCGCAACCGACTTCAAAAACTTGCGTCGCACCGGCGTGTTGGCGAAGAGTTGCCGGACCTCGATTTGCGTACCCACCGGACAACCGCACGGCTGTGTGGGACGAATGCGTCCACAATCGACTTCGATCTCGTGCCCTGTATCGACATCGGGAGTGCGACTGCGCAGACGCACTCGGCTGACTTCCGCGATCGACGCCAACGCCTCGCCGCGAAAGCCCATCGTCTGCACGCGAAACAAATCGTCGGCGGTCACGAGCTTGCTGGTGGCGTGCGACGACACGGCCAGCAACAGATCCTCGGGATCAATCCCCTCGCCGTCGTCGACGATGCGGATCAACTCGCTGCCGCCGTTCTCGATGTCCACCTCGATCCGCGAAGCCAGCGCATCCAGGCTATTTTCGAGCAATTCCTTGACGACATTCGCCGGACGCTCAATGACTTCACCCGCGGCGATCTTGTTGACAACCGCGGCATCCAGTTGACGAATGCGAGACATCTGCGAACAGGCTCCGTGCCAATGGTCGTTGTGGTTCCAACCGATCGAATACGTTAGCGGATCGGACGACCGTTAGCAGCTTTGCGGAGTCCACTAAACACAAGCCAAAGCTGACAGAAAAATGGGGGACAGAAAGATGATGAGGACGAAGATTGTCTTGCAACGATCTTTCTGTCTCAGATATTTCTGTCATGGCAATCGTTTCCTAATCCGCCAGCCGCATTCTTCCGTCTGAAGTCTCTTGACGCAAACCGACGCTGGCCACCCGCCGAGACGCACAATGAATTCCATCGACCTGCGAACGCAGTTTGCCGCGCGACCTCCGTCAATGACGTGGGAAATGATCCCGTTGGGGGATGCTCCGCAAAGCTTTCTTTGGGCCTGGTTCAATTCGAGTCGCGGGCTCGAAGGCGAGTGTCGAACATTGGACTGTTCAACCCCGACGCCATCGGCGTGGGTGTCGACGACCAAACGACGCTCGGCGCGCACGCCGATGGCGTAGCGGTTAAACTATTCGCCCATCACCACAAATTGTTGGCCTACTTGATGGCGGACTCCAATGAGCCGTGTTCCCAGTTACGATCACCTCATGCAGCCTGTTTTCCAAGCGATCAAGGAACTCGGCGGTTCCGGCTCAATCGATGAAATCGACGAGAAGGTCACAGAATTACTGGGCCTTTCCGAAGAAATCATTAACCAACCACACAACCCTGAAAAGAGCAGTCAAACCGAGCTGCAATACCGTCTGGCGTGGGCTCGGACGTACCTCAAAAAATATGGGTTAATTGAAAACTCCAGCCGTGCCGTTTGGGCGATTGCGCCAGAAAAGCGAGGCATCGAGCAAATTGATGCACAGGAGGTTGTTCGCGTCGTTCGTGAACTCAGTCGCTCTGAACGAATTGCCAAGAAACGAGACCAAGGAAACAGTGAACTTGATGCCGATGACGTGCCAGAAGAAGCACAGTCATGGCGGGAACGTCTGCATCACATTCTGACCACAAAGATTGATCCGTCTGCTTTTGAGCGCCTCGTCATGCGGTTACTCCGCGAAAGCGGCTTCATTCATGTCGAAGTCACTGGAAAGTCAGGTGATGGTGGTATCGACGGTAAAGGGATCATGCGGCTCAGCGGCCTTTTGAGTTTCCACGTCATCTTCCAATGCAAACGCTACCAAGGCTCCGTCAGCGCCAGTCATGTTCGTGACTTCCGTGGTTCGATGGTTGGGCGCGCGGACAAAGGGTTATTGATTACGACCGGCACTTTCACGCGTGATGCCATCAAGGAGGCAACTCGCGATGGTGCGCCGCCAATTGATTTGATTGACGGTGATCAACTCGCTGAGAAGCTGAAAGACCTCAAACTCGGAATCAAATCGGAAGTCGTCGAGAAGGTCATCATTGATGACAGTTGGTACTTGACCTTGTAGCGAGCCGAGATCCAACTCGCGAGCGTGTCACGTTCAGGTTTCTTGTGCTGGCTACCTGGCGACGCCTTTGGGCGATTGTTTGGCGACGATCTCCTGCACTATCATCCGTCAGCATGTGATCTCTCCCGTTCAGCGAGGGCCGATTCGTGATTGTAATCCGATTTCCCGACAAGCCGACCGAACGACGCGCCTTGGGTTACTTGGCTGGCCGCTTTTCCTTCACGACCTGGCAGACAGGCGAAGTCCTGGTGCCCGAAGGTGCCCTCGCCGAACTAGCCGTTGAGGGATTTTGCTTTCACGTCGAAGGAGCAGCCGCTTATGGACAAGTCGTACCGGCGCTTCGAGATGCTGCTGCCATTGCGGTTCAATGACGCTCAGCCAGTTCCGGACGAATTGATCGCGGACACTCTGTTGGAACTGAGAGAGCGTTTTGGTGCGGTGTCTTGCGAAACGCAAACAACCCACGGGCAATGGCAACACGAAGGTCGCGTGTATCGCGATGACTTGGTCCGCATCTACCTCGACGTCCCGGATTTGCCCGAACATCGGGAGTTTTTCAGGCAACTCAAGACACAGCTTCTCGTCCGATTCCAACAGATCGACATCTGGTTGACGAGCTATCCACTTGATGTCCTGTGAGAGTGAAGGCGGAGGCGGCACCGCGGCGTTATCCGTTCTTGGATTCGAACTCTTTCATCGTGGCGATCAGTGCATCGACCCCTTCGAGTGGGAAGGCGTTGTAGATGCTGGCTCGCATGCCGCCGACACTGCGATGGCCTTTGAGGCCGTCGAGGCCGGCTGATGTCGCGGCTTTCACAAACTTCGCGTCGAGTTCTTCGTTGCCGGTCACGAATGTCACGTTCATCAGCGAACGGCTGTCGCGGTCGGCCGTCGGTTTGAAGAGGCGGCTTTGGTCGAGGTACCCATATAGCTTCTCGGCCTTCTCGCGGTTGCGTCGCTCCATCGCGGCAAGGCCGCCGAGGGACTTGATCCATTTGAAGACCAATCCCATCAGATAGATGCCGAACGTCGGTGGCGTGTTGTACATCGAGTCGTTCTTGCTGTGCGTGCGGTACTGCAACATCGCCGGCAGGTCAGAGCGGCCGCGCTCGATCAAATCATTGCGGATGATGACCAGCGTCACGCCCGACGGGCCGAGGTTTTTTTGTGCTCCGGCGTAGATCAGCCCGTACTTCGAGACGTCGATCGGGCGGCAATAGATGTCGCTGCTGGCGTCGCAAATCAGCGTCGAACCGCTCGGCACTTCGGGCAACCGCTGCCACTGCGTTCCGAAGATGGTGTTGTTCGAGGTGTAATGCACATAGACCGCGCCGCCGCTGCACGAGACCGTCTTGGGGATGTAACAGTAGTTGCGGTCCTTGCTGGAGCAGGCGACATGCACTTTTCCGAAGCGAACGGCCTCCTCTTGAGCCTTTTCGGACCACGCTCCGGTGATGAGGTAGTCGGCCTGTTGATCTGCCGAGAGGAGATTCATCGGGATCATGCCGAACTGCAACGACGCTCCGCCTTGCAGAAATAATACCTTGTAATCGGACGAGATGCCGCCGATCTCGCGGCATACAGCCTCGGTCTCCTCGTACACGGCGAGAAACGCCTTGCCGCGGTGTGAGTGCTCGCAAATCCCAATACCCGTGTTGCCCAGCGAGAGCAAGTTCTCTTTGGCTTCTTCCAACACTGGTACTGGCAACACCGCCGGCCCGGCTGAGAAATTGAAAATTCGCTCCGTCATGCGTGACTCCAGTTTGCAGTCGACTTTGGCATCCTCGCCGCAATTCGCTGAACCGCGACGGGATTAAAGGTCGCCGCACGGACCCTTGCAAGGGACGCAGCGAGCCTCATTTGACGGACTCATTGGTGGCTCGCTCGTAAACGCCGAAACGGCATTGTCAGCGATTGCCGTCGGGACTGACGCAAGTCGCTTGCTCGCGGAATTGCTGTTCGACCTCGGTTGCCGATAACGCTCGGTTGTAGAGTCGTACTTCATCCAGCCGGCCGTGGAACCATTGCGAGCGAGTAACGTTGTAGGTGCCCAGTTCCAGCGGGTAAGCAACCACGGCGCCGATGGCTCCGTCAGTCCGTTTCTTTTCCGTCGACATTCGACCGTTGACGTAGATCAGCAACTTCTCGGCCTTCGGATCGAAGACGGCGACGACTTGGGACCAAGATTGGTGATTGACTGGTTTGGCCGCGGACAGAGTTTCCCAGGCGGTATCGGCGGCGTTGCGAGTTTCAAAACGCGGGATGAAGTCCGCGCCGAGGTAGACGTTCCAACCGTGCTTCGCGATCAAATAGCCGTTCCCGGTGACGCTCTCCGGGCGGACCCACAGCGAGATCGTCAGCGGTCCTTTGATCCGCAATCCTTCGGCGTTGCCGACCGACCCAAAGCTCTTCTGACCGTCAAATTCAAGCGAACCACCATCGCCGTTGCGCACGATTTTCGCGCCCTCGAGTTGCAGCCGATGGCGGCCGGCTTGGTCTGCCACGAACTCCGTGGCCGCTTGATCGAAGTTGAAATGTGCAACGAGACCGTCCACGTTGACGGTGGGATTGTCCGTCGGCGTGGGAGCGGACTCGATGCGGATGTCGTCCGGCAATGCAAGTCGATAGATGTCGAAGCCGCCGTCGCGCATGGACACGAACGCCACATGCCGACCATCGGCAGCCCACGCCGCATGATCATCCATCGCGGGATGACGAGTCAGATTACGAAGCTCGCTTCCGTCGGAGCGCATCAGATGCACGTCGAAATTTCCGTCGCGGTTCGAGCTGAAGAGCAACCAGCGTCCGTCGCGAGACCACTTCGGCCGGCAATCAATGCCCGCCTGATTCGTGAGCCGAATCAGATCGGTGCCGTCGCGGCGAACTTTGTAAAGTTCGATGTTGCCGTCGCGATCGCTGGCGAACGCGATCCACTGACCGTCCGGCGACCAAGCCGGTTGATGCAGGTACTGCCCAGCCGCTTGCAAAATCTGACTGCGATTCTTGCCGTCCGCGTCCACGGTCCAAAGCTGCTCGGACGTCGTCACGTAGGCGATGCGTTTGCCGTCGGGAGACCAGCATGGCTCTTCGCCGAATTGCACGGCCGCTCCGGAAACCACTTTGCGAAGTTGCGTGGCCGCGAACTGCGGATCGATGTCGCAAACAAAAATGTCTTTGGAGGAGTTGCCCGTGTCGTTCCCACCACCGGAAATCAACAGACGTTTGCCGTCGGGGGAAAAGGTCGGATGTTCTTGAATCTGAACCTCGGCATCGAACGGCGTGAGCAACGGGTGGTCATTACTGCCATCCGCGCGCACGATGCGAGTTCCCACGAGCACCAAGTTCGCGGCCCGACGGTTGGGATAATGCCGCGAGTAAACGATGTGCGAGCCGTCCGGCGAGTAGCTTAAGAAGAACTTGTCGAAACTCGTCCGCGTGAGCCGCGTGATGTTCGGCGGTATGGTTGGCTCGGCGGAGTCGACGGCAGTCATCACCGCAAAACTGGCGGCACAGACCAACGCCACGACTTCAACCAGCCGACGAATGCGTCTTGATCGTGACATCCGCATGTCGCTTCTCCGGTCGATCGCTCGTAGTAACCCGATTTATCGGGTCAAGGTCGCTCATTCGACCCCATAAATGAGGTCACTACGAGCGAGGGTGCGCGGTCGGATTAGATCAGTTCGGGAATCTCCGCTCCGAGAACGGCCGAATCCTGCACGAACAATTCCGTCCGATTCAGCCCCATCTTCTCCAAGACCGTGACAATGAGGTCCGAAGGATGCACCGGCCGCGACGCGGGATAACCACCGTCTGTCGTGCTGGCTCCGACAATGGTCCCGCCAGGAGTGCCGCCTCCCGCGACGACTAACGAATAGCCGTAGGGCCAATGCTCGCGTCCGCCGATGCTGCTGATCGCCGGGCTGCGTCCAAACTCGCCCATCGCGATCACCAGCGTCGACTTCAGCAAGCCGCGACTGTCAAGATCGTCGAGCAACGCCGTGAAGCCGCGATCGAAGACCGGGCAATAGCGATCCTGCATCCGCTCGAACAAGCGGTAGTGCAAATCCCAGCCGCCGTCGCCACCTTGCTGTTCGTCTTCCGCGTCGCCGCTCCAGTTGATCTGCACGAACGGCACACCGGCTTCGATCAACCGCCGGCCCAGGATCAAGTCCTGTCCAAAAATCGTGCGGCCGTAACGATCGCGAAGGTCATCCGCTTCCGCATCAATATCGAGTGCTCGTTTCGTCCCCGATGAGCTGAGCAGGCCAAACGCTTTGTGTTGCAGATCCGTGAATCGTTCGGCATAGCCACCGGATTCGATGCGCCGTTGCCATTCGTCCAAGTTCGCGAGCAACTGCCGGCGATTGTCGAGCCGCCCGCCGCCAAGCTCACCCAGCGGCTGAATCGACGGCGGAGCTTGGAAGCCGTTGTCAAACGACCAACTCGCCAGACGAAAAGGATCATGCGCGGCACCGAGTGCGCCGGAGGTCTGACCTCGCAGGTCGGCACCGCTGACTTTGCAATTCGGTCCGATCACCGTGAAAGCGGGCCAGTCGGTCGCTCGCTGCCGACCGAGATACGACACCAACGAACCCATGCTCGGACGGACGCGGCCCGGAAACGGCACCGCTCCCGATGCCTGCGAACCGTTCGTGCTGCCCGTCAGCGAAACCGTGCCACCTTGATTATGGTCCTTCATGTCGTGAGCCATGCTGCGGATGATGCAGAACTTGTGCATGACCCGCGCGGTCTGCGGCAGCAGTTCAGAGATGTGAGCTCCCGGCACGGACGTGGCGATCGGCGAATACGGTCCGCGAATCTTGGACGGAGCGTTCGGTTTCGGATCCCACGTTTCATGGTGACTGGGCCCGCCCCACAGCCAGAGCAGCATAACCGACTTGACGGTCGCCGGACTTCCCGCCGCCTGTGACCGCCCGGCAAGCCACTGCTCCAGACCTAGTCCGAGCGCCGAGCAGGCTCCGACTTGCAGCAGTTCGCGACGAGTGACCGCTTGACAGTTGCGAACTAACGTGCGTCCCAGATGCAACATGAACTGGCCCTCTTCGTAGTCGGTAAAGCCGTGGCACGTTCGGACGATGACCGGAGACGAGTGAAACGACGCATAGCATCATAACCTGTCTGTTGTTCGGTCAAATGGTAATTTGTCTTGTCCTGAAGACAAACTGATTAGCCAAGCCGAGAGCCTGCTCATGAAGCTCCGCCTCCCGATCTTTAATGCCGACGATCTGTTTCAGTGGCCGTGTGGGTAGAGTTCGACGTGTGACGTCCCCACCGCACCCGACTAAACTCCGTTGCATGAAACACATCGCCCGCACAATGTTCGCCCTCTGCCTCGCATTTGTAGCTGCGTCGATCTTAGCACAGGCTCCGCAGAAGAAATCATCGAGCGACGCGAAGTCCACGAAGTCGGCCA
The DNA here is from genome assembly GCA_964589725.1 of uncultured Planctomycetaceae bacterium. Lineage (GTDB taxonomy): Bacteria > Planctomycetota > Planctomycetia > Planctomycetales > Planctomycetaceae > CAYSHJ01. The sequence goes on from CAZPUJ010000540.1 coordinate 16,140, forward strand.
GGTCCGCCGAAAAAGACATCTCGCCAGTGCTGGTCCGAGTCAACGGGCACGCGATCACTGAGGCGGATTTGCAGTTCTTCGTGACAACTCGCAAGCTGACCGCCGAGGATGTGAGCGATCGCCACGACGTGCTCATCGAACGGCTCATCGAGCAGCAACTGCTGCGAGCGTTTTTGGCTCAAAAGAAAACCGCCGCCGATCCTAAGCTGGTCGACGAACACTTCACCCGGTTGAAGCTGTGGCTGAAAGAACGAAACGAAGATCTTGACAAACTCCTAGTAAAAACCGGATTCACCGAAGAGACGTTGCGGCGCGAACTCAGCTTGCCGCTCGATTGGGAGACATACGCCCGGACGGTCAACACGGACGCGAAGCTGCGCGACGTTTGGAAGCAGCGTCAGCACGAATTTGACGGTAGCGAAGTTCGAGCGGCTCACATCGTTTTGAAGAGCGACAACCCCGATGCGGATGAGAAGACGTTAAATGAAATCCGCAGCCAAATCGTCGCCAAGGAAATCTCGTTCGCGGACGCAGCCAAGAAGTACTCGCAATCTCCCAGCGCCGAGAAGGGCGGAGACCTTGGCCGCTTCGGGTTTCGTGGCAAATTGTCTGTTTACCCGCAGGTCGCGTTCGCTCTCAAGGTTGGTGAAGTCAGCGAACCGTTCCGCAGCCAGTACGGAGTTCACTTACTGACCGTCACCGAACGAATTGACGGACAACTCAGCCTCGAAGACGCTCGTCCGGAAATCCTGCAAGAACTCTCCATCGAGTTGCAGCGCGAGGTGCTGTCGCAAGAAAGAGCCAAGGCGAAGATTGAACGCGCGACGTGAGCATTCAAATCTGGCCTCTCAGATTTCAAATCGCCGCTCGGACATCGTCAACCAACCCTCTTCCGTCCAGCCGCGAGCGACATTGTAGGCGCGCACGAGGCTCTGCAATTCCTCGCGATTCAGTTTTGATCCGGTGCTGACTTCGCCGGCGTCGGCCAGCGGCTCATCGAAGAAACGGTCAGGTAGCGTGTCTTCGGCGGGCGTCCAGCCAGCTCCGATGTTGAACAGTTTCTTCGCGGTGACGATTCGTTCGGCGGTCGCTCGCAGTTCGGCGGCCGTCACGTCCCAACCGGTGACGAGGTGCAGCATCTCGGCCATCGCGGACAGCTTGTCGTCGAACACGCCGCGCAGGAACTTGCACAGGATCAGCGAGTCCATGATCGCCGCTTCGTTTTCCGTCTCGATGGCCAGCGGCACGGCGGACTCGTCGACGGCCAGTCGATCGACCTGCGTGGAGAAGTCGACTTGATAGGCTCCGGACCGATTGTGGTCCGCTCCGCGGGTGCCGACGGCGAAGCCGAGTGCCATCGTTTGCAAGGCTCGCGGTTCGTAACCGGGAAGCTCCAAACCCTTGACGTGCGGCGCGAACGACTCTGCGCCGCCGCCGATCTGTCGAGCCGCCGCTCGCGAACCGAGCGACAACAGCTCGCCGATCCCCTCGCGCCGACCGATGAGTCGGATTGTTTCGAGAAGCGCATCTCCGTCGCCGAACCGCAGATTCGGCTCGTCGAGCAAGCCACGTTCGGAGCACTCCATCGCGAACGCGATCGTGCCGCCGGTGCTGATCGTGTCGAGGCCCAACTCATCGCACAATGCGGAAGCTCGCAGCACCGTTTGCGGATCGGAAACTCCGCAGAGTGGACCAAGCGCGAACAAATTCTCGTATTCCATCCGCACTCCGCTTTGCGTGGCGTCGGCGAGCGGGGGCCGTGAGGCCCCTGATGCGTCAGAAGGAAATGACGTCGTGCTGAAATCGGACGCATCAGGGGGCTGACGCCCCCCGCTCGCCAGTGTGAGCGACGTGAACGGGAAAATGTGTTCACAACCAATGGTACAGGCGGCGCACGACGCGCGCGTTCGCTCGTCGACGCGCGAGAGCATGTCGGGCGACAACGCTTCAGCCGCCGCAAATGTGCCGGCTTGAAAGTTGCGAGTCGGCAGCGTGCCGAGTCGATTGAACGTCAGCAAATTGCTGACCGTGCCCAGCACGCGGTACTTCTCGGTCGCCGGGCCGAACGAGCGTTTCGAGAGGTCTTTGCTAAACGCGAACAGTTCTTCCGGATGTGCGAACTCGACTCGCCGATCGCCGCTGACCGCGATCGCCTTCAATTGTTTCGCACCCATGACTGTTCCCAGTCCGCCGCGTCCGGCATGGCGTCCGTCGTGCGAGACCGTCGCGAACCGAACCAGCTTCTCACCCGCTGAACCAATCGCCGCGATGCGATATTTCGAGCCCAGCCGTTCGCGCAAGCGAGTCGTCGCCTCGCGACTCGATTGCCCCCAAACATCGTTGGCCAGTTCGAAGCGGACGCCGTCGTTGTCTACGACCACGCATGTCGGCTGTTTCGCCGCCCCGACGATCACGATCGCATCGTGCCCTGTCCTCTTTCCCGCGATGGCGAAGTGCGATGAGGACAGCGAATCATTAATCCGCTCTGTCAGCGGCGATCGAGCCATCACGGCGAACTTGGCCGACGTCGTCAACGGACTGCCGACTAGCGGACTGAACACGAAGGCCAGCGGTGCATCGGGAGAAAGCGGGTCGAATTGATCAGCCATTTCGGTCAGCAACAGCCACGTCCCCAGTCCGCCTCCACCGATGAAGCGTCGCAGAACGTCTTCGGACAACGGGCGCGTTGCGACTTGTCGGGTCGACAAGTCGATTCGCAGATACTGGCTGTGATAGCCGGGAGAAGCCACGAAAAGGTTCATTTCCGAGTTGAGATCTGGAATCTGGAATCAATCATTAGCCGCCAACGTCTGCCGAAAGAATTAGGACGCTGTCCCCGTCGGTCAATGGTGTCTTGGGTTCGCTCGTAAACGTGCGGCCATTGATGTTGGCGATCAGACCACGTTGCAATCTGTCGCCGTCGAGGCAATGGCAACCGAATTCCGGCAGTTGCTTTGCGGCGGCGAGCAGCACTTCACTGAGCGTCGGTATCGCGACATCGACATCGACAGCCGCAATGCCGGATCGTTGGCGAGGAACTCCGAAAAATTCGAGACGCACACGCGGCATGAGGATAGGTTCTCTTTGGTCACACGATCGCTCGCAGGTCACGCAAGCCGATTTCTTCGCGACTGGCCAACGGTTCGCCAAAAGGCACGCCGATGGTCCAGCCCCAATAACGAGCGCGGTCTTTGATGTCGTCGAGCACTGTCGGCGGTGTTTGCGGGCGTCCGGTGATGAATTGGCTTTGGTAACAACTGATCGCCTGCATCTTGCGGTCGATGTGCATTGAGATATCGAGCACGACCGCCGGCTTGGGGTGAATGCGGAGGTGGAGGCTGAAGAAGTACAGCATTCGCGGCGGCCAATACGGCTTGCCGGGGATGTCGGACTTCGTGAGCTTTGACCAGAACCTCGCGTCATCCGCCAGTCGACTGGCGACAACGTGATCAGGATGCGCGTCGTCCCAATACGGTGCTAGAATGATCTTCGGTTGAGTCAATCGGAAGACCGTCGCCAGCGTGCGGCGCGAATCGAGATCGCTCTGCAAGCTGCGATTTGGCAGACCGAGGTTCGCTCGCCAATCGAGTTCCAGAATCTTCGTGGCTGCGTCGGTCTCGGCGGCTCGGCGTTCGGGCGAACCGTGCGGAGTCGGTTCGCCGTTCGTGAGGTCGATCACCCCGACTCGCAGACCTTGCTGGCGGCAAACGAGAATCGTGCCGCCGACGCCGATCTCCGCATCATCGGGATGCGGGGCGACGACCAGCACGTCGAGCGGTTGTGACGGAGATTGCATCACGATGAACCCGACGCAGAAGCCTCGGTCGCGGACGGCGGGTTCGCCGGGCCGTCATGGAATTCCGACCAGCGGCTCCAGGCGTATTGCCATTCCATCCACATCCGTAAGAACGACCACAGCAGCCGCATCTTCGAGAGGTGTTCGGAAGACATCTTGGATTGCGACCGATGCGACGCCACCGCCGCGGTTGACAAGTCCCAACGCTCGGCCAGTGTTCGACTGAGTCCTTCAGCAGAGAGGTCGGGCCGCGACTCGTCTTTCATCAGCCCACTCGCGTCGGCAATAACGAACAGTTCGAAGAGTTGTCCCCGATACGGCTGAACCTCCAGTGGCTGGGTTTGGCGTTCCGCCTCCTGAATCAACAGGTCGATCCGATCGAGCACATCGTTGGCAAGAATTTGCGCCGGAGTCAAAGCGGCGGTGGGCGAAGCGGGCGACATGATGTCCTTTGTCAATATTCGGAAGCGCGGGGCTGCTCTCCGGCCGGTCCTACGAACCTCTCACAGACAGATAACAGAACACACCCTCGCCGGCTCGGCAAGGGTGCATTGATATCGCTCGTTCACAGTCAACGGAAACAGACCGAGGTTAACGATTCCGTTGTCGAGTTTGGCAATACGGCGACAAAAAAGTCCGGCGTCTTCAAGACGCCGGACTTGAGAGTGAATGCGAATCGCCAATCTCGTTAAAAACTTGCTCGGAGTTTACGGGAAAATGTAGATCAGACCTGTCAAGACACCGGCTTCGGCGACGGCGGCGTGCAAGTTCCACGGGATGCGATAGTACTTCTTGGGAGCACATTCGCCCGGACGATAATAGCCCAGCGCGTACATCCGTTTACAGACCGGATCGATTGTCATCTGGTATGGCAGGCCAACCAACTGCAGCCCGGCACGACCGACGGATACGAACGGTTGAATCAGTTCGCAATGCGTGTGGCCGTAACGCTCGAACGCCGGGTCTTCGAAGTACAGCGGATTGTGGTACAGGTCGGACGCCTGCCACGAGTAAACGCAGTCGCCCAGCACGCGTGGCAAATACGGCTCCTCACCGAATCGGAATTCGCTGGGGCACTCCGGCACCAGGCCGTTGTCATCGGGCTTGCACGGCATACCATCCGGACGAGGGCACAAGTCCCAACAGACCTCGCCCTTAAACGAAGTTTCCGGCTGATAGTCGAAATATGGCTGAATGGCCGAAATGCGTTTCAGTTGCGACGGATTGGTCACAGGCTCAGGCAGCGCAAGATCCCCCTTCGGGTCTTGGAGCGCCGCGATGCGTTCTTCTTGCGGCATGAGGTGTCCCGGTTCCGGGCGGACGCCGGACGCATCGACGTCCACCGGTGCTTCGGACGTCGGGGTCGACTCTCGGCCTGGCGCGAACGTGTTCGCTTCCTGCTCTTCGAGGGCGTTGTGGAAGCGCTGTTCGGCATTACGTTGGCGAAGCCGTTCGAGCGGCTCGTCGGCTTGAGCGATCAGGGGCAAGGTGGAGCGACGCGTGGAGCTGTTCACTCTCGCGAGTCGAGCCACTCGCTGGCTGGCCGCGGCGGACGGCTTCTTGGACACGCTCAACTTGGAGATCAATTCGCCAGCGTCCGCGTCAGCGAATGTCACTCCATTGACAAGGATCGCGATGCTTAGAAGCGGGCTGAGGCTACAGATTGTCCGGAGCGTGCTCCGCGGTGTAGTTCGGGGATTCTTGAGTGATCGCGATGTCATGAGGATGGTTCTCCCTAACCGTCGCCGGTGAAATCTGCAGAAACCGAGTTTGCGTTCTTAGCTCGGTGATGTCCGCGGTCCCGAGGTAGCCCATGCCCGCTCGCAGGCCGCCGATCAATTGGTAAATGAAACTGTGCAAAGGTCCTTTGTAGGCGACTCGCCCTTCGACCCCTTCGGGCACCAGCTTCTTTTGTGTCGCTTTGTCGTCTTCCCCTTTGGTCGTGGACTGTCGGTAACGGTCGGCTGACCCTTGCATCATTGCGCCGAGCGACCCCATGCC
>CAZPUJ010000541.1:0-3103 GCA_964589725.1 uncultured Planctomycetaceae bacterium
TCTTGAATCTACGGAACCTGTAGCTCAGGCCCTTGTGGCCTGCGTGATGAGACTTCTGCTTGTTTTCCGACGAATTCAAATTAAACCGGCCACGAGGGCCGGGGCTACAGATTACCCAAGACAACGAATTGGCCAGCCGTGCGCGCGCCGCCGTGGATTCCTTTTTTTTCAAAGTCGTCGTGCTACCATCCTCGTTCCGAACTTTGGACCAGCGTTTGAGATAATCTTCGCGCGCAGGACTGAGCGAAGAACAACACAACTGCTCAGTGAAGCCACCACCCCGAGGAGTCAGAGAGTGCTCGAAGCGTATGCGGATCGATGGGCACTGGTCACTGGAGCGTCCGCCGGGATCGGAGCCGAATTCGCGCGCAGGCTGGCGGCTCGTGGCATGCACTTGGTGCTGGCGGCCCGTCGCCGGGAACTGTTGGAAAAGCTGGCTGACGAACTGCACACTCGGCATGGCACCAAGACCGAGATCATGCCAGGCGACTTGAGCGACTCCATCGAACCGCAACGCTTGTTTGAGGCAATTCACGCCAAAGGAATCTCCATCGAGTTGCTCATTAACAACGCCGGCTTCGGTTGGGTCGGGACGGTGGACGAGACCGAATGGTGCCGCATGTCGCAGCTCCTGCGACTGAACATTGCGGCGCTCACCGAGCTAACGTATCGTTTTCTGCCCGGCATGTTGCAGCGCGGACACGGCGGCATCATCAACCTGTCGTCGGTCGCCGGCTTTCAACCGGTCGCATACATGCCGGTCTACTCCGCCAGCAAGGCCTTTGCGTTGCACTTCAGCGAGGCACTGTGGGCCGAGTGCCGCGACCGCGGCGTGACCGTCACGGCGGTCTGTCCGGGCACGACTCAGACAGAATTTTTTGATGTGGCCTGCGTTCCCGAGTGGCTGAAGAAACATCACTCAATGACGCCGGAACAAGTCGTCAAGGCGGCGCTGAAGGCCTTGGAGCGTGGCAAGCAATTCGTCGTTCCGGGCTGGCGAAACCGACTGATCGCTTTCGGCGTCCGAATCGCGCGGCGAAAGATGGTCGTGCTGCAATCGATGAAGTTCTTTCGACCGCGCAAGAAACGCAAGAAAGACGAGCCGTCACAGGAAAAGCCGAAATGATTTCTTATTCTCAGGCTCCGCTTGGGAACAAACTCGGCGAAGCTCGGTATCGCGCATCCAGGAGCAAAGCTTCGCGACGCGCGGTCCCAAGCCGGAGCTTGGGAACGAGAAAGTCCGCATGAAAGCCGTCCTCTTCGAGCAGTTCGGTGAACCCGCCGACGTGCTCCGCGTGAAAGACATCGCCCCGCCGCAACCGAAACCGGGCGAAGTGCTCGTGCGTATGCTGCTCAGCCCGGTCAATCCGTCCGATCTGATGACCGTGCGCGGTGTGTACGGCAAGCAACCGAAGTTGCCGGCGACTCCGGGTTACGAGGGAGTCGGAGTGGTCGAAGCCGCAGGAGGCGGTTTGCTCGGCAAACTACTCGTCGGCAAGCGCGTCGCGTTGCTCAACGGTATCAGTGGCAATTGGCAAGAGCGTACAGTCACGTTGGCCAAGCAAGCGGTCCCGCTGCCAAGTAATCTCGCGTCGGAACAGGGCGCGACATTCTTCGTCAACCCGACGACCGCCTTCGCGATGACTCGCCGCGTTCTGGCTGTCCCGCCCGGCGACTGGCTGCTGCAGACGGCGGCAGCCAGTGAACTCGGCAAGATGGTTGTGCGTTTGGGCCGCCGCTTTGGCTTTCGCACGCTAAACGTCGTTCACAGAACCGAACAAGCCGAAGCGTTGAAGTCGCTCGGCGCTGATGCCGTCGTCGTGTTCGAGCCGACTCGGCAGTCACATGATGAGCTGCGTGATGATGTCCGTCGCATTGCTGGCGATCACGGCATTCGATTCGCGATTGATCCTGTTGGCGGTGCAACAGGTTCCGCCGTTGTAAAGTGCCTTGCCCCCGGCGGCCGCATGCTGGTGTACGGCACGCTGTCGAGCGAGCCGCTCAGTTTCTCTCCGCGCGATCTGATGACGCCGTCCGCGTCCCTCGAAGGTTTTTGGTTGGCTCGCTGGCTGCCGCGGTTGAATCTGCTCAAGAAGCTCAAGCTGATTCGCACCGTTTCCGGTTTGATCCGTGAAGGCGTGCTGAGCTCCGATATCGGTGAGGTCTTTCCACTCGATCGCATCGCCGACGCCGTCCGCGCCGCCGAAACGCCAGGCCGCTCGGGCAAGGTCTTGCTACGCATCGCGGCTGAGTGAGAAGGTCCTGCCATCGAACCTCGCCAAGTCCGCCGTTACACTGCCTCCGTTTTGGACTGTCTGAAATCAGCTTCTGAGGAACGCGCATCGTGTCGGCAACAGCAGTGGTGGGGTTGCAGTGGGGCGACGAAGCCAAGGGAAAAATCGTCGACCTGCTGACGTCGGAGCATGACATCGTGGTCCGCTATCAAGGGGGCAACAACGCCGGGCACACGGTGAAGTTCGACGGCGAGACCTACAAGCTTTCGCTGCTGCCGGCCGGTATCTTGCGCGACCACATCGTGTCGGTGGTGGCGACGGGAGTGGTCCTCAATCCGAAGGCGTTTCTCACCGAACTGGACGGCATTGTCCCGCGGCTCGGCCCAATCGCGCCGGAGCGTCTGCGGATCAGCGATCGAGCGCACGTCATCTTCCCGTATCACTTGGCCGAGGAAGCGGTGCTCGAAATCAGCCGCAAGGGCGAAGCGATCGGAACCACGATGCGCGGCATCGGCACCTGCTACCGCGAGAAGGCCGGGCGCTCGCACGCCATCCGAGTCGGCGACCTCTTGTATCCCGACTTATTTCGGCGACGGCTGCAAGAGATCGTCGCGTACAAAAATCAAATGCTTTCGGCGCTCGATCCCAATTTCCAGCCGTTCGATGCGGACGCGATTTTCGTCGAGTATTCCGCCTACACGACACGGCTGCGGCAGTACATCTGCGACACGACCACCTTTCTGCATCAAGCGTTGGCGGCCGGGAAGCGTCTGTTGTTCGAAGGTGCTCAGGGGAGTTTGCTGGACATTGATCACGGCACATTCCCGTATGTGACGTCTTCGAACAGTTCCAGTTGCGGCATTCACAGC
>CAZPUJ010000542.1:0-11086 GCA_964589725.1 uncultured Planctomycetaceae bacterium
TACCTTTTCACCTGTGGGGCCTCGCCGAGCGGCCTATCGCGCCCCTTGGTTCTTTTCTGGCGAGCCAGCTTGCTCGGCCATCAACCGCCGCACCGCTTCGGCCTTCTCAGCATCCGACAACGGCAGCGAAGCAATCATCGCCAACGCGGCAGAGAACGAATCCGCCTTGATCGGGAGCAACTCCGCTCGACTCGAAACCGACCCGCCGACCACTTCGGCGCGTTCATTTTCCGATAAGTTACTGCCACCGTTGCTGCCACGGCGCAAACGTCGTTTTGTAAGTCGTTGTGCCTTCGTCGCTTTGATGGATGTTGCACCAGACTTCGGATCCGAAGGTTGGGGGTTCGACTCCCTCCGGGCGCGCTCTGCCAAACTCGGGGAAAAGGCGGTTTTCCCCGGAGTTTTGTGCGTTTGTAGCCCCCCGTCCGTTTCGGACGAAATTGCCAACATGGTGACAGGCGTTGACTGCGAATCTCTCGAAAAGTCAGTCTGACCAGCAACCGTTATAGCAACCAGATTTTCGGCACCCGCCGCGATGCGCACCGAATGCGGCCCCCTTCGACGACGCTCCAGCCAGCGGCGGCGAGCGCGGGGTCGATGTATTCGGCACGGGTTTCGGCTTCGTTCATGGCTGCCTCAGGACGTAACGCCCGCTCTTCTTGGTGCCAAGTTTTTCGACCAATCCGGCCTCAATCAACGGACGGAGCAAGTCCATCGCTCCTTGCCAAGACACATCCAGTGCCTTCCAGATTTCGGTCGGGGCCAGACTGCCGTGATCGCGCAGGAGTTGCAGCAGTCGTTCCTGTTTGGGTCGCAACACCAGCTTGTCCGGCGACTTCACGTTGAAAGCCTGCACTCTCAGCCAGACTCGTTCCAGAGTGAGTCGCAGTCCCTCCGCGCAATACTCCAGCCAGGCGATGAGGTCTTCACCGCCGCGACGCACCTCGGTCAGAGCGGCGTAATAGCGAGGCCGGTCTTCCCAGTAGTATTCATCAACCGAAAAAATGTGATGCGTGTCGAAACCTCGCCGATACAGCTCCCACAGTGACGGAGTGCGACCGTTGCCGTCAGCGAACGGATGAATGGCGTCAAAACGGTAATGCAAGATCGAAGAACTCAGCACCGGCGACAGGTGGCTCGATTCGCTGCCCCACCATTCCAGCAGTTCAAACATCAGTACGGACACGTCCGCGGGGGGCAGCGGCACATAACCGCCGACGCGCACCGAAACCGTGCGGTAGTGACCAGCCTGCCCTTGGTCCATGAGGGCAATGGCCATCATGTGAACGAAGTCCGGTTTGCTTTCCGCTTGTTCCGCCTCCCGCACCAAAGTACCAATCGCCGTTCACGATCGCAGCACCTGCTTTGAGAGGACATATTCCTTCTTTTCTGCGGCCAGGAACTTGTACAAGTTCACAATCCGCGCCGCGAAAGCAAACGACTTGCTCTGAATCGCCCCGTCCTTCATTGCCCATTGTCCTTTATCAATTCCCCATTGAAGGCCTGCTGCAGCGACTTTTTCAACTCGTCGAACGCGGCGAGTTTGCACTGGTATTCGTCTTGCTTGGACGTTCCTTTCATGCTGTCGAGCGTGCCAGAGGTCTCGACAATTGAGCAAGCTGGGAAGCATTCGGTCGCCCCAAGATTCGTGAGTCGTGTAGCTTCTTGTACGTGTCACACGACGCGAGACAATGGAAATCCCCCATCCTCGATGGCCTTGGGATGCATAAGTGATGGTGCCGGCAACGTGAAGCGGGCAAGTCGATGACTCATCCACCCGGCCTCAGAGGCGGGCCTTGGTCCGTCGTAGGTTCTCGAGGCCGGAACGGGACGTACCTCGCCATCGGGGCGAGCAACGCCATCGTCCAGCCGAAGATCAAATGCGTCACTCCGGCGACCCACCACGGCAAGTATTTGCCGCTGGCGATCCAATCGCCTCGAAACAGCAGCGGCTGCATCCAGCTTAACACGCCATAGAACACGAACTGCCACGCCAGCAGCGACAGCATCGTACAGACAATGAGCCGGTTACGAAGGGTCGGTTGGGCCGACCGAGTCATGGCTGCATGTAACGGAATGCCCAATAGGACTCCGGTGAGAAGATACAGACAGCAGCCGAAGGTCAGCACCATGCCATCACGGAGCACAGGAGCGTGCGGTGCGGTCTCGGCCAGTGCGAGGGCCTCGGCACCCAGCGGAAACGTCAGATACACGCGAATCAATTCCAGCGGATGCTTGCCCGCCAGCGGTGCGAGTACCACGTTGGCCAGCAAGGCGACTGCCGCGCCGAAGGCACCGAGTACCGCTCCGTAGATCACATGCTGCGTCCATAAAAAACGACTAGGCGGCCAACGCTGTTCCTCGGCGATCTTGTTCAACTCTCCTTGGAGCTGTTGAACTTGCGATCTCAATTTCTCAACGGACTGATGGTCGACTGGGGGAATCATCGTGTTTCTTCCTTCCAATGCGCATAAAGCGGGGTCGTCAACACTCGGAGTGCCAGCCGTCCTTTTGGCAAGATCTCCATTCATGGAGCTTTGACGTAAAATGCGCCGCGGATCATAGCTTGCGAACGCCGTGCCGGTGGCAAACAGAGAAAACCGCCGTTCCCGGACCAGCGTTTGCGAACAGGCTTCGAGGGCTTTGCTCTCGATGGTCTTTCAACAGGTGATGTCATGGCCTCGCCGCAAACGGAACCTCGGCATTCGTCGCCGGAACTCTCGCTGGAAGAGGTCGTGCGACCGAAGCGGCCTGCACTGCGTTGCGGACCCACGGGCTGAGCGAATGACTTTCATGTGACCCAGCAGCGCGCCGTCTTGGAGGGTCGTCCTCGGAGTTGTTCCGGACGTCTCACCGGAGGCGCAGCACTTGGTTTGACTTCGCAGGCAGATCGAACCTGCCTAGCGGACTTCTTCCGCAAATCTTGCCAACGCGGAATGGCATTCACAAACTCGGCTCCGTGCTGCGATGACATTTGCGACCGATCGCGCGCTGTGCGGTGTGGTCTCTGAACTGTGCGGCACCGCTCAGAAAGTTCGGGCGAATTCCAAGACGCACAGCGTCCGCGGGTCATTCTGTGACTTGGCCGAGCATGGAACACCGTTTGCCAACCAGACTCGGCGTGTTTCGTGGCTCACCCTTCCTGGAAAGAGACTTGTATGAAGATACCTCGATGGGGTTGGAGTGCATTGGCCGTCGCGTTGATCGCCACCGGCGGTCTGACAATGGCTCAGTTTGCCGCCACGCAGGAGACTCAGCCTGCGAACAAGGCCGAGGCGAAACAGAAAGAAGCCGCGAAGGCTCCGCAGAAGGAGGATGAAAAGGCGACTTTCGCGCGCCAAGGTGTGTCAAAATTCATGCGGATGAAGCTGGAAGCGTCGCAAAAGGTACTTGAGGGACTCGCTCTGGAAGAATTTGAGCTGATTCAGGAAGGGGCCGCGAAACTCGACGAGATGAGCGCCGCGGAAAAATGGCGTGTCTCGAAAGATCCGCTCTACCGCGAACACAGCGCGGACTTCCAACGAATGGCTCAGCGGCTCGTCAAGAACGGGAAAGACGGAAAACTCGAGGCTTCCGCGCTCACATGGATCGAAATGACCATGCAGTGCATCGAGTGCCACAAATGGTCGCGAGCCAACTTGATTGTGAATGCGCCCGCTCGCTAGCGATCGTGACACTGAAAGAAACTCATCACGCTCAAGTTGCACAGCATTCTCTGCCCCACCGACTTCAGTGAATTCAGCGAGCTCGCGATCCGCTATACCTGCGAGCTGGCGGAGAAGTTCCATGCCGAAGTGCATCCGCTCAATGTGCTGCAAGACTACGGTGCGGTCGCTCCCGGGACCGGCGAATTCTTCGCGCCGTTCACTGACTGGCTGCCGGAACTGCGTAAGCAATCGCAAGTGCAGCTCGCCAAGCTGCCGAGCCCAGAATGGACCTCGAAGGTGCCTGTTCACCGCACCACGCGAGTCGGCACTCCGATTGATGAGATCGTGAAATACGCCAAGGAGCACCGCATCGACCGCATTGTTTAGGGGACGCATGGTCGCCGGGGAGTCAAGCACATGTTGCTGGGCAGCGTCGCTGAGAATATCGTCCGCTATGCTCCGTGCCCGGTGCTCACCGTGAGAGGCCAATAACCGGACGGTTTCACGGCAGTGGTTTGCCCCGCGGCCGTGGTCGACTCAAGGCGGTTGCGATGAACCCTCCCGTGGATTTGTTTGAACTTGAGAAGTCAGGCGGAACGCTCATCGTGCGTCCGGTCGCCAATCTTGGTGAATTCGAGTTCGAGCACATCGAAGCGGAAGTCAACGGACTGCTGAAGCTGCTGGATGACGCTGGCATTCGCAACGTGGTCGTGGACTTTCATCGTTGCGCGTATTTTGGCTCATCGGCGGTCAGCGCTTTGATTCGTATTGCCCGCACCGTGCGTGAGCGCGGCGGCGAGATGGTGCTCAGCAATCTGTCAAAGTGCGAACGTGAAGTGCTCGATGTGCTGCACCTCGGCGAACTGTGGACGATCCGGAATTCGATGGAGTGAGGCGAGCCTGAGTCCGATTGAAGCCTGAAGCGCCAGCAAAGAGTCGTGAAGCGACCGATGTGCTGCTCAATGGCACAATCGAGGACCGCGATACTCAACGCTCCCGATTGCGACAGCAACGCGAATGGTTCCGGCGTGCTTCAACTTTTGCACGGCTTTGTCGTCGCTGGCGCGGACGATGATCGGCGGCGTCGAGTTCAGCATCCGCGCGGTGAGCACGACGAAGACGTTGTCGGCATCGCGGTCGATCACGGCGAGCGTTTCACCAAGGCTGCTTGGCGACCAAATCCGTTCGCGGCGGCGGTTCGTGCTCGGCCGGTCGGCCGCCGACGGTCTTGACCCAGCGATGCGCGACGTGCAGCGGCAACGAGCAACTCGTCATGCGGGATCGTGCGTTCGCCCACTTTGGTCATTTCGATTCCGCAGCAGAACGGCGGCAGGCGACGCAGTTATTGTTTGACGCCGGCGCCGCCGCACACACAGTGATACACACCGACGTTGGGGGTCTTCACAGCACGGTTCCTCGTTCAGTCTTCAGCGCGATCCAGGCGGTGGCGATCTCCCATCGAGCTTGCCGCAGTTCGGTTTCTTCTTGGCGAATGTTGCGCAGCCGATCGAAGCGTCGCCGCGCGAAGTCAATCGTCGGAGCCAGATCGGCCAATTTGATCGGCTTGACGAGGAACGCTTGCACGCAGGACGCGCTAGCTCGCTCAACCATGTCCGGTGAGTGATACGCTGAGACCAGGATCACCGGCACCGGGAATTGCTGGCCGATTCGCTCGGCCGCGTCGAGGCCATCCATTTCCGGCATCTTGATGTCGGTGATGACCAAGTCCGGCATTTTCCGCAGGCACTCGTCAACCAAGTCGCGGCCGTTCGCCGAGCAGGACACAACACGATGCCCCAGATGCGTCAACATACGCTGGTAATACTCGCGCATGTCGGCCTCGTCGTCGGCTACGGAAATGCGAAGCTGAGACATGATTCATCTCCCCCCTACACAGTAATCGCCTGACTGCGGAAATTCGTTGGCGATGACCTCGACTCCCCTCGGCCACCAATCCCAAAGTAAAGGTGCTGCCGTAACCGACTTCGCTGACGGCTTTCAGCGTGTGCCACGGTTCTTTTCGAGAATGGCGTGTGAGAGTGCCAATCCCAATCCGATGCCGCGGGCTTTAGTCGAGCGAAATGGATCGCGGATACGAGGCAGGTCTTCCGCCTTGATGCCGCAGCCCGTGTCGGTCACAGCGACCTCGATCTGGTCTTGCACATGCCGTGCCGAGAGGGTCAGTCGGCCGCCGTGGGACATCGCGTCACAGCCATTGCGGATCAGATTGTGCTGAAGACAATGGTTATTTACTGTTCGCTACTTGTCACCAAGCTCCCATTCCAAGAAAAGCTCAACCTGTTCAGGGTGGCTGCGAAGAAGCTCGTCAATCTGGGCCGGGTCCAGCAGGCACGATCGTTTGTCGCCTGCCACCACGAAACCTTGCGAGGCGATGATTTCGCCGCCCGCGACGACAAGGCGGGTCTCGGAGATGCCGTTGGCTTGCTGGTCTCTCAGCTCCTTAAAGGACGGCGGTGCTTTTGCAGCGGGCTTCTCTTCACGCGGCACCGGAATACTGAGCGAGAGTCTTCGCCGGTTGCCGTCCTGCGTGAAGCGGGCCTGGGCAAGCACCTCACCTTTTTCACCCTTGATCGTGCAAAAGTTCTCAAGTGCGGAGGCAGTTGCAAACCGCGCCGCGACAACCGTCGCATATGGCTGCTCGCGCTGCACCCAGCGGGCTTCCAGCACCTCACCGCCCGCCTCGATGATTCGCACATAATCGGCGTCCTTGTGTGCATCGAACTCATCGGCGAATTTCTTGAGTTCCTGCGTCCCCTTCTCGCCTTTCTCCGTCGAGCGAATGTTAGATTGAAATCTAATCCAGTCGGCAGAACCGTCCGGCCGAATCGTGATGGTGGTCAGTTCGTCGCTCACAATGCATCCTGCGATGAGGATGATTGTGGCCGCTGCCGTTGAGAGGAAAGCTGTATTTTTCATGGCTGAAATCTCGCAATCTGCCGCCGCAGTCGGGCATCGAAGGTGCGGGACCGACTTGCACCTCGGCGAATGGAACTCAGCAAGCAGCGAAGGCCGTGCCGAAACAAGAAGCGCGTAAAAAAAGGAAGAATCCTTTCTCGGCCACCGAGAATCGTGACTTCGCCGAGGGAATTGATGGTCATGAAGCGACTCGCATACGGTCTTTGACGAGCGAATCTGTGCCATGCGCGCGCTCCGTGCGAAGGCGCACAGGCAACGGCGCGCTTTTCGCCTTTCATGCACCGCCCACCCGCTACCTGCTAGTTTTGGCACGCCCTTCCGACCGTGCTATTCCGAGTTGACTTCATTACCCAGCGTGTGCGATGCCGCTCGGTTGGCCCAAAATTAAAAATGAGGTATGGGGACTTCCTCGCCACATCGCCCATGAATTCTGTGAGCATGATGCCTGCCCAGCCGAGTCGAAGGTCGCACATGGTGTCGGAAATTCGGCCCCTCGACGGAAGTCGGTCTGGCTGGTTGTCCCCTCGCTTCCAATCCGGGCGATGGTCACTCCAGGACGGATCACACCACCACGAACGATGGATGCCATGTACCCACAGCGTCCGACAATGATTTCCTTCAGACGCGGGTCGATGGCGTCGAGAACGTAGCACGGCTTTCGTGGTGCTTCGAGCCGCACGATGACATCGCCGATTCCGAGCAGCGTGCCTGCGGGGAGTTCTTGGATGTGCAGCCCCTTCACGGTGAGATTCTCGCCGATGGATCCCGGTTCGAGAGGAAACCCTTCTTCGATGAGCTGCTGCAGAACCTCGATATCGAAAAGGCTCAAGGCTCGGTCGGGGCGGTTGTGTTTTTCGTGAGCGTGCAGGTCTCCGCGAATACCCTCGGCACTCACTTCGACTTCAAGCAACGGACGCTTTGGAACACCGCCAGCCGATGAGCAAACGGCAACAACTCGCGGAGTCACGTGAGAATTTGATTCGTTCATCTCCGACCTCTGACTTCTGGACTCTGACTACATTGCCGACGTACGCATTTCCATCGGTTGCTTGAGCAGCCACAGACTGAAGACGCTGAAGGCGATCATTCCCGCGAGCATGGGAATTTGACTCCGCAAGGCGGCATGGCGCGAGCCGAAGATTCGCACGGAAGTTCGTTGAGCCACCCATAAGCTGTAGACGTGGCCGACCAACACGAGCAGCACCTGCAGGCCCCACAGCACGTCGAGTGAGACCAGGGGCGGGACGTTGCAGCGCGCGGTGCCGAACCAGTTTTGGCCCCAGCCGAAAGGATCGCTGATCAAAGCCACGACCTTCGGACCTTCCATTAGCAGATGCTCCAGGTTGTGGGCCAAATGATAGAACAATGCGATCGGCAGCAGGGCGTAGGCGTAACGCACGAAGTAGTCGCGAAACGTGAGCGGCTTGTCGGTCATGCGACTGCGACTGCGGCCGAGGACGCAGGACACCCACACCAACGCTGCGTAGATCAGAATCGGTGCAGCCATAATCGCGGCCATCCCCAGCGAAAACGAAAGCAATCGGCCGGCCGAGAACGACGAGTTCAGCCATTCGGTCAGTCGCGCCCAATTGGGAGTCATCGTCAGGCCGTGGAACCCAGTGATCGACAGCATCAAGAGCGCGAGGTATGCCTCGTCCGTGCGCGGGCGGTGTTCGTGAACGAGATCCTCGCCCCACGGCCGCAGGTTCAACGCGAGGTTGTCGTGCGGACAGGCCTGCAAGCACTCGCTGCATTGGATGCAGTACGTGTTGGTCGACAGGTTGCCGGGGTACAGAAACGTTGGGCAGCCGTAGGCAGTCTCGCTGCCATGGACGCACTCTTTGGTTCGGCAGTCTTTGCAGACGGTCGCGTCCTTCGAGCGAATCTCTACGCCAGAGAACATCGCGTACAAGCCGCTGACTCGGCCGACCAGACAGGCGTAACGGCAGAATCCCTTCTTCTCGAACAGAAACGCGCTGACGATTGCCATCAGCAACATGGCGATCGCCAAATAGGCGGTGACCACCGGGCGCATCGTCACGCCGAAGCCTAGCTCGATCCACGTCAGTCCCACGAACAACACCGTCGCGATGACGACGTTCCGCGCGGCGTGCGGCCACTTCAGATTCAGGCTCAACCCTTCGTCGGACTTCTTCCAGAAACGGAGCTTTTCCATCCAACCGGCAACCGCGTCCCACGGGCAAATGAAACACCAGGCTTTGCCTGCAAACATGATCAAGATCACTAGCCCGCCCCACCACACGGTCCAAGTCAGGATCGGTGCGATATTCATGGCCGGGTTCTGATTGCCGAACAACCCCGCTGCAATCACCAGGAAGAAGAGGCTGACGACGATCAGTTGCAGAGCGAACCGAAGGGGCCGCGATGTCACCAGCCAGCGAACGACTCGCGAGCTGAGCACGTTCATGCGATTCGGCAGAGCAGCGTAGCCACGTTCGCCAAAATGTGGGCCATTTGAAATCGAACTTGATTCGCCCACGCTCTGGCGAGCGTGGCTACTGGGAGTCGTTCCAAGAACAGGAAGTTGCCAGTCGTTGCGACGGCGACCGGCGGAGATGCGGTCGATGCTCTCGAACGTGCCGAAGCTCACGACCAGCACGCAGGCGATCGAGACGTAATACATCCACGACGGGATACCCCACATCGTATGCATGAAGAAGGCGGCCGGATCGGCTTTGAATTGCTGTCGATGCTCGTCGCCACAGAGCCGATACATCTTGCCGAGATACGTGGCGGTCTTGACCTCCGCCGCATCGAGCAGCGATTTGCAGACGACACAACGGTCGCCCAGATACTTGCTCGGCGTGGCCGCAAACCGATCGCGGCACGACTTCGTACAGAAGTAATAGTCGTGCCCGTCGTGCTTGGCGGCGAACCCCCAGCTCGGCGTGACTTCCATGTGGCAGACCGGATCGATGTGCGTCTGGTTCGAGTCCACCTCGGGCTGACGATTCGACAACCAGACCGCGACTCCCATGGCGATCAGCAGCGAATACGGCAGGAAGATTTTGAGCAAGGCTCGCATGATTGGTCAGCGTTCCGAGGTCAAGAGATTGGTCGATGGATGAGGGGCTTCCACCGTTCGCTGATTCGCCGCTCGACGCCGATCACGTTTCAACTTCACCGCTCGCACAACCAGCAGAAAGATGCCCAACCCCGCGACGATCGCGATCACGACCGACTTCGTGGCGGTTGGCTCGCCGGCAATCATCAAGAACGGGATCACTTCCGGCTTGCCTTCGACTTCCATCGTCAGCTCGGCGATGTACTCACCGTCTTCAGGGAACGTCACGAAGTACCTGTGTTGGTTGCCGGATGGTTCATGAACAGTCGGCTCGAAGATGAGCGTATTCTCGCCGAACGTGGCCGTCTTCAAGGCTCGCAGCGATACCGGCAATTCATACGGCAGGCCGGTGTTGCGGTCCTTGATGTAGAACGCGATCGTCGTTCGCTCGCCGGGGACGGGATGACCGGGGAACGACGTCATGAGTAAGTCATAGGGGCCGGTCGTCGCGGGGTATTCCAGCGTCGGAGCCTGCGGGTAGTTTTCTTTGTACGAATAGTGCGGCAGGCCGAGGATGTGATGGGCTTGCGCCAATGACGATTGACCAATGACGAATGATGAAAGAATGACGAGTACCGAGTGACGAAGAATCTGAGCCGCCACCGTTCGGGTTTCGTTATTCGGCCTTCCTTCGTCATTGGGTATTTCGTCATTCGTCATTTGCCTCTGGTCATTCGTCATTCTGCTCACCGGCAACATGAACCGAAACCGCAACGCGTCGTCGTGGCAGGCTCGGACACAACTGCCGCAGTTGGTGCATTCCATTCCGGTGATCTGCACGAGCATCGGACGTAGGTCGAACTGGCAGACGCGGACGCACTCGCCGCATTGGACGCACTTGTTCTCGTCCCGTTCGACACGCACGACGCGGAAGCGGCCCAGCAGAGAATAGAGCGCGCCTCCGGGGCAGATGCAGCGGCACCACCAGCGCTTGCTCACGAACAGTTCGATCGCGCAGATCGCCAGGATCACATACGCGCCTATGCCGACTGTCGAGCCAAACACGAACAGATGCACCTCGCGGCTCATCACGGCGGGTGGATAAAACAGCGCCACGAACGGCACGCCGGTCAGGCCGACCAAGCCCAGCACGACCGCCAGAATCAGGTACTTGTTCTTGAGCGAGAACTTGACATCACGCTCGCGAATCTCGGCGATGCGCAACAGACGGCGGCATCGATCGACGACCTCCAGCAGCGTGTTCATCGGACAAATCCAGCCGCAGAACACTCGACCGAGCAGCACGGTGATGGCGACCGGAATCAGCAACGACCAGAGCATCGGTTTGTAGAACGACCGGCTGCTCACGATCGCTTCGGCTCCGGCCAGCGGATCCGAGAGGCTGACACCGAACAGTCGCGCCGACCAGATCGTGCCTTGAGTCCGTTGCACCAGTTGTTGACGCCCCTCGTCTTTG
>CAZPUJ010000543.1:0-17829 GCA_964589725.1 uncultured Planctomycetaceae bacterium
ATACACCGTCGGCTGGCCAATCGACTTTTTGTAGGCGTAGGCCGCAATCGTCTTGGCCTTGGCGAGCAAGCGAATGATGTGCTGGTCTTCGTCTCCGCCGGGATAGTACGTCGACAACGACGCGACCATCGACGAGAGCACAGCCATCGGATGAGCGGTCGGCGGATAGCCCTCGTAAAACTTCTTCATGTCTTCGTGGATCATACTGTGCCGCGTCAGCTTCTCGCGGAACACGGAGAGTTGTTGCTTGTTGGGCAACTCGCCGTGGATCAGAAGGTGCGTGACTTCCACGAACGTGGCGTTCTCGGCCAGGTCGACGATGTCGTAGCCACGGTAGCGCAGGATCCCTTGCTCGCCGTCAATGAACGTGATCGCGCTCTTGCACGAGCCGGTGTTGCCGTAACCGGAATCGAGCGTGATCGCTCCGGTCTTGGCCCGGAGTTGCGTGATGTCGATGCCAACCTCTCCTTCACTGCCAACAGTGACGGGAAACTCATAGTCCTGGCCCTGCAAAATCAGCTTCGCGTTGTCCATAGTGTCCTTAGTTCGTGTGAGCGGGTGGAGACCGACGTCTAGTCGTCAAACAAGCGACCCCACTGAGGTTGTCTCAGTGGCTCGCGGGTTTTTGCACTACAGAACGTCGGTCGAATTCAATGGCCTCGTAGTGCAGAAACCCGTAAACCGCCGACGCAAGGTCGGCGGGGTCGGTTGTTTGAGGTTTAGTGTGGGGCACAGAATGCCAATACGTAACGCTCGCGGGGAAGCCTATTGTGGTGACGTCGTCGAAAATTTTCCAACGAGTGCCGGCCCGTGTCAGGATCAACGTTTGGCGCGATCACGCCACGGTTCGCTTGCGAATTCGGTGATCGGTGAACCTCAACGGCGGCTTGGCCTCGACTGTGCCAGACGCGGCGACGAGCAGTTAGGGATCGGTGTGCCACCGCCGCCGCGTTCGATCAGCCAAATGTTGCGAAAGCGGACGGGGTTGCCATGGTCTTGCAGTTTGGTGGGCAACGCCTTCGGACCTTCCGCCGAGCCGCCGCCAGTCTTGTTGGCGAGGGCCACGGCGTTCTGCACAAGGACACCGTTGTGCCAGACAGAGATGATTCCCGAACAGACTTTTCGGCCCGCCACATCGAAGTTGGGCGACTGGAACTCGATGTCGTACGTCTGCCAAACCAGTGGCGGCAGACACATGTTCGCGTCGGGAGCTTTGAACTTGTACAAGCCGGCGCATTCGTTGTCGGTCCCTTTGAGGCCAAACGAATCGAGCACTTGCACTTCGTAGCGGCTTTGAATGTAGACGCCGCTGTTGGCTCGACCTTGTCCGCGCGCGTCAGGCATGTACGGCAGTAGGAACTCGACATGTAGATGGAAATCGCGAAACGCCTGCCTGGTCTCCGTGCCGATCATCAACAAGCCCTCGTTCGTGACTTTGCCGTTCTTCCAGTGACCGGTTTGGGAACCATCAAACAACACGCTTGCTCCCGAGGGCGGCTTCAAGCCGAGCGTCTGGCTGCGTCGCTCGACACGGATCAGTTCACCAATCGCGAAAGCATTCTCCGAGGATGCATGTGCCGTCGGCACTCTCTGCCCTTCGTCGACAACGAACACGGACGCCTTGCTGTCGCGGATTTCGACGCGCCGCGTTGAGCCGTTCAGCCGCAAGACAGTTCTGTCACGTTGGCCCTTCAGCTCGTGACGCTCATGGCCCGTCCACCAGCCGCCATCGGGAAGTCCGCCGCGGAACAACACGGCTTGGAACTCATTCTTGCCGAGCGAGACGACTTGCAAGCCACACGACTCACAACGACCGCACAGTGAGTTGACCGAACCCAGGTACTCGCCCTGAAACCAATAGTCGCGGTCGACTTGGCTGACGTCAGTCGCCACCAAAGGCCCATCGGCCGCGAACAGTGACGTCGCCAAACTCAAGAACAACACGACAACCGCCAGCCGACTTGACCACCAACGTGCCATGCATTCGTCTCCTGCGGCTTTGCGAAGTGGCCCTACTTCGCATCCGTTTTCGGCTCGTTTGCGGGACCGGCGGAGTCCGGCTTCGCCGGCTCTGAGCCGATCAGGCGAATGCGGTCGTTGTAGGTCAGAACCTCCAACTGGCGATCGGCTAGATTGAGGTTCAGCCCTCGATAACCGCTGAACTGATTCGGGAACGTTGCGTCGAAAAGTTTGCGGCCGGTCCGCTTATCGAGCAGCAGGAGGCTGGCCGTCTGAACGTGAACCTTGCCACGTTGCTCGAAACGGCGCGTCGAAAAGAACAGCACGGGCGACACGGCGAATTGCTGCAAGACCAGGCCTTGGTTTTCGACTTTTTGCCGCCACAGTTCGCCGCCACCGCGGCGGTCGAAGGCGAATAGCGTTCCGTTGGCTGGGAGCGATACAAATTCGTTGCCGTAGTAATTCGTTGGGTTACTACCGACGATCAAGAACACGCGATCGTTGTCGGCGATCGCGTAGCGTTGCTGAGGCTTCGGCAAGTCTTCGGCCTTGAACGTGCCCAGCGTGCGCGGCTCGCCGCGGTCGAGGTCGAGCGTTTCGAACTGTCGGCCTTGAGTGATCACACCCAATGTGCTTCCCTGATCGAGCCATGTGAATTGATCGGCCAGTTCGTACGTCCGCTTCCACATCGTCTGGCGGCGCTGCGGGTTCCAGCGTTCGACCACGAAGCGCGGCTTGCCGTCCACCGGCTGCGACAGCAGCGCCACCAAGTCGGAACCGCGTGTGAGCTTCGCCTTTTGGAATCGGTCTCGCAGCGTGTCATCCAGAGGCAACTCTTGGCCGTCGCTGGCTCGCAGCAGCAAACCGGTCGGCCACGCGCGCGACGAGATGAAGATCAACTCGTTCGTCGTCACCAGCCGAGCATCTGACGTCAGCTCGCGCAGTTCCCAACGCCGCTGTCCGGTCGCGGCGTCCACGACCGTCAGCGTTCGCCGTCCTCGATAGCCCACCAGTTCCGATGTGAATAGCGGCAGCAAGCCGTTTCTCGCCGTCTCTTCGCTGGGGTTCACGGGGCGACTCTGAAACTCGTTACCGCTCACGAATGCTGGAGGCGGCTGGCGATTCGTTTGGAAGGGATCGAAGTTCATTTGGCTACGCGATTCCATCGAGCGAGACCACACGACCCGTCGATCCGATGGAGACAGCAAGTGCAACACTTCGCGATGAAAGACCAACATTTGATGTCCAACTGTCCGAATGGTCACACCCCAGCCGAGCGTAGACGTCGGCTTTTGTCGCAGCGGCAACGACCAGTCGAGTTGATTGTCGCTCAATCGCGAAATCGACAATCGCTGTGTCGAGATCGGACTGTGCATCATCTGGTACTGAATGCGTTGTCCGGCGAAATACGGCCAGCCGTTTTCCGAGACGGTGCATTCGTGGATCTGCTCCGAATAATTCTGGTAGCCGATCGAGCGTTGCATTTGGAACTGCAGCGATCCCCAATCGGGCGCGACGAACTGCGGCGTCAACGTGAGTTTGCCGTCCGCAACTTCACGCTCGATCCATTTCGCGGCCGTGATTCCGTCCGAAAGCTCGACGGTCCCTTGCCGACCGAGTTGTCCTGCCGCCGTGGCCGCGTCCGCGGGAAGTCCCAGACTGCGATACAGCTCGACCAGCGTGTGCCACGCACGAGCCGCTTCGCGCACGTCGTCCGATTCGGTAAGTCGGATCAACGCCAACTCGGCTTTGGAAACGTCGCGTTGCGCGATCCGTTCTTCAATCTCGCGCCAACGCAGCTCGCGTGTCGCCGGATGGAAACCGAAGAGGGTCAACGCGAGCGATTGCTTGTCGGATGACGCGTCGCACAGTCGCCTAATTTCGGCTGCGATGCGCTGATCCAACTCCGCGCGAGTGTCGCCAGTGACGGCGCTCGACAGTGCGGCAAACTGGCCGGCCAACCACACATCCAGACGAATCGACCGCACTGGCGGACCGAGCAATTCCGCCGAACCACTGACGTCGCCGCGGGCCATCTCGGCCAACAACTCAAATGCCGCGACAAACTCGCCACGACTGCGAAGATGCGCGACCCGCAGCCGCTGCCATTGCAACCGGTCCTCCGGCGAATCAATGACGCGTTCCAGCGTCTGCAGCTCGACGGCTTGTTCGCGCGGGTTCTTCTCAATGACCGCCGTCAGCACCTCGCGCAACGTCGAACGATACCGCGTTCGCAACTCCTCCGGCACCGCGTCGTCGCGCACCGACTTCAACACCCCCCAGGCTTCGGGCGATTTGCGTTCGAGTTGCAAGATCGAGGCTTCGGTCAACAACGCCACGGCGTCCTGCGGATCACGTTCCTTGCGCTGCTGGATTTGCTTGGTGACAGCTTCCTTTTGCTCGAAGCAGGTCAGCCCTGCCGCATGCACGGACAACAAGCAGTCACGATACAGCAGCAAGTTTCCCAGCCGGGTGTCCGGCGCGGCCCACTGCCGGGCGGCCAGCGATCCGGTCTGCAACGACAAGGTCCAAACTTGCCCGGAACTCAACGGCACCGACCAGCGATCTCTGGAGATCGCGCCCAGCCCCGTCGGCACGCCGTCGGCCAACGTGATCGGCGTGTTCCAGGCGACGCTGCCGTCAGTCAGCGACAAGGCTGACAAACTTTGCGGTCCCTGCAACAGCACTTTGCCGTCGGTGACGCCGTTGAGTGCTTGCCAATTCTCTTTCGGCTTCGTCCAGCGGCGAGCGCCGCTGTGCAAATTGACGCACACCAAATTCGCGCTGCCTGTATTTTGCTCCTCGAAGACTTCCTGCGGCGTGTAAACCACCGCATCGCCGACGATCACCGGCGCGGACGGGTTCCAGCGTTGGTTGCTTGCTAGCATGACCGTCAGCGCCTGATTGGGCATGCGCCGCGCGTTGTTCGGCTGTGGCGTCGAGTAGCGATGCACCCACTGCAACTGGTGCGAGGCACGATCCACGGCGACCAGCCAACCGACCGTCGTCGGGCACACGACCAGACCATCCGACACAGCCACCTGCGCCGTGAATGATCGACGTACGAGGTCGCGAGAAATCGTCACTTCCGCCAACGCGAGCAACTGCGCCCACTGCATGCGTCCCGTCTGAGCCTGCAAACAATAGAGACGGATTTCACCGTCGCACTCGCCGATCACAAACAGGTCGTTGCCATCCGGAACCGGAGCTCCAAAAAAAAAGACACCCGGCAACTCAGGATGAAACGCTTCGTCGGACTCGACGCCGCCGACTGACCACAACGGCCGGCCGTTGTGCAGGTCGTACGACACCAACCGGTTGTTCGACCAACTCCGTCGCAACATGTCGCGGCGCGACATATCCATGTCACCGCCGTAATTGCCAGTGCCCTGAGACACAAATGTGTCGTCCTCCACCACGAACAATTGCCGGCCGTCGGAACTCAGCAGCCCGAAGTTGCCGTTCATAAACAACAATTGCGCCAGCGGATTGTTGTCGATTCCCACGCCGCTGAAGTCGTAGTTGATCCTGGCTCGAGCGACTCCACGCGCGTTGATGAAAACTTGCTGCTGCCCGTACGGGTTGTAGTCGGCATGGCCCGTACCGATCAGATCCTCCGCCGGCCAGCGATCGGCGGTCGACCACAACATCCGGCCCTGTTCGAGTTCAAACACGCGCACGCCGTTAAGCGTTCTGAGCACGACCAGCCCATCGATCAACAACGGCTGGACGACGGTCAGCGTCGGGCGACTTTGGTCGTGGCAATCCTCGACCAGCATTTCGATCTGCCGTTGCAACGGCTGAATCTGCGTCAGCGGCTGTCGCCAGCGTGGCAACAACAAGGGCTCTCCGCCAGAGATGATTCCGGCACGACTCGGAATCCCGCCGAACATCGGCCATTCGGTGAGCGTCGTCCGCCCCGCCAGCCGCTTCGGAAGCGAGGTCCACCACTCGCTAATACGCACCAGCAAGCCTCCCAACGCGATCTGTTCGGTGTCTTCACCCGGCCGCCCGTTGTCCGCCTGTCCATGGTTGCGCCAATGCTCGGCCTGCGCGTTGTCGCCGGCAAGCTGCGCGGCCGACGCCGCTTTCAACTGCCAACTCCGCTCGCTCGCAATCGACGCGTGGGCTTCCGCAAGCAGCTTGAACCAGCGCGTCGACAAGGTGTACTCACCTCGTTCGAGATGCCGTGACGCCAAACGATTGGCGGCCGATGCACCGGCATCGGTCAACAAGAACCGAGTGGCCACTTGTGCCAACGCGTCAACCCGTCCAGATCGTTCCGCCTCGTCGAGACGCCGCTGAGCTTCCGTGCTCCAACGCTGTCGAAACGTGCGCACGACCGCGTCGGGTGATTTCAGCATGAGCCGCAGCGCCCGCTCGCGTACCGAACCCCAACCCGCTTGGCTCGATCGTTCGACCGAATCCTCTTCCTGCCCGAGCAAGTTCTGCAGCAGTTCCAGCGCCGATGGCCAGTCCTTGTTGTCGATCGCCGCCGACGCCTTGCGCAGCACTTCCGACTGCTTGCGATCTTTCGGCGCGCGAGCATCAATATGGTCACGAGCATCCGCATCGTTCGGCTTCTCACCAGGCTTCGACACCTGCCCTCTCTCACCAGGCTTGGCCGCCTGCCCTCGCAGCTTCGGATTGACGGCTCGCGGCCCGAACAGGTTTTGCAAGAGATCCTGCAACGGGTTCGCCAGCATTGGGCGATCAACAGGTGTGGGTTTTGGCTCTTCTTTTTTTCCCTTGGTGTCCTTCTTCGCGTCGTCGGCTTTCTCATCGTCTTCTTTAGCCGGCTCGGACTTCTTTGACTCGACCTTCTGATCCTCGGCCGTCGCCAAGGACCATCCGACCATTCCGCCACTGACGGCCACGCACACGACTAGCAGTGGAACACGCCACATCATGACATTGCTCCCATTGCGGAGAACCACGGCTTGCGAGTTCCATCACTCGCAGCCTCGTTTTAACGGACAGCATTCGAACAGTCGGCGCAGTATAACCACTCCTTGGTCCGTGTTCGCTTCCCACCACTGCCGCAGTAGATTCGGACCGATCTCCAGCCGCTCAGAGTTTGGCGGCCATCTTTCTGGCTTGGTCTTTGATCGCCCATGGAGCTTTGAGCTTGCGAAGGTTCTCATAGTCGGTTGCCAGTTCTTTGGCTTTGGCCTCGTTGGTCGATTCGAGTTGCTCGATCCGGGTGCTGATGGCATCTTTTAATTCGTCGATTTGACCGGTTTCGGCAACCTGTTTGAGCAGTGTCGCCAGATCAGGCGGAGGCTGAGGAATGACGGCGACGCGCTGAGAGCCGCCGCAGCCGACAAATACGGTCATCAACACGAAAAGGAAGCCACGGAGGAACGTCATCGACTGTCTCCCGCCAGCGACGGAATCTCGGCTACTCCAGATCCGCCACGTCTCTGCTGGCCTTGGTGCCGAGCGCTTGATACAGCGCGAGATTGAGACTGTTGTTGACGAATTTGACCTTGCCGTCCGCAAACAAGTGATGCGTCCCTCCCGGATGCTGACTGCGCGACGGGTACACGCCGGTCGCTCCGCCGTTGTCACATGTCCCCGCACAGGGGTGGCACGAGGGATATCTCCAATTGGGAGTCGCCATCGTGTTGAAGATCGTGAAGTGCATCGTGGAGTGCTGCCAATCTCTTCCGGAACGGCTGTAGTGGTTCGCGATCCCTCCCTGGCACTGAATTCCATAGCCATCCAATTGGCTTTGAGTGGGACTGACCGTCGGAAATCCTGCGGGAAACGCTTGGCTGTGGACCAGGTCTCCCGGCTGGTACGACGCATCGTTATTGTCGCCGATCACCCCTTCGGCCATCGCGATCGTCTGCGACGTTCCGTCTTTGATATCCGCAATGGTTGTGGAGAGATCCTGATGAAACATCCCGATGTGAGGAAGATTCGCGTTGACGTGCCAGCCGCGGTTAGGACCAGTGCTCACCAGATAGTTGCAATTACCTGTGTCCGCGGTGGGAAACGGCGAATCGGAGGAGCAGCGATAGACCGGCAAGATCGTTCGCCGGAGAACTCGATTGGTTCGTGGAGCACCGACGGTGTTGTTGTCCCACATCGCGTTCTTGTGCCACTCCTTGTAGAGCGGACCGTGGTCCAAGAATGGCAACAGGAAGAACTGCGCCGAGAAACCGTCGTTGTCCCAAGAATCCGAAGCGTTCGCGATTAAATAGTTTGTGCTCGCTTTGGGGAACATCTTGTGAATGTCGTGGTAGTTGTGCAGCGCCAGTCCCATCTGCTTGAGATTATTGCGGCATTGCGCCCGCCGAGCCGCCTCGCGGGCTTGCTGCACGGCCGGCAGTAGCAAGGCAATCAAAATCGCGATGACGGCGATCACCACCAACAACTCGATCAACGTAAAACCTTGACGAAATGCCTTGGCCTGAGACATGAGACCCTCCTCTCGACGCGAAAAGATGGGACGACAACGGCCAAAAACGACAGGCACCCTCATGAAACCGAGACGCTGTCGATGTGAATGGAGAAGTGGAAGAACTCTACCCAGCAAGAATTCGCACGGGAAGTAACAACTCGTGATTCTTTGATCGACGCTGCTTCCGCGTGCGAGATCCCCGTTCGGGATGATCATCCGGCTTGCCACCAAGCACGGCTGTTAGTTAACACTCGTCCGCCACGTCACGCCCACTGACTGCTGATTTCCGAGCCATTTACCCCCGGACTCACGTCTGAGACTCGCCATGAGTAAGCTCCCATGACCGACACCACCGCTCCGTCTAAGTACCTCAACCGCGAACTGAGTTGGTTAGAGTTCAACCAGCGCGTGCTGGCAGAAGCTTGCGACGCCAGCGTGCCGCTGCTGGAACGAGTCAAGTTTTTGGCCATCACGGCGTCGAACTTGGACGAATACTTCATGGTCCGCGTTGGCAGTTTGCAGATGTTGCTGGCGCAGGGCAGCACCGTACCCGATCCGTCGGGCATGACTCCCGAGCGACAACTCCAAGCCATCAGCATCCGCATCCACCAGATGACCGTCGAGCAGTACCAGTGCTTCCTGGAAACTCTCGAACCGCAGTTGGCTGAGGCAGGCATTCGCCGCGTGCGTCCGGAGGCACTCCACCCGCGTCAATCGAAGCTGCTCGAACAACTCTTCGACGACGAGATCGCCAGCGTGCTGACTCCGATGGCGGTGACCTCCAGCGAAGATTTCCCGCTCCTGATCAATCAGTCGATGAACGTTTGCGTGCAGCTTGCTCCGGCGACGGATGATCTCAAGAAAAAGCCACGCTTCGCGATCATGCCGTTCGGACGATCGACCTCGAGGTTTGTCAAACTGCCGTCGGACGGCGGCTATGAGTTCATGTTGCTTGACGACGTGGTCGGCATGTTTGTCGAACGCTTCTTCCCCGGCGAGACGATTATCGAGTGCGTGCCGTTCCGGATCACTCGCAACGCCGACTTCAGTGTGCGCGAAGACCTCGCCCCCGACTTGCTTGCCGAGATGGAGGAAGTGATCGAAGCTCGGCGCACGGCCGCCTGTGTCAGGTTGGAGATTTCGGATCGAGTCACGACGCACTTGCTGGCGTTCTTGCAGAAGGCGTTACAGATTCGAGATGAGGCCGTGCATGTCGTGCCGGGACCGCTGGACCTCTCGGCATTCATGCAATTGACGGATCGTTCCGGCTTCGATCACTTGCGTTACGAACCGTGGCCGCCGCAGCCGTCGCCGAGTGTCGATCTCGGGTCCAGCATGTTTAAGGTGTTACAGCGTCAAGACCTGCTGCTGTTTCACCCCTATGAAAGCTTTGAGCCGGTGCTGCGATTGATCGAGGAAGCCGCCGACGATCCGGACGTGCTGGCCATCAAACAAAGCCTGTATCGCACCAGCCGCAACAGTCCGATTGTCGCCGCGCTGCAACGAGCGGCCGAGCGAGGAAAATACGTCACGGCGATCGTCGAACTCAAGGCCCGTTTCGACGAAGCACGCAATATCGAATGGGCCAAGAGCCTGGAACAGGCCGGCGTGCTCGTCATCTACGGCGTGAAGCGGTTGAAGACGCACGCCAAATGCCTGGTCATCGTCCGCCGCGAGCCGCAGGGCATCGCGCGGTACGTCCACTTCGGCACCGGCAACTACAACGAGACGACCGCTCGCGTTTACAGCGACATCAGCTTCATGACCAGCAACGAAGAGCTGGGTGCCGACGCCACCAGCTTCTTCAACGCGATCACCGGCTACTCGCAGCCGCAGACGTTCCGCAAGATCGACATGGCTCCGATCGGCCTGCGGCAAAAGCTGATCGAAATGATCGAGGCCGAAACGCACCGCAAGAAACAAGGCCAGAAGGCGATGATCCTGGCGAAGATCAACTCGCTGGTCGACCCGGCGATCATTGACGCTCTGTACGACGCCTCGAAGGCCGGCGTGAAGATCAAGCTCAACGTCCGTGGCATCTGCTGTCTTCGTCCCGGCGTGAAAGGGTTGAGCGACAACATCTCGGTCGTGAGCATCGTCGATCGCTTTCTGGAGCACAGCCGTATCTTCTACTTCTATCACGGTGGCGATGAACGAGTCTTTATCTCCAGCGCAGACTGGATGCCCAGGAACCTCGACCGCCGCGTCGAACTACTGGTTCCGATCGAAGACAAAGCTTGCCGCACGCGACTGGTCTCGATCCTGCAAACGTTTTTTGACGACAACGTCAAAGCTCGCGTGCTGCAGTCCGACGGCAGCTACGAAAGGGTGAAACCCGGCAAGAGCGGCGCGCATCGCGCACAAGAAACCCTTTTCCAGGAAATCTGTGAAATCGGCCGCCTCGCTGAGAGCTCCCGCCGCACCGTCTTCGAACCGCACCGTGCGAACGGAGCGAAGGACGAGTGAGCATCCCATGAAAACACTCCTCCTGCTCCGTCACGCCAAGTCCAGTTGGAAGCGCGCCGAGCTTGCCGATCACGACCGCCCGTTGAAGAAGCGCGGCCGCCAAGCCGCGAAACGTATAGGCCAACTGCTCCGCGAACTGGATCTCGTCCCGCAGCACATCCTCACCTCGACCGCCACGCGCGCCTGCGACACCGCACGTCTCGCCGCCAGCGGGATGAAGTACGCCGAGCAGATCGAGTCCGTCGACGCGCTGTACCACGCCGAGCCGCGTACGTTCGTCGCCGTCGTCTCGCACGTCCCCGAACGCATTCAGCGACTGCTTCTGGTCGGCCACAACCCCGGCCTCGAAGATTGGCTCTCGAGAATGATCGGCCGCCACGAAGTTCTCCCCACGGCCGCCCTGGCGCGGATCGAGCTACCGATCGAACGTTGGCTCGACCTCACTCCCGACGCTCACGCCACGTTGCACGGCCTCTGGCGTTGGAAGGAGCTGTAGCGTTCGCTCTTAGGTCTCGCTCATGAGCGTCCCCGGCGTTTTGATTTTCGCGGCCCAGCGCGTTCACCTGAGGTGCTCGGTTTCTTACGCGACCGGCTGGGTGCGGGCTCTTGTTCCCCGCGTGAGTGACGACCAGACGGTCGGTCGAGCACGATCCGAAAATCGAGTTCACGGCGGTCGGGGTCAACGTGGGCGACTTGCACGCGGACTCGGTCGCCCAGCCGGAATTGTCTTCCGGTGCGGCGGCCGATCAGGCTCAGGCTGTCGGGGTCGAAGTCGAAATAGTCGAACTCGGACAAGCCGCTGATGTGAACAAAACCATCGACGGGTAATTCGACCCCTTGGCAGAACATCCCGAAACGTTCGACGCCCGTGATGAGCGCGTCCAACTCGTCGCCGATCCGTTCGGTCATGAACTCCAGCAGCTTGAGCTTCGTCAATTCGCGTTCCGCTTGCGCCGCCCGCCGTTCTCTGTCCGAACAATGCTGGCCGAGGATTTCCAATTCGGCCTCGCTCGGTCCGCGAACCTGTTTGTCGCCGCGGTGACTTCGTTTAACCCCAACGCCAACGGCGTGGGCGTCAAGCGCGAGTCGACTCTCGTCACCGCTAAGCGCCCGCCCCGATGGGGCTGGGGCTAAACGAGCCAACTCGTCAAACAAACGATGGATCGTCAAGTCGGGATACCGCCGGATCGGGCTGGTGAAGTGGCAGTAGTCGCGCACCGCCAACGCGTAATGTCCAATCGGCAGACCAGAATACTCGGCCTGCTTCAGGCTGCGGAGTAACGCATAGTTCACGGCATGTTCCGCGAGAGTGCCTCGCACACGCTGCAGCAGGTCTTGCAACTGGGCTTTCGAGAGAATGATCGGCCGGTCGTAAGGAGAGGATGTTTGATTCTTGATTTTTGATTTGCGATATTGAGGTCGCGGCTGACTCGGATCGTTGAGCGAAAATCCCAAGGCCGTGACGAACTTCGCGAATGCTTGCAGCTTGAGCGGTGCCGGCGCGTCGTGCGTACGCCGGAGGAACGCGGTTTCGAGATCATTCAGCTTCGTCGCCACCGCGATGTTCGCGGCCAGCATGAATTCCTCGATGATTTGATGACTTTCGTCGTGCTCGACTTCGTGAGCACCGCTGACTCGGCCATCCTTGTCGAAGTCCAGTTTTACTTCCGGCAGGTTCAGATCGAGTGCCCCCGCCGCGAATCGTCGTTGTCGCAGTGTCATGGCCAACTCGTGCATGTCGGCAAGGAGTTGGGTGACTGTCGCGTCAACGTAGCCATCTCGCTCCGCGAGATGAGCCCTTTGTAAAGCTGATGTCCGAATGTTGTGTGATTTGGACCGCAAGCGACTGTGGGAGTCGTCAGGCTTCCCGCTCGCTCCGGATTCGGCCACCGATTGCCCTGAAGGTTCGTCTCGCGGAGCGAGACGGCTACGTTCTATGATCGGCATCACTTCTTGATACGCGAATCGCTGCGTGACCTTGATCGCCGACTTCGCGAACTCGGTGTGGACCGGCACGCCGGCGGGAGTGAACTCGATGAACGCCGAGTTCGCATATCGCACACGTCCTTGTTGCAGACTGGCCAGTCCGTTCGAGATCACTTCCGGCAGCATTGGCAGCACCTGCGTCGGCAAGTAAACGCTCGTGCCGCGATTCTTCGCCTCGCGATCCAGCGTGCCGCCGGCTTTGACGAAGTGAGCCACGTCCGCGATGTGAACTCCCAGCACCCAGTGCCCCGCCTCGTTCTTCGTCAGCGAGATCGCATCGTCGAAATCGCGAGCGTCCACCGGGTCGATTGTGATGATCGTCTCGTGAGTCAGATCGAGCCGTCGCGACAAGTCACTCTCGTCGAATCGCTCCGCTTGCCGTCTCGCCTCGTCGAGCACCTCGTCAGGAAAACGATCCGGCAAGCCGTATTCGTGAATGATCGTCAACAAATCAACGCCCGGATCGCCTTTCGCTCCGAGTACTCGCATCAGCACCGCCTCGCCGCCGCGAGTTTGCGTCGGGAACCGCAGCATCTCGATGACGACCTTGTCTCCCGGCACCGCGCCCTTCGCTCCCGGATCGCCGACCCAGATCGGGTCCGAGAAATTCTTGCCGTCGATCTTCACGTAACCCTGGCCATCGAACTCGTCGTACGTGCCGACAAACGAATTCGTCGCCCGTTCCAAGACCTCGACCACGCGCCCGCATCGCCGATCACCGCCACCACGCCGAGCGATCAGCTCGACCGCAACTTCGTCACCGACCTGAGCATCGTGCAAGTCGTCCAGCGAGATGATCAGCTCTTGTGGGCCAATTTTCTCAACCTGCTCGCCATCGGTTGCATGCGGATGCGCAACGAACAATCCGTTCCGCATTCCGATCCGTTTGATGACGCCCCGAAGCGTGGGCCGTCGGGCGGAAGACGCGGAGCGCGTCCCATCCGGCTTCCCGCCCGTGACGACATTCTTCACCTCGCCGCCGTTTCCGAAGACCTCGTACCACGCTTCGAGAAACTCCGCGAAGTTCCGCTTCTTCACGCCGAGACGCTTGGCGACTCGCTTCGGTTCAAGTTGCTTTGCCTTCGGACGCGATTTTACATACTCGGTGATCAGTTTTTGGAAGAAGTCAGACATGGAGTCTCGATTTGAGTGGTGGCAACGGCGACGGCGAAATTCAAACCCATGGACGAGCCAATTTCGGTCCAGCGACACGCCAATCGTCTTTCCGTACGGTCAGGCCTTGAGCGTCAAAGAACTCGCACAGCGGGACCGAAAACTTGCGGCTGACTCCCCAGGCATCGCGTAATTGAGCCATCGTTGCTTGGCCAAGCTTGCCGAGTTCCGCCTCGCAAAGGGCACGCGCGCGTTCCATCGCCTCCGACGAAAAATACAAATCGTCGGCGACCTTCGCGAGCAACCCATCCTCGACGCTGACGTGCAACAACGGCTCGATCTGTTCGATCTTTTGAGCGACGCTGGCACCAAGTTCTTTCGTGGTCGGAGGCATCAGGCCGCCGGCGGCGATTTCTTCCAGCAGCTTGGTTCGCGTCGCCTGTTGATTTTTCGTGAGCTTGACCTGTGCATCCGCCGGGCCGATTTGATGGCCGATTTTGACCAAGTCACCCTTTGTCAGCAGATGTTGAAAGACTGCGTCGAGCAACGCGGGCTGAGTGATCTCATGGCAAGCGGACATGAACAATTCGCGCGGCAACGCGCGGCGCGGCTGATGTTTGGCGAGCACTTCGCGAATCGTCTTCAACACCGATGTCGACAACGCGGCGAGCCGGTCCTTGTGGACAAAGAGCGCTCGATCTTCGCTGCCAAGGCGAATCAACGAACCGCTCGAACGGAGTTGCTCCAGCAACTCGCGGTATCGAGCCGGCGCGATGCCGACTCGCCACGCGGCCTCCAACGGCGAGCCGTGAATGCTGTCGCGTTGCGCGATCAAGGCCGACAGTCGTTCGACGTCGTTCGCTGACTGCCAGGGTTGACCGAGCGCGGCGAGATCTTTGATGCGCTTTCCGATGGGCAGTGCGGGATCGACCACTCGACCTCCGGCGACGGTAGTCGGCGGCGATGTGCGTCGCAGAATGAAATGCTGTCCGTGCGTCGCCACGATTGGTTCTTTGGTACGAAGCTCGGCAAAGCCCCGCTCGCCGGGCGGAAGCGTTTGGCCTTTGAGGTTGATCCGAGCGAGTACCTCGCGCGTGCCAAGGTGCAAGGTCAAGGTCAATCGATCGCGAAGGATGAGTGGCGAACTCGAAAGGTTTCGCAACTCGACCAACAAACGCCGCGTCGGCTTCAAGTAGCCGGGCGAGGCGAGTTCCATGCCGCGCACGACTTCCTCGGCTTTGACGCCAGCGAGGTTGATCGCCGTCCGTTGCCGAGCACTCGCGTCGTCGGCCGATGTTCCGTGATGCTGCACGCCCCGCACCCGTACCTCACGCAAGTCAGGGAGCAGTTCGAGCGTCTCGCCCGGCTTGGCCGAGCCGCTCTGCACCGAGCCAGTCACCACCGTGCCGTGTCCCGCGACGCTGAACACGCGGTCGATCGGCATGCGGAACAAATCCATCGTCTCCGGCAATACGACCTCGCGAGCGATCCGCGCGAGCGTGGCTTTCAGTTCATAAAGGCCGGCTCCGGTCTCCGACGAAACAGGCACGATCGGACAGCCGTCCAAGAAAGTGCCCCGCACCAGTTCTTCGATGTCCGACGCGACGAGTTCGACGAAGTCCGGCTCGACCAAGTCAATCTTCGTGATCACGATCAAACCGGCGGGAATGCCGAGCAGTTCCATGATTTCCAGATGCTCGCGCGTCTGCGGCATCACGCTGTCGTCGGCCGCGATGACCAGCATCGCCAAGTTCACACCGGTCGCACCGGCGACCATGTTTTTCACGAACCGCTCGTGTCCCGGAACGTCGACCACGCCAAATGTGATGCCGTCCTGCTCGAAGTGCGCGAAGCCAAGGTCAATCGAAATCCCGCGAGCCTTCTCCTCGGGCAAGCGATCCGTGTTGATCCCAGTCAGACGTCCGACCAGCCGCGTCTTGCCGTGATCAATATGCCCGGCCGTGCCGATCAGGATATGTTTGGCGTTGGTGCTGAGTGTCATCGCATCGGCCCCCTCTCCATTTCGGGAGAGGGTTGGGGTGAGGGTGTCGGATCGTCGGAGTCTTCGCATCGAGCGAGAGCAACTCAGGAGACACTCTAGCCCGCCGTGATCCGATTGTGGAAGTTGGTCACGCGCAGTTGCGAGCGATCTGCCGTATCTCTCTCCCGAACAGACCATCGGCGAACGGATCGACGCCCGCTCCGACCTCTACAGTCTGGGAGCCACGTTTTACGCGCTGCTCACCGGCCGTCCGCCGTGTGAAGGGCTGACCACCGCCGAAACCGTGTTTAAGATCCAAACACAACGTCCCGATCCACCCACGAAATACCACCTCGCAATCCCGGCCTTGTTCGAGGGGATCGTGATGCGACTGCTCTCCAAACGCCCCGACGACCGCTTCACCGGCGCCACGCAATTGCTGAACGAGCTAGACCGCGTCGAGAAGTACACGCAAACGGTCGTCTCGCGCAACGCTTCATCAGACGCCGAACCCGGAGTGCTATGACGTGTCGAACGCGGGGTCAGGTGTTCTGATTTCTGTTTTGGCCCCACGATCCACCCACAGCACCATTCGCGAGTCAATCGTACGATCAAAGTTTGATATCCATTCAGACCGCCAAAACAGAAATCAGAACACCTGACCCCTCCGGCGCTCGACATCGCAGAAGTGATCGGGTGGAATCCAGCCGGACAACGATGTTTGACCGGCAGGGGATCGCCAGTGTCACGCCAATTACGCTTTGATGTCGCGGATTCGTTGCATCACGTCACCAATCGCGGAATTGAGCGGCGGAACATTGTGCGTGATGACGACGATCGAGCGGAGTTTGTGCGGTTGTTGGGACGCATGGCGGCCCGGCATCGCTGGCGAGTGTTTGCCTGGGTATTGCTCGACAATCACTTTCATTTATTTTTCCGGTTGGAAGTCCCGTCGCTGTCGTCCGGGATGCACGACTTGGAGAGTGGTTACGCCACGTTGTTCAATCGGCGGCATGAACAAGTTGGTCGCTTGTTTCAGGGGCGCTTCCACAACGTCGTGGTCGAAAATGAAACGCACGCCTGGGAATTGAGCCGTTATGTGCATCTCAATCCGTGCCGAGCACGCCGCGTGTCGCGACCGGAAGAGTGGGTTTGGGGAAGTTATCACCACTACATGAATCCGCGCGGCGCACCGAGCTGGCTGGATTGGCCGACCGTTCTGGCGGAGCGATCTCAGAATGAAGCGGCGGCTCGCGTGGGCTACAAGCGGTTTGTGGATGCGGGACTGGCCGCTGCGCCGGCAAATCCGCTGGACGCCGCGGTGGATGACTGGATTTTGGGAAGCCCGGAGTTTGTGGAGCGTGTCCGCACGGTCTGCTTGGCTGGCATGACATCGCAGCCGACGGATCAGAATGCGGTCATTGCGGCTGTGGCCAGCCGACTCGGTGTCTCGGAAGCGGTGGTTCGACGGCGCGGGCGGCATGACAATGCCGCTCGATTGCTGGCGGTGTTGTTGAGTCGCGATCTGTTGACGGTGTCAGCGGCCGAACTGGCGGATGCGTTCCAGCTTTCGCGCAGCGGCTTTTCGACGGCGGTGAATCAAGCTCGCGAGCGATTGGAACGCGATGCGGAGTTCGCCGCGCACGCGCTGGCATTGCGAGAGATGTGGGGCCGATGAAGCGTGTGACATCCGGGGTCAGGTGTTCTGATTTCTGTTTTGCTGTTGCGATGGAGAGCGAACCGTTGATCGGGTGACTGTCTGCGAACCAAGGTGGGGGTGGATCGCGGGAGCAAAACAGAAATCAGAACACCTGACCCCCTCTTCGACCCGAGCCATCCTCACCTGGCCCCTTCGCCGCCACTCGTTACCGAGCGACGCTGGCTGCGTACCTCTTCGCCTCTCGGTGCTCCTTGC
>CAZPUJ010000544.1:0-4605 GCA_964589725.1 uncultured Planctomycetaceae bacterium
CGCCAGTTCGAATTGCTCGACAGCCAGTTTGGCGTCACGTTCCGCGTTATGCACGGCTAATTCGCCGTCCAGTCGCGTGGTGCTGGAAGAGGCCCGCGCCAGTTCGAGGTTGGCATCGGCGGCCATCCGGGACGTGATTAATGAGCGTGGATCCAAGACGACTAGAGCTCGGTCTGCGATCTTGGCCGCGACGGCGGCGGCGGCAGCCTTGTTCGCTTCGTCAGCCTTGGTGCGCGCCGCGTCGACTGCCAGTGGTGACTGGTTCTTCGACCTGGCAATCAACCGCACCCGGTCGGCGTTTTTGACCGCCAGTTCAGCGGCGGCAATTCGACTCTTATGATTGGCCGTGGCGCGCGCGGCTTCGATGGCCCGCTCCGCGTTCGCCAGGTCTGCCGTCGCCTTATCCCGGGCAGCGATTTTGGCCTC
Organism: uncultured Planctomycetaceae bacterium; assembly: GCA_964589725.1. Lineage (GTDB taxonomy): Bacteria > Planctomycetota > Planctomycetia > Planctomycetales > Planctomycetaceae > CAYSHJ01. Next base: position 427 of record CAZPUJ010000544.1, read on the forward strand.
AACTTCTTCGGCGGCCGTCTTATTGGCGAGTTCCGCAGTGGCGCGCACCGATTCCACGGGTAGAGCCGCGGCCGCGGCCGCCGCGGCCGCCTTCAACTGATTTCTTGTCGCGTCGCTCAAATTCTGTTCGAGAGTTCGGAGATTCGTAATCTGTTCGGGGGTCGGTCCAAACGGCTCCCACCCCGCCGACTTGTACCACTCGACAACGGCGGCGCTCGTCTGTTCGTCAAAAACTCCATCCACGGAACCCGGATCAAACTTCAGTCGGGCGAGTCCCTCCTCCAGCTGCTTGACGTCGGCTCCAGAAATGCCAGGAACCAGGTCGCGGTAGGCCGGGATCTGACCCTGCAGGACGAAGACGGGGCGTCCTGAAGCGGTGAGCATCACATCACCGTCCTTCACCTCGGTGTTCGGCAAGGGCACTGTCGTGATCAACCCCGCCTTGGCTTTCAAGGTCGACGGAGCCAGTGAGATCGGCTGTGGCAAACCAAACCTGCCACTACCGCGTGCGATAATCTCGGAACTGAGCACGCGCTGTTCAACCGGCACGAGAATCGGCGAAGGCGTCGGGGGGGCGGTTTGCGCGGCGCGTTCCGCGGGAGACTGGATGCCCGATCCGGCGACCCAAGCTCCGATCGCGACAGCCACCAGTAACACGACGATCAAGAACGCGACGACGATGCGTTTTTTGCTCACGATGTTCACTCAGAGTACGGGGGGAGTCGAAACCAGGGCTGATTCCCTGTCCCCTCGCCAACATCGCTGTCCCCACTCCAGCGAATCGAACGGCCGGGTTTATACAGTGTGACTATGCCACATTCGTCTGTCGTTTGTCTTGAGAATTCTGTGATTGTTTCGGTTTTCGAGATCGGTTTTTGGCTTTCGCCTGCACCGCGCTGGCAGGTTGCATTTCGGCAACCGCTCATTTCACGTCGCGCGAAAACAACTCCTTCTGAACCTTCTCCTCAGCCGGATCGATGATCGTCTGTTGTAGTTCAAAGCTGATCTTCGCGACCTTTAACTCATAGGCCCTGAGCGCTTTCAGAGAAGCCTGCTGTTCAGGCGACAACTTTTCGACGGGAATCGTTCCGCCGCCCGTAATGGCCGCCAGCCGTTCGCGGATACTGGGTTCGACTTCGTCCGGGTGATTGTAGTCGTAACCCGCTTTGCTCATCTTCGCTTGAAATTCCCGCACAGCCTCCTTCATGATTTTGTGATTACGGACTTTGGCATCGATCGGGTTGTAGTAGCTGGCCTTCAACTGCTCGGGCTTAAAAACCTGCTTGATCGCGTCCAGGGTGCAACCGCCACAGCGCGAGAAATTTTCCGTCTCCAGTCCAACAGCGAACGAGGCATCCGTGTTTTCGCCAAACAGAGCGCGGTTGTAGGCCACCTGATCCTGGGGCGACAATTTCTGAAAGATGCGAATGTTCTGCTCACCCAAACCGACTTTGGCTGGACTGTAACCCTCGACAAGTTGCGGTGGTTTTCCGGTGTACTTGGTCGCGACGCCGAACCCGTTCTTTTCGATGAACTCCTCCTCGCTCAGTCCGGGCTCGCGCTTATCGGCCTGCATCCCTTTGCGGACCGTCTTGAAGTCCGCGGCGATATACTCGAACCCTTGTTTCCCCATGCACTTGGCAATCAACCCTTCCACCTTCTCGATGGCTTGGACCAGTTCCTTCTTAGTCATCCCGAATTCTTCTGTCGCCTGATCCGACGGAGCTTGGGCGCTCACACTGCCCACAAGCATGAACACGGCTACAACTATTCCGAGTGCGTTTCTCATGTCTCTCACCTTTCTCATGTTCGCCCCGAAAGGGGCAGCCACATGTCAGCTTGGGGCAGAGCGCAGCACCGCCCCAGGACACGGTCATAAATGATGCCTTCAGCCCTGAAAGGGCGCAACAAGATCTGGAATCTCTCGCGCCGCCTTGTTTCGCCCTTTCAGGGCTCCGAACACTGATTCGATTGCGTACCCAGGGCGACGCTGCACGGCTGACGCCGTTCCGCTCTGCCCTGGGCTGATATATTGCTGCCCCTTCGGGGCGAACCGCATGACTTCACTTCGTGAGTTGTGTAGATACCACTGAGACGAGCTCGGTGGATTTCGGGCTTCTGCACTACGCAGCTTGAGATTTCGAGTGAAGCGCTTCGTAGTGCAAAAGCCTTGATCCACCGAGGCAAGCTCGGTGGGGTTTGGAAACATCGCTTGTTTGAGGTCTAGTCTTGTGAATAACCACCAAGAAAGTGCATACGATGCCAACGATATTGACATCGTGCGCCCCCGATGAGCGGCTGGGTCACGACTGTTAGCTAGTCTTCAACGGCTAACACTTTGCCGGTTTCGAGGTCGATGACCACATCGATTTCCTCTCCATCATCCGTCAGCACTTCGACGACGAATGTTTCTTTCCCGAATTTCGTCTCGACGGCCGCGTCGGTGGCTTTGCCTTTGACCTTTTTGAGTGCGATTTCCTTGGCTAGTTCCTCGGTCAGCTTTCCAAACAGTCGCTCCAAAGGTTTCGATTTTGCGAAGACGTCCGCGAGTCTTTCGGCGGCGTTCTTCTCGAGTTTCCAGGCCGCTTCGCGGGCTTCGGCCATCTCGGTGACGTCGAGTTTTTCGACTTTCGTAAGTTCCAACTTCTCCGATTGATCGTCCTTACCCAGGAAGCCAACCTTGATATTACCGATGCCACGGGCGTAGTACTTGAGCTGGTGCGAGTCCGGTTCCTCCAGGTTGCTCTCGTCAAACACCAAAACGTCCTCATAAGTTCCAGAAGGAACCGTGACCTTGACCCCGGCCTCTTGCACCACCGCACGGTCCGTCCAGGGAACCTTGGGAGCCCAACCCTGGTAGAAGCCCGGATCTCCAAGTTTCGGTTTGGCAGGCATATGGATCCCTGCCAGGCAGGTATCGAAACCGTGTATCCAACCCGGCGATGCGACGACTTTCCCTTCGTCATATTCCTCGGGATACTGTCCAAAGTGCCAGACCTCTCCGTTCTTGCTCTGAGCAAAGAAGACAATCTCGGCTTCCACGAGCTCACCATCTTCAAAGTCCTGATCCCAGCAGACGACCGTGCGTACGCCGTTAATGACTTTGGTCAAGTCGGTGACGGTCAACACCACGCGATGCGGCTGCAGGTCACCTTCGTCATCAACGGTCGATCCTTCCCAAACAAGCCGCGTTCCCGGCTTCAAGGGGAACCATTCGTTGTCGATGGTGGTGGAACGTTCGTTGAAATCGCCCGACCGAAACTCCTTGAGGTCTTTAGGTGGGGCGGTCGCTTTGTCAGCGGCGCCGACCGATGCCCCAAGCATCAACAGGGAAGCCACGGCCAGGGACGCCACAAATGGAAATCGAGGGCACTTCATCATTTACATTCTCCTTAGGTTTAGTAGTTGAGAGCGGGCACCAAGACGGGAACGGCAGACTTCCTTTTTAGAGCGCCGAAATGCCAGTACATGGAGGGAGTCACAAACAGGGTCAGGACGGTTGACGTTATCATACCACCTGTGATGACGACGGCCATCGGGTGCTTGATCTCGGTCACTGGATTGTCTCCGGGAATCACTAACGGGAGCATCACTGACGCTCGGAAGGTTTCGATTTGCCGAAGACTGCCTTGAGTTTTTCGGCGAAATTGGCGAACGGTGGCGGGACCGATTTCGGTTCCCGCCAGCATTCACCAGAGTTCAAAACGTTACGCTGGTTGCAGGCTTGCAGTGGCCGCATCACGTCGAGCACCAAATCGCAAGTACAGCGAAGGAATCACGAACAGATTCAGCAAGCTTGCCGTGATCAGACCACCCATGATGACGATCGCCATCGGATGTTCGATCTCATTGCCAGGTATCGCGCCCGCGGCCACCAGGGGCAACAGCGCGAGACCGGTTGTGAGCATCGTCATCATGATGGGCGAAATCCGCTCCATGGCGCCGCGCAGGACAAGTTCGGGACCGAAACTCATCCCTTCATGCCGCTCGAGGTGCTGGAAGTGCTCGAACATCATGATGCCGTTGCGTGCTGTCATGCCGATGATGGTGAGCAAGCCCACCAGGGAACCCAGAGAGATCACACGATTGCCGAAGAAGTAGGCTGCCAGGACGCCGCCGACAAGCGCCGCGATCAAGGACAGGAAAGAGATGGACGCCAGAGTCCAACTGCCGAACGAA
>CAZPUJ010000545.1:0-4752 GCA_964589725.1 uncultured Planctomycetaceae bacterium
TTGTCACTTTGACTTCCGGCGGTGGAGCGGCTTTGAAGAACTGGTACGCTCCGAAGCCGGCGGCCACGACCAGCAGCAGGATCACGATCGCCGACCACTTGAGCGCGGTGGCAATGACGGTGTCGTCGCGTTCGAGCGTGTTGGGGTCGAGGTGTTGGTTGTCATTGGTCATTGGTCATTGGTCCTTGGTGAGGGCCGTGAGATCGCGTGATCCGTCGAGACCCGGTGCTCCAGCTCGTTGCAGCGGATAGATCACGAGTGCTTCGGCAGCGAAGTTGGCGGCCGGGTATTTTTCGCGGGCGAGTCGAACGGCTCGGCCTTGAGCGTTGTCGTCTTGTTTGAACTTCAAGTGCTGTTCGCCGTGAAACGCAGCCTTCGCCTTGTTCCCGAGTTGCGTGTGAATCTGTTGCAGGCTGTAGTGAGCAGTGACGTTCTCGCTGTCGATCTCCAGAGTCTTCTCAAACGTCGCGATCGCTGAGCCCAGCAGCTGCTCGCGTTCGGCGGCGTCGGATTCGGCTCGCAATTGTTGTGCCTGATCGAACAGCGTCTGGCCGAGCAGATTGATGACCTCGTAATCGAGGCTGAAGTCAAAGCCGCGCTCGATCATTTCCGAGGTCTTGTCTTCGAGGACGGCGCGGAAATTCGTCTCCGCTTCTTTCAGCCGGCCCTGCTCGCGATTCACGAGTCCCGTCAGCCAAGATAGTGTCCAACGCGGCGCGGGCGGATCGTTCGGGGGATCGTTGTGCTTGATCGCTCGGTTCAGAGCCTCGACGGCTTCGTCGAGTCGGCCTTCGCGGTGCAGCACGCGCGCGAGATTGAGCGGACCGTCGTAACGATTGAGTTTCTCGACCTCGGCAAACGCATCGGCCGCCTGACGCAGTTCAGCTTTGCCTTCGAGGAACAAACCGATGCCATAATCGTTCCAGCGTTGCCAGAGCGGGATCTCGCGTTCTTTGTTATCGACGACCGCTGCGACGCCTTCGACAGGGAATGTCACGCGATCAACGGCCATCGTCGTGATGGGGAGATCGTTCAAATACTTCTGGCCGAGAGAAAAATTCTTGATGGGCTTATCGCCCTCTTTCGCCGAGCGCGTGACATAGTCCATGTACGGCTTGTCGAACTTGCGGTATTGCAGCTTGACCTCGACGGTCACCGGAGCCTTCACGTCGGGCGGCAATGCGAACTCATAATGAGCGACCTGGCCGGCACCGGGCGGAATTTGATGATTGTAGAGCGGCGTAAAGATGTCCTGCGGGTTGCGGCGGTCAATGCGATTGCCTTCCTTGTCGAGCATGAAGACGTTGATGAAGTGCGAGTACGGATCGACCTCGCCGTTCTCGTCCAGTCCGCCGTTTTTGCCGATGACTTGACCGTTCGACGTCAGCGTGACTTCGACCCACAATTCGTTGGAGTCGACAGTCCCTTGCGTCAACGGGTGGCCGATCTTCAACGTCCGCACCACCGCTTCGAGCAGATATTTCTCTCCCGGCTTGAGCGTCGGGACACTGGGCCGAATCGGCGCGAGCAGCTTGCCGTCGATCGTGCCACCTTCCTTCAGGCCGAAGATGTCGACGCGAGTGATCTCTTGCAAAAACTTCTGGTGAGCTTCGATGACTTCTGGCGGAGCATTGCGCATCCACGCCAAGCCGGTATTCGCGGCGGGGAATAGGTGATTGTGGATGCTCAGGTCTTTCGCACCAGTGAAGAGCTTGGCTCCGAAGTCGTTCGATTCTTTGAGCGGCATGTGGCAGCCGGCGCAATTGGCGATCGCTTTCGGCGGGTAATAGAAGCTGCGAGCACCGTGGCCGGAGACGCCGCTCAGCAGGTACGAGTCGTAGTGGTTCTGCCCCCGCAAAAACGCTTTGTAGTTGTTGAGTTCATACGGCAAGTGGACCTTGTGGCAGGTCGAGCAGAACTCGGCCGTCTTATGCAGATCTTTCAAGAACGTCTTCTTGTGAAACGACGGCCTGGCTTTGACCATTTGGTTGTTGATCCATTGGAGCACGGCGTTGCCGCTGGTCGCAAACGGGTAATGCTGCGGCTCTTCGATCGTGAAGTCGGCGTTGCCGCGCGTGCTTTTGATGTGCGTGATGGAGTGGCACGTCGTGCAAGTGATGCCAGCATGAGCGGTCACGTGGTTCTGAAGATCGAACTTCGGGTCGTCGAACGCGCCGCTGAAGAACGGCACCGGGTCGTGGCATCCGGCACACCAGCGCGACGCCTTCACGTTGCCGTCGCGTTTGAAGGCGACTTCGCGCGTCTCGCGAATCGACGCCAAGTAGGCTGGGTTGTTGAACGAGCTGAAACGGTGAGAACTTTGTGCCCATTGAGCATGAGCGTCGGGATGACATTTCTGGCAGTAATCGTCCATCATCAGTGTTTTCGCCGGTATGAAGTTGCCGGTTGCGGTTCGAGCCAGCGACGGTTCGTAATACTTCCCTTCATCCTTCGGTCCGGCCACGTTCCACGTCCGCGGGTCTTGCGAGTGCAGCATCACCATCGCGACGACGGCGACTCCGACGACGATGGCGTAGCTCAAACCGATCTTCCATTTGATGCGTGGGCCGGCGAGCCGGTGCAGCCAGTACAGCCAACCGGCCATCAACGGGCAGGCGACGTGCAGCCAGTAGATCGTCCCTCGAGCCAGCGGTTGCCTGAGGTCAAAGCCACCGACACGCATCAGCAACAATCCGGTGACAAGCACAACGCAACTCACGGTGAAGAGCGCGTAGCCAACCTTCACCGCTCGGCGATTGCGGCGATCTTTCGCGTACAGCATGTGCTTGATGCCGAAGATCACGAATGGCACGACCAGCAGCAAGCCGAGCGCGAGATGCCCCAGGAACATCAACTGATAAAAGTAGTTCTCGAAAGCCTGCGCCTTCACCCAGCCCAGGAATGTGATGCTCGCGAGGTACAGCGAGTTCGCTCCCAGCAACGCCACCAGTCCGAAGACGAAGTACAGCAGCTTGCGAAGTCCGGGCGTTACGGCGCGGACGTATTGTTTTGGCGGCGTGGTGGGCAGAGTGGCGGACGGTGGCGGCGAACCGGCAAGCGGAACCGGTTCGGCTGGTGAACCGTTGGATGGGACGGAATCCATAAGGTTATTCCTCGGAAAAATGCACGGGGACGAATGTATGAATCTTGCGAGCGGCCTGCGCGAGAGTGCTTAGCAGGTTCGGTGCGGTGATACTCGACTCGACAGTGATTCGCGTTCGAGGCGGCGATGCAGCGGGCACCAGCAGACTCTGGAGGCCCCTCAGCCTAGCCCTCTCCCCGACGGGAAAAGTGGACCGGACAAAAGGAACTTCGCGGCGGCTTGAAGGCTCACGCGCGAGGAGGATGCTCGATCAACAGTGGGTAACCGAACGAAAGCGTCTCGGCTTGAGGGATCCAGCAGCATGACTCACGTTCGATCGCGGGAGGCAACTCGGCATTTAAGCAGCCGAGGCGTTCGTGGTCAGTCGGCGTGATTTGGGTGGGCGTCGGTGAGAGCGGTTCGGAGGGAGCCTTTTGGCAATCGAAGCTGTTGCACCGTGTCTGACGAAACGGACGTCGCGTGGATGCAGGCCGCTCGCCCGGTTCCGATGTGAACGAAGTTTCCGCCACATGCATGGACCTCGCGTGGCCAGGATGACGGCCAATCAAATAGTCGCCGCAACTGGCATGTGCGGTCGAGACATTTCCCACTTGGCAGGCGATCACCGTCGCCAGTATCAGCAGCCAGAGATTGATTCGTCGTGAGGTCATGACTCACACTATCCACGATTGCTGGCCATCGGAATGCCGGACTTCCAGTCGCGGCCGCTTGACGCCCTCGATCAAACGGAACGACAGCGGCACGACTAGGGGCGCGAGCCACGTCTCCGCTCCGACCGTCGAATCACCGGCTAAACGCAGTTCACCATCCTCCAATCGATACAGCTTCAAACTCCATGGATAACGCTCGACGATCAACAACTCGCGCGTTTGCACCTTGGCATAGAAGCGGAGCTTTCGTGCGACCCGCTCACCCCGACTTGCGACTTCGACGGCGAAATCTGGGCCACCCAGCCAGTGCGTGTCACAATCGACCGCGGTGGTGTCGTTGAGGAACACGGCGACGTCAGGACAGCGGAAGTTCTTCTTCCACTGCTCGTCGCGGTCACTGACGTTGATTCCCAGCAGCACAAGGCCAAGTCCCGATGATTGCACAATACCGTAAAGAACAGAAACCAGCCCGCCAACACAGCCTTGGTGCTCGTTATTAGCCAAAGGCGACATGACGTACACTCCGTTCCAGACTTCGTCGAACTTATCGTGTCCCAATCGGCGACGGCGCGCAATCATTTGCCGTTCCGTCTCACGATCGTTGATGACAGTCGTCATGCCTGAACCTCCCAAAACTACACGTCGCCATCATGCTCTACGTCCTGGAGTTTCGTCTCGCGGAACGAAATGGCCACTTTGCTGACATCACTGCCGAGTTATCGGGATGGCTTGGCCAACCGTCCGACGCGGTAGTTTACTGATTCGACGTGACTTGGACACGCGAGATCTTGCCGGTGGCATCGACGGCGAAGAGGGCCTTGGCGTGCGGGTCGATGACCAGCAACGTCTCGCCTTGCCAAGTCAGCCCGACCGGATTTTTCAGCGGGTCGCCGGAGACCCATTTCACGGGCTTGCCGCCGGCAGGGATTTTCCACACGGCTTTGCCGTAGCCGTCGCTGACGTAGGCGGTTTTATCTTTGCCGACTTCCACTTCGTTCG